>JBAXHE010000229.1:0-2607 GCA_037139055.1 Betaproteobacteria bacterium | reverse complement strand
GGTCCTTGCTTGGGTCAGCGGTCACCTACAACCTGGAAGCTGAGCCTCCCCTGGCTTTAAAGAGAGCGCCGGGGACTGCAGCAGCCTTGGCCCCCGTCCCCTACTGCCAGAACGCCTTCACGCCCTTCAGCTCGATGTAGCCGGAGGAGCCCAGGCTGCCGTCGTTTTGGGCTCGGATCTTGATGTAGCGGCTGATGAAGGGGGTCATGGTGAAGGGGGTCGGCGAGGTGACGGTGGTGGTGCCGTTGGTGGCGCCCGCACCGATGGCGCCGCCGCCCTGCAGCACCCAGCCTCCATCCGTGTTGCCTGGCGGCGTGGCGCTGGTACTGGCGTGGCTGTAGAAGTAGGCGTGGGTGGTCTTGCCATCGGCGAACATCTGGAACACTGCGAAGCGGGCTAGGGTGCGCACGGCCTGCATGTCCACCACCAGCTCGCCCGCGGAGGTGCCTGGCGTGGGGTTGCTCCAGGTGCTGCCTTCATTGGCCGATGTCTGGTACCAGGTGGTGGGGTCATCCAGGTTCCCACCGTGCTCGTAGATGGCCTGGGGGTTCTGCCAGACGCCGGTCCAGGCCTCCAGGTCCGTACGGTAGGGGACGCTGCTGTTAATCCCGGCCATGGAAGTGACGAAGGCCCGCCGGTTGGTGGCATCGCTGGTGGGAGCTCCCCGCAGCCAGTTGGTCATGGCTGTGTAAGAGAGGACGAGGAAGCCGTTGCCAGTGCGCAGGCCGCTGCTCATGGTTGCATTGCTGGTGGTGTAGGGGCTCACCCCGCCGGTATAGCCTGACCCGCCGCCGCCGCCGCCATTGCTGCCGAGTCCCCCCCCGTAGTAGCCGCCGCCGCCGCCGCTGAGGCGGGTGTCCAGGGCCACGAACAGGGCTTGGGTCGCAGAGCCCCCGAGGCCCAGTGCCCCGGAACCCCCTGCCGCCCCGGTGCCTCCGGCGCTCTGGGTGCCGCCGGTAGCGACGCCGCTGCTCCCAGTGCTGCCGCCACCGGCGCCGCCGGCGCTGGAGTTGTAGTCATCACAGCCGCCTCCGCCACCGGCCACCACGATGCGGTTGGCTAGCCCGCTCCCGCCCAGGCGGAGGTCGGAGGCCCCGCCGCCGGAGCCCGTGGTGTTCAAGGCCGCACGGATCGCCCCGGCACCGCCCCCATTAAAGGTGGGCACACCGGCCGTGTTCGTAGTGGCAGCGCTGAGCGAACCCTGCCGGCCCACATAGGCATAGGCCGTCTCTCCGGGGGTCACGGCCACCGTGGCCTTGGCATAGCCGCCCCTCCCGCCGAGAGTAGTGCCCACATCGCCGCCCTGGGCGCCCCAGGTCTCCACCTGGAGCTGCGTCACGCCGGTGGGTACGGTGAAGGTCTGGGCGGCGCCGGTGTAGGTGTAGGCCACGACGCACTGCTGGTCCCCGTAGCTCGTGCCGGCGGCGTTGGTGGCGTAGGCCCGCACGTAGTAGGGGGTACCGGCGGTCAGGCCCGTGAGGGCGCCGGTGAAGGCGCCGGTGGCAGTGACCCCCGTGGTCTTGCTATCGGCGGTGGTTGGGTTGGGCGAGGTGCTCCAGCAGATGCCGCTGGCGGTGACCGCCGCCCCACCCTGCGAGGTGATGGTGCCCCCTGAGGTCGCCGCCGTGCCGGTGGCCCCCGTAACCGCTGTGGTGGTGAGGGTCGGCCACGCCAAGAGGGTCAGGTCCACGTGGGCGCCTGAGGCCACCCGCCAGCTGCTACCGGTGGCGTTCCCGATGAAGACATAGCTTTGGTTCTGGGCCAGGGTGTAGTTCAGCAGGGCGGTGGAGGCGTTGGCGATCATGCTGACGCCGGCGAGGCGGTTGTGGACGCCCACCCGCATCTCGATGACGTTCAAGTTCCCAAGGAACAGGGCGGGGTTGAACAGGGTCAGCTCCACGACAATGCCGGGAGTGCCGATGATGCCGCTGGTGGTGCCGTTGCCTTCATAGCGGATCTTCAGGCTGGTGGCGCTGGAGAGGGTGGAGACCCGCTGGTAGCTGTTGTCCGAGGCGCCGAACATGAGCTTGGGGTAGGCCGGGGTCGAGGCGCTGAGGCCGCCGTAGGTGCTGGAACCCCCACCGAAGGTGATGTAGCTGTTGGAGCCCAGATAGGTGGTGGTGTAGCCAGTGCCCGCCATATAGAACGTGAAAGGGAGAGCGATGGTGAGGAAATTATCGTCCACGCTGGCGTTCTGGATGCCGGTCCACCCGGTGGGCGGGTAAGTACCGGCGCCACCCGTGCCATAGACCGGGGCCGCATAGCCTGCCACGGCCGGATAGGGGATCAGGGCGCTCTTCATCATCCCCGTCCGCTGGATCATGGTCTGGGCGGACGCCACGGACCCACCCAGCAGCCCCAGGAGGGCGAGGGCAAGTGCCAGCAGGGTCCGGACCAGGTGAAACATCAGTTCATGTCCCCGAAGGCCATCCAGGTATTCGCCGCCACCACGATGAGGGTGACACCCGAGCCCTGGGCGTTGAACTTCTTGTTGGAGGCGGTGGAGACGATGGTGACGCCGGAACCGGCGGCCAGACCCACGGTGCCGGCCCCCAGCTGGGCCACGGTGCACTGGAAGCCCGTGGCCAGGCTCGGGGGCAGGGTCAG
>JBAXHE010000228.1:0-2627 GCA_037139055.1 Betaproteobacteria bacterium | reverse complement strand
TGCCCGCCTGCAAGGCATCGCTGATGTAAGCTGTGGCCTCGTCATGCGCCTGGCGCGACATGGCGTAGACCAGCACAAAATGCACGGTGAGGTTCTTGACCAGCAGGGGCCTGAACGCAAGGGTTGGCGCTTGAACAGCATCTGAGGCATAGGTGGCGATCACGCCATCGGTCTTGAGCAGCGCCACATCGGTGGCCAGGTTGGCACCAAACGCCACCTCAATGACGCGATGCAAACCATTGTCCTGGCCCGTTATTTCCTGGACCCGGCGGACCACGTCCTCGGACTTGTAGTTGATCACATGGTCAGCGCCGGCTAACAGCGCTTGCGCTGCCTGCTCAGGGCGGCTGACCGTGGCGATCACCTGGGCACCTTCGAGTTTGGCAATCTGAATCGCATAAAAACCGACGGCACCCGCACCACCTTGCACCAGCACCGACTTGCCTGATACGGGCCCGTCCGCAAGCACGCAGCGGTGCGCGGTCATCGCGGGTATGCCCATGCAGGCAGCAAGCCCGAAATCGACGGCATCAGGCATGGGCACGGCTTGGTGCGCGGGCACGGTGCTGTATTCGGCGCAGGTGCCAAACGGCCGCCCCAGCGCCGCTTCGTAAACCCAGACGCGTTGTCCGATCCGCTCCACGGCCACACCAGCGCCCACCGCGTCGATCACGCCGGCGCCATCCTGGTGTGGAATGATCAGCGGAAACGGCATGGCCAGCGTACCGAGGTTGCCGCCACGTCCCTTGGTGTCGGACGGGTTGACCGCAGAGACTTGGATGCGTACCCGTACCTCGCCGGCTTGCGGCTCGGGCAGCGGGCGTTGCCCGGCTTGCAGAACCTGCAGAGCGGGCCCCTTCGCCTCGTAATAGATGGCTTTCATGGTTGATAAATTGTTCGTCTTCGGTGCTAACGCGCAGCGGGTCTGTCAGGGTATTGACAGACCCCATGCTGGCGTTATCCGGACTCAGTTGAGGTCTGCCTTGATGGCTGCAGCCTTGATGACATTTTCCCAGCGCTCGTAGTCCCGTTTCAGGTAGGCGGCGAACTCAGACGGGGAATCAGCGACGATGACTGCGCCCAGTTTCTCCAGCTGGGCCTTTACGTCCGGCTTGGCCAATGCTTTGAGCATGGCGTCGTTCAATCGGTGCACAACGTCGACCGGTGTCTTGGCCGGTGCGAGCATGCCCACCCAGGGTGCTGTTTCTTCAAAGCCAGAGAAACCGATTTCCGACATCGTCGGCACGTCGGGGAACTGGCTGAGTCTTTTGGCCGTGCCGACAGCGAGGATTTTGATGCGCTTGGCCGCGACATTTTCGGCAATGCCGATCACCGGGTAGAACATAAAATCGACCCGACCCGCCATCACTTCAAGCAGTGCAGGACCGTTGCCTTTGAACGGTACATGCAGCATTTTCGACTTGGTCAGCGTAGCCAGCAGTTCTCCGGCAAGATGTCCCGAACCGCCATTGCCGGAGGAACCAAAGCTGACCGCTTCCACTTTCGTGCGCGCCTTGCCAAGCAATTCTGCTATTGTTTTGATCGGCGAATCGTAAGCATTGACCAGCACCATCGGCAGTGTTGCGGCATTGGAAATGGGTGCGAAGTCGGTTTTCGGGTTGTATCCTGCCTGCTCACCCACCAAAATCGGATTGACGTTCATTCCCAGTGAAGAAAAGAGCAGCGTATAGCCATCGGGCACCGCATTTTTTACTTCTCGGGTCGCAATCATCGAACTTGCACCGGCCTTGTTTTCGACAAAGACGGTTTGCCCCAAAGTTACCGACATGTCCCTGGCCAGGACTCGCGCAATGACGTCGGTTGGCCCGCCCGCCGCGTATCCCAAAAGGACGCGGATAGGCTTCGTTGGAAAGGCTTCTGCGCCATGTGCGGGTAACAGGCCGCTAGCCGTGACGATTGCCGCAGCAATGAGTTTGAATAGTAAATTCTTCAAGCGATGTCTCCTTTTATTAACTAACGAAATAAGTCTGCTGTGGACCGCCCTCAGGCAATCAGGTGTTCCATCATTCCCACCTGGCTCACCATGAATCGCAGGTGGTCACCTGGTTGCAGGTAGACAGGTGGCTGCCTGAACGCGCCGATGCCAGCGGGCGTTCCGGTGCTGATGACGTCGCCGGGTTCCAATGTCATGAACCGGGAGATGTAGGCGATCAAGGTCGCTACCGGGAAGATCATGTCGGCAGTGTGTCCGTGCTGCATCTGGGTTCCGTTTAGCCAGCACGATACGTCAAGCAACTGCGGATCCGCAATTTCATCGCGTGTCACAAGCCACGGCCCCATCGGTGCAAAACCATCCATGCTCTTGGCAAAAGTGGTCTGTGCCGGCGCCACGTCAAACTGGAATTCGCGGGCGCTCAGGTCATTCAGGATTGTGTAACCTGCCACCAGCGACAACGCATCTGACTCTCGCACGTCCTTGCCATAAGCGCCGTTCACGACCGCCAGTTCAGCCTCGAAGTCCATCTTGGTCACAGAGGTCGGGCGCGCAACGGCAGCGCCCGGCGCCGCCACTGAAGACGGCATCTTGAAAATGATGCGTGGCGTCTCGGTGGTCAAGAAGCCCGTTTCCTTGGCATGATCCGCGTAATTGCGACCAATCCCGATGA
>JBAXHE010000227.1:0-2630 GCA_037139055.1 Betaproteobacteria bacterium | reverse complement strand
CTTCTTAAAGTGCGTGCTACCCGGCATGGCTGGAGTATGGAGGAAGAGGTTCGTCAGATTCTGCGAAGTGCTGTCAGCAACGTAGGGCAAACTCGTCCAGGACTTGGCTCAAGCATCGCTGCCCGGTTTGAGGGCATAGGCCTTACAGAGCCGTTAACTGAACTCCATGGAAACACCATTGAACCGATGGACTTTGGCTCATGATTATTCTGGACACCAACGTTTTGTCTGGCCTGATGCAGCAGCAGCCAGACCCGCAGGTAGTGGCTTGGCTGGACGGTCAATCTGCCCAATCCATCTGGTTGAACAGCATCACGTTATTTGAAATCCGATTCGGTTTGGCCTTGCTGGCATCCGGTCGCCGCAAAAAATTGCTTCAGGAACGATTTGAGATACTCTTGCGAGATGACCTGCAGAACCGTGTTTTGCTCTTTGATGCTAACGCTGCAACCCAAGCTGCACAATTGGCGGCTGAGCGTAAGGCATGTGGTCGTTCAGTAGATATGCGTGACACTTTTATTGCTGGTATTGTTTTGGCGCACAACGCAATCCTGGCAACTCATAACATTCTTCACTTTAGCGATTTATCTGTCACCGTCGTCAATCCTTGGGACTGGCAATGACTTTTTCAATCAGAAGCTCATTATCATTCATCAGGTTTCTCCGAAAATAATTCTAATGGGGCGCTTTGCACCTCTCATCGAAAAGCCGAGTTGTTTCCAGATGATAATCAAATATTGTATTATCTTTTTTAGAGGTATACGCTATTATCAACTTTGTTGCGACCATGAACACACAACTGTTACAACGAGCAAGTATGCTCGACGTTAATGAGCAGATCGAACTCGTTGAGGCAATCTGGAATGGCATTGTCAGTCGAGATGCCGCGCCATCGTTAACAGATGCGCAAATAACGGAACTTGATCGCCGGCTTGCAGACCATCTTGCAAATCCAGATGATGTTATTGGCTGGGATGAAGTAAAAGCTGCCGCTCTTGCCAAAATCAAGCGATGAGCCTGCTCATCTCGTTTAATCGTGCTGCCAGCTCGGAATTCAGCGAAGCAACTGCATGGTATGAAAGCAAGCGCATTGGCTTGGGTAAAGAGTTCATTGCTGAAATTGAGCAGTTGTGTGACGCTGCATCTGAACACCCTCTCCAGTTTGCTGTTGTTCATAAGGACATTCGACGGGTTGTCGCTCAACGTTTTCCGTTCAGCGTTTATTTTCGTGCGCAAAAACATCGTATCGTTGTCCTGGCAGTATTGCATGGCCGCAGAGATCCGGCCATCTGGCTGGATAGATCCTGAAAAGACCTTTGATGGAGGCGGATCAAGCTAATTCTTGTTAGATTGGTTCTTCCGTGCAGGGAAGCGGAATACCTCTAACCATGATGCCTGCTCAAATACCTCGATTCCAAAAGAATCACGGACAACTGCCGGATTTCTTGAGCCACTTCATACGGTACAACTACCCTCGAGTAGAGGCAACGAAGCACATCAAGTTCTCGATTGATGTCGATATTGTTACCACCGAAAGCAGGAAAAACATCGAAGCGGTTTTAAGAGGCATTTGCACTGGAGGGTATCTTCAGCAAATTTGAACTGGACGAAGGGAGAAGCTATCAACCCGACATACCGAAAGCTCACTACAAGCTCACATTCTTTGCGCAATGGGACAAGAAAGAGCAATGGATCTTGCTGGATTATAGCCAGTTACGAACAACTGAAGCCAGAGGCACACGCTCTCGAAAAAGAGATACCGGCATTTGTAAAAGAAATTCTTGAGAAAGAGATTGGCCGGAAACATAGCTGATACTGGCAAAGGAAAACTACGGGATCATTCAGAAGAGGCAGGAGTGAGGATGGTGATTTTCGTCTTTTTCTGCTTTTCATCGTATAAATCAGACAGTTTCGTCCAAACCAACTCCGATTCTCAGCTCAGTAAAGAAACCCAAAGAGCCACAGCGGAATTTTGTTCTGAAATCCTGTTTCGATATCGTCAGCTACAACAAAGCTCTTCTCGACCCCGCTGATTTGCCCAAACCCCTTCCCTTTTCCTCCTATCTCAAAGGTGTACTCTGACTTGACAATAAAATCCCCTTTGGCTGAAAGCTCAACGGTGTTTTCTACAAGGCCGGGGTGGAGGGCGCTGGCGTTGCGCAGTTGATTTACGAAGAAGAGTTCCCGCAAGGTGCCGATATTGACCTTTTCGGAAATGGCGTACATCAGGTTACTGTTCTCAAGGTAAATCTTGTCGGGCTTCGTGAGCACCTCATAGCCTCTGCCCTGACTGCGCACCAGATTCAGCAGCCTTGCATCCTGCAGATTCTCCAGATATTCGTAGAGACGTGGCCGCGATATATCGGTTGCCTCTGCCAGTTTTGAGATGTTCGGAGTAAAGGGAACGCTCGTTGCCAAAAGGTAGAGCAGCTTTTTGAGTTTTGAAATCTGCCGCGCTTCGATGCGATTGACCAGGGGAAGATCAACTTCGAGAATGTGGTTGATAACCTCCCGAAGTCGAAAGAGATAGGTGCCCGAGTTCTCCAGAAAGAAGGGATAGTAGCCGATCTGCTGATAATCGCGAAAGAGTTTGCGAACGGTTATCTCGCTGCAAAGGGTTTCGGCAATCT
>JBAXHE010000226.1:0-2634 GCA_037139055.1 Betaproteobacteria bacterium | reverse complement strand
GGAACCTGGATGGGAATACATCCGACCGGGAGGGAAATTGCAGTCACCGGGGTAAATATCGATAACGTCGTTGACGGGAAAATTGTCGAACACGGCGGTGCCGCCAATCTTTTCGAGGTACTCCTGGATATCAGGGCCATCCGGGTTGCAGGGGCAGATCCGGCTGAATAACCCTGCCTGGCCTTTGAACCGTCAGCCCCGGGACATACCCGGGAAATTCAATTGCAGGGCTTCAGGCAGGTCATTGATGATTGTTGTTCCTTAAACGATGAACGGGATGTCATCGGCCGGGTCCCTCCTGTTAGGGAATAGTTCTCAAAGAACAATATTTTAAGATTTAGATTTTATGTTTTTTGTGCTTGTGTTTGTTTATATTTACGGGATTCAATTCCGGTCATTATTTTATTGAAAAGAGTTCAGCGGGTATAAATAAAGCACGTATTAAGAATAGAAGGGTCTCCCCATGTCAAAAATCGAAACATGAATACACTGAACCTCCGGACGGAAGGAAAAAATGAGTTTGAATATATCTTTGATATTTCTCCCGACCTTATCCTCATTCTCGATAAATCGCAAACCATTGTCCGTGCCAACCAGGCGGTTGCAATCCGTCTCGGGGTTCCAGTGGAATCGCTTGCCGGGTTAAAGTGTTTCCAGGTTTTGCACCAGGGAGACGAAACCCCCGGGTTTTGTCCGCATCACCAGATGCTTAATGACGGGAAGCCACACACCCTGGAGATTTTTTTAGAAAGCCTCAATGGCTGGTTTTCTCTCTCTGTTTCGCCATTGATGGATAAAGATGGCAACCTTACGGGATCGGTTCATATTGCCCGTGACATAACAGAACGCAAGGAGGCGGAACATAAACTTAAAGAGAGTGAGGTGTTCCACAGGAATCTGCTAACAAAGATGAATGGCTTTGCCTACTGCAGGATGATTTATCAGAAAGATCAACCCGTCGATTTTGTTTACTTGATGGTAAATCCTGCATTTGAATCGTTGACAGGGTTAAAGGAGGTAGTCGGTAAAAAGGTATCTGAATTGATCCCCGGCATCCTGGATATGGATCCTGAATTAATACAGTCTTATGGCCGCGTGGCTATGTCGGGCGATCCCGAAACCTTTGAGATATACCTGAAATCAACGGAAGCATGGTTTTCAATATCAGTTTATTGTCCTGAAAAGGAATATTTCGTCGCTGTTTTTGATGTCATTACCGAAAGGAAAGTGGCAGAAATGGCATTGAGGGAGAGTGAGGAAAATTTACAGACAATATTCAATGCAACAGATGAATCGATCTTCCTGATCTCTTCCGATAAAACGCTGATTGCCATGAATGATGTGGCGGTGGAGATGATGGGAAAGTCCCGCCAGGAGATGACAGGTGAGAATATAGCAGGGTTGCTGCCCCCTGATCTCCGTGAAAACCGCCTGCAGTTTATTGATCGTGCATTGTCAACGGGAGACCATATAAGTTTTGAAGATGAACGGAATGGCCGACATGAAGGCCGGATCCCGGCCACGCAATGTTCCTGTGATATATCCGCAGGAACATTGTTTTTTAGACCTTAATTAAACAGCCTGCTCCGCTCGTTTCACTAAAAACTTTCCCCTATGAGAAAAACTGTATTGGTGTGCCTCGTTTTAATACTTACCGGGTTCGGGCTTTCCGCCCAGGTCATCCCCGACCAGTCGATGCTGATGGCCCATGCGCCGGCCACCTTCAAGGCAACTTTCAGAACCACAAAGGGCGATTTTACGATTGAGGCGATACGGGCGATCAGCCGGCGCGTGACCGAAGCGATGTAGGATTTTTGTTTGGTGAAATGGATGAACATGGCAGCAAGGTTCACTGCAGGTTCAATTCCCTTAGGATTTCTGAAGATCACGGTAAAGAACATTTTCCAGTACAACCGGCCTGTCTCTTTTGAAAAGCCTGCAATTTTGCAAACCCTTAGAAAAGAGCGCATATAAACTAGCCACGTTTTGAAATCGGGTTTGTGCTTGTAATCTGTTTTTACATGCAGACCGGTATAGATGACACGTTTGTAATAATTTGCAGGGTTGAAGACCGCCTCAATAGCCTCGATATAACCGGCAAGCATGTCAACCCTGGGTCTCAGCGTGAGGAAATTGAGCCCGCTGGTCATCTGGTCGATATCCCCCTGGTCCAGGGATTGCGAGGTGCGGTGAAACAGGCGTTTTTCCTGTTCCAGCCTCCGGGTGAGCTGGGTGTTGGGCAAGGCGTACAACAGCCCGATCATCGCCATGCAGATTCCTGAATCCTGGATGGAGTCGCTCATCATTTGCGCAATATGAGGCCGGTCGCTGTCAAAACCCATGATGTACCCGCCATTGCTCACTATCCCGTAGGATAGTATTTTCCTGACAGCCTCCGTGATGGGCTTGTTAACATTCTGGGTCTTTTTGTTTAGCAGAAGGGTTTCGTTATCCGGGGTTTCGATTCCAAGGAATACATAACGGAAATCGGCATCCTTCATCAGTTGCAGCAGTTCATCGTCGTCGGCCAGGTTCACCGAGGCTTCGGTGGTGAAATAAAACGGGTATTTCCGCGCCCTTGTCCATGCGATCATATCATTTAGGAGCGCCTTGACCCTCTTTTTATTCCCGATG
>JBAXHE010000225.1:0-2640 GCA_037139055.1 Betaproteobacteria bacterium | reverse complement strand
CTGTTCGCGCCGATTGAATCTTGACCCAGGGTGCTGATTGAAATATGACCCAGGACAGGTAGCTGCTGTTTGAGTTAGCAACTGTGGATAAGTGTAGCAAACGGTTGGTTGTGATGTTCTCCTTTCTCCGTCTCGCTGGTCAATCGGAATGCGCGGGGAAAGACGCGAAGGGCGTAGCCCGAAGCGAATTTCCCCGCGCGCGACGCTTATGACGGCTCGACAGTTGCTGCTTCTTCTTGGCCGCCTTTACGTTTCTGCTCCCGTAATTTGATGCGCGACTTCGCGGCAATGCTGCTGTGCTGGAAGCGGTAGGATTCGTTGCCCGTCTCCACGATATGGCAATGATGAGTGAGCCGATCCAACAGTGCGGTTGTCATCTTGGCATCACCAAACACACAGGCCCATTCGGAGAAGCTCAGGTTTGTGGTGATGACCACGCTCGTGTGCTCGTACAGCTTGGACAGCAAGTGAAACAACAAGGCACCGCCAGTTTGACTAAACGGCAGGTAGCCCAGTTCATCGAGAATGACGAGATCCATCCGTAGTAGCGACAGGGCAATTCGACCGGCTTTACCATCGCGCATCTCCCGTTCCAGCATGTTGACCAGATCCACCGTGGAATAGAAGCGCACCCGTTTGCCCTGCAAGGTAATCCCGGATACGGCAATGGCGGTGGCCAAGTGCGTCTTGCCCGTGCCCGGCCCACCAATAAACACCGCGTTCTGCGCCGTCTCGGTAAAGGACATCGTGGCCAGTTCCTTGATCAGGGGCTGATCCGCGCTCGACGCGTCGAAGTCAAATCCCGCCAGATCACGATGCACGGGAAACTTGGCCATGTTCATCTGGTGGCTGACGGATCGCATCGCGCGGTCGGTGTGCTCTTCTTGCAGCAAGTGCTCGATCAACCACCGCGACGACTCAGTCGATGTCGTGCCCTGAGCCATCAGTTCGGTCCAGGCAATGGCCATCCCTTGCAATCGCAGTTCCTTGAGTTCAATCGCGATATCACGCATGGTTCACCTCCGCTGTGTCAGTCATCACGTCGTCGGAATCCCGCAGGCTGTCGTAACGACTGGGGTTGGCCAGCGGCGCTTCCTTGAGCTGCAAACTGGTTTCCACACAGGCCGGCGTAGGCGTGGCATTCAACCTTGCCAACACGTTGAGGATATGCTCGGCACTGAGGGCGCCGGATTCGATCACCAGTTCCACTGCCACCAATACCGCATCCAGTCCCGCCACCGGCACCGCGGCCAGTACCTGCGCCATGACCTTGTCACCACCGGCGTGGCGCATCAGGCCCTTCTTCAACAACTTGAGCGGCGCAGGCAAGTCGACAAAGGGCGCGCCATTTCTGAGCGCCCCAGGTTTGCGTTCCACTAACGAGATGTAGTGCTGCCAGTCGTAGCAGATCTCGCCCCGCTCGGTCAGGCGATCATGGCTGGCGACCACGGCATCGTCGGCCACAATACTGATCCGGGTCGGGTAGAGCCGGGTACTAACCCGCTGTCCGGCAAACTCGCAGGGCACCGAATAGCGGTTGCGTTGGACACTGACCAGGCAGGTGCTCGATACCCGAGCAGGTTTCTCCACGTAGCCGTCAAACGGTGTGGGCATCGGCATCATCTCGGCGCATTCCTGTTCCAGTATTTCTGCGATGCTGAACGTCTTGTGTTCCGGATGGCGCAGTTCACTCCACAGCGACCGGCAACGCTCGCCCAACCACAGGTTGAGTTCCGCGAACGAGCGAAACTGCCGATTCTGCGCCTCCAGCCAGATACGCCGCCGACTATCTTGCACGTTCTTCTCGACAACGCCTTTCTCCCAGCCCGAGGCGACGTTGCAGAAGTCGGCGTCAAACAGGTAGTGCGCGCACATGACGGCAAAGCGTGCATTGACCACACGTCCCTTACCCTTGTTAACCTTGTCCACTGCCGTCTTCATGTTGTCGTAGATGCCGCGACGGGGAATGCCGCCCAGCGCGGTAAAGGATCGCGTGTGGGCATCGAACAGCATTTCGTGACCCTGACTCGGATAGGCCACGAGCCAGAACGCACGACTCGCGCACAGTTTGAGATGGGAGACCTGCATGCGCCGATAGATGCCGCCGATCACCAGCCCCTCTTCGCTCCAGTCAAACTGGAATGCTTCGCCCAACTCGAAACTCAGGGGAACGAAGGCGTGCGGGGCTTTGCCTTCTTGCCCGCGCCAGGCGCGGATGAAGGCAGTAAGTTGGCTGTAGCCGCCTACATAACCTTCGATCTTGATTTGCGCCAACAAATCCTTGGCAGTGCGCCGGTTCTGTTTGGCGCGGTGCGAATCGGCTTTGAGCGCCTGCTCAATTACTCCATGGAACCGCGTGAGTCTGCTTGGCCTCGGAGCCCTGAGGTAGGTCGGTGGAGCAGCTTCCTTGGGCTCTCTCACCCATTTGCGGACCGTATTGCGCGACAAGCCCGTGCGCTTTGTGATTTCGTGCAGCGACTGTTTGTCGCGGAAATACATCCGTCGAATCTTGCCTAACATTTCCATGGTGATCACCTTTTATCTCCCGCCTAAGAAGTAGGCAGGTCTAGTGGAACACCTGGGTCAGTTTTACGTCAGCATTACCCCTTTGCTTGGGTCAGTATTCGGTCAGCGTCAACA
>JBAXHE010000224.1:0-2660 GCA_037139055.1 Betaproteobacteria bacterium | reverse complement strand
GGTCCCACCGGGAATGGTCTGCCAGGAGAGACAGATGGCATTGCCGTCCGCATCGAAGCCATACCGCTTGCAGACGGTGATGGAGGGGGTCGTGGTCGTGGTGGAACTTTTTCGGGTCAGATTGGGCTTGATCCACTCGGCTTCGTGGTTGGCCCCATCCCCAGGCTGCCAGACGGTCTCAGCGGTCTTTCGCCCCGCCGCATCGTAGCCGAACAGCCGGTGGGTCTTGACCCCATCGGGGGCTGTCCGCCGCTCGAGGATCAGCTCACCAAAACCGTTGTAGCGGTACTCGGTGGCCTGCGCGCCACGGGTGACGGTGATGCCGCGGTGGTCGTTGTCGTCGTAGGTGATGGTGGTGGGGGCCTCATTGTCGGAAGAGGTGATACCCCTCAAACGGCCAGCTTGATCCCGGGTGAAGGTCTTGATGACGCCGTTTACATCGGTCTGGGATGTGGGGCGGCCCAATTCGTCGGATTCCTGCTGCGCCTTCAGGGTCACCTCATTGCTGGGTTTCTGGCTGATGGCATTCAGGTAGCCATTGGGGTCGTAGCCATAGGCACTGACCCCCAGTTGGCCACTCAGTACCAAGTTTGGCGAGGTCAGATAGGCCGACTGCAGCTCGAAGGCGGCGAGCCCCGTGGTGCCCTGGAAGGTGAAGGCTGTGGTGACCGTGGGTGCGTCCACGTTGCTGACGGCCACCGACTCCACCCGGTTGATCCTCGGGTTGAAGGTCTTGGTCACCAGGGGTTGGGGGTTGGGCAGGGGCACATCCGATGCCATGGAGCCTGTGTTGTCTGCCACCGTGGTGCTCTGTTCGGTCTTGGTGCGGGCGAAGATCCAGTCCGTGACCTTCGGCTCGAAGGTCTTGTCCACCCGCCGGTAGAGGCCCAGGGTGGCCGGGTAGGGGGAATAGCCAAGTCCTTGCTGGGCCAGGCTCAGATAGTCCAGGGTGAAGGCCGGCGCTGGGGTGATGGCGGTGGTGGTGTGCGTGGTCTTCCACCCGAAGGCCGTGCCGTCCCAGTCGGTGGTCTCCTGGAGGGTGAATACCTGACTCTCCCTGTCCCAGGTGCGGGTGCGGGTGGGGTAGGGTACGGAGTGCATAGCTAGGCTGCCCTCGGGCGAACCAGGCGTCCGCACATCGAACCGGTCCTTCACCACCCACTTGTAGGCGGAGCTGGTGGCGGGGGTGGTTACGGAAAGGTCATCCTCCCACTTGACGCCTGGGGCGTAGTAGCGGACCTCCCGTTCCAGGGTCTTGATAAAGGCCAGCGTCTGGAGGGAGTCTCCCACTGCGTTGGTGGGCTCCACGAAGCGATGCACGCTGGTCGTCCCGTCCGGGTGGGTGATGGCGTCGTAGAAGGTGGTGTCCACCCACTGGTCGGGAGGCGCGTAGGCCAACGGCAGGTCGGACCAGTTGGAGGTGGGTACCACCCGCTTGTGCGTGGTTACCCGGGTCTGAGTGCTGTCTGAGTCCTGGATGGCCGTGACCCCATAGCCATAAGCTGGACGCCCTGGCGCACTGCTGCTGACCATGCCGCCCCCCCCCTCGGCGCTGTAGTTCATGCGGAAGGGATAGGGCTGCCAGACCAGGCTCACGGTGCGGGTTGGGAAAGTAATGCCGCTCAGGACCGTGGGGGAGATGGTGCCGTATCCCCAGGTGGTCGTCGGGCCGAGGCCATAGGAGAAGGTCATCTGCTCGCTGGATATCTCCTGGACCACCCGGATGGGCTGGATGGACTGCATGGCTGTATCAAAGCCAACGAAGTCCAGCGTCTTTACACCGTTGGTCCCGGTGGCCGCTGGTGGGCTGTCGGGCGCACCCCCCACCGGCGGTGGGAGTAACCCACCCTCCGGGTTTGAGACTTCTAGGAGGTAACTCGATATTGGCTGGCTGACGCCCTCGTAACTGACTCGGATCTGAAAGGCGCTGGTGACTGGGACAACACTGTTGTTTAGGGAAGGCTGTCCCGTTGAGATGGCGACTTGGCCCACCTTCTGTACGCAAATCCTTACGGTGGGCTTGGTGCTCCAGCTCGCGATGTACCCGATTCCGTCCGCATTGTAGGTGAAATCAATGCGCTCGCCGAACTTGTTCCGGATCTTGGTAAGCAGATAATGGCCGCTGTAGAGTTGCGTCTTCTGACTAATGGCCAGATAGGGAATCGTGAGCGTCATGTAGCTGTGGTTTACGTAGTGAAATTCGTAGGCCACTTCGCCCTGGATGACCAGCATTCTCCGGGGGAAGTCCCATCGATAGATACTGCTGGGATTGTCCTGAATGTCGGCGGAGACCTCATCGGTTACCTGACCCGGAGACCCGGCGGTGCGAAGACCGACCACCAAGCTGCCGTCTGACCCCATCTGAATGAGGGGTGTTTTGATGGATCGAGAAGTCGAGCCTGGGGCGTAGCCAATGGTATCGGTGGCACTGAAGCCAAACCTGTCGAGCAGGGATTGGACCTCGTTTGCGCCGAGCCCAGCCGGCACCTGACCGAGCACGCGACCTCCACCGCCACCTGGCAGGCTGTAGGTGGTCTTGCGTTGGTCGAAATGGCTCACCATGGTGCCTAAATCCAGGCTGCCGGGTGAGAAGGATGCACTGCCGGAGGAGCGCTGGTAGAGGGTGTCAACTGTTGTCGTGGCCAAGGTCTGATGGCCCG
>JBAXHE010000223.1:0-2674 GCA_037139055.1 Betaproteobacteria bacterium | reverse complement strand
AATGAAGAATGCAAATCAACAGACTGGGTTAACAGTCCTGTTAACAACCCAGTAAAGGGTTCGTACCATGCGATTCGTGGTGGGGGCTGGACCAGCAAAGCGAATGGCTGTCGGTCGGGATATTGTAAAGTGTATGACAATGTCCCGAGCAATAATATTGGCTTCCGGGTGGTTTTTGTCTCAAAGGTGCCTCCAAAAAAATGATTTTGATAAAATTCTCGATGCGGCAAATCCGTCATCCTGATGATAATTGTTAATTATAATCATACATATGCTTAGACCTATATTTATACATTGGAGGTTTACTTGAAATACGAACCTAAAATCGTTCTTATTAACCCACCTGGAGATATTTTGATAGATGAATATCTTGAGCCTCCTTTAGGGTTACTCAGTATTGCAAGTTTTATTCAAGAAAGAATAGGGCTTCGCGTGGTTATCCTGGATCTTACAAAATATAATGTGTAGCAGGCAAAAACTGTTATTTCTGAAAATAAAGCAGAGATATATGGATTTACCGTTTATTGTACAAAATGGCATATCGTTAAAGAACTAATACAACACATTAAAGAAGATTATGGGAAGTTTTCGTTGATTGTTGTAGGGGGGCCGAATCCTACGGCTTTACCCAATGAAACATTACAATTCGAAGGGATAAATATTGTGGTTTGTGGAGAAGGTGAAAAAGCATTTTGTCAAATCATAAAAATGTATGAGAAAAATATTTTTAACTTTGAAACAAAACAGATCGTGTATGGTGAACGGTTAAATGAGAACGAATTTCCAATGATAGATCGGAGTTTTGTAGAATCTCCAGAACATTATGGGCGAAGAATACTTAACAAGCCAGTCATTAACCTTGAAGCATCACGAGGATGCCTGAATAAATGTATTTTTTGTAACTCTGTTGTTACGGATAGAGGGAAAAAAGATAGTATTGTTGGAAAATCAATAGAAAAAGTTTTTCAAGAAGTCATGCAAAGTCAACGATCAGGATATGATATGTTTCGATTTAATGATGATTCGTTTACCTATGCTACATATCAAAATGGACTTTTAGACAAACTTAGAGATAAAAATATTCATTATAGAATCTTTGCAAATGCAAAACATTTGACAAGAGAGGTTCTTTTGAAGCTAAAGGAGTCTGGTTGTTTTCATATTTCAGTAGGAATCGAAAGCTATAACCCGAAGAATCTCAGGATAATAGGAAAAAATACAAGGCAAGAAGAAATTTGTTTTGGAATTAACTATGCTCAAGAGATAGGAATAATGATACGGGTATATTTTATTGTGGGATTACCCTATGACAATAAGGATAATATCAGGAAATATATGGAAATGGTTGCTCAAGAAGTGCATTTCTCAGAGTACACAGTATATCCGCTAATTCCTTATCCCGGTTCTTTGATATGGAAATATCCTGAAAAATTTGGATATACGATCACAAATAAAAATTTTAATGAATACATTCAGATTGGTAAAGGGAAAAAAACAGTTTTTGCACTAAGGCACAGAAATTTCGACGAAAATGATATAGAATCATGGGTGACTCTTAGTGAAGATATTTTAGAGAAATATGGTAAAGTTCAAACAATAAATTCAAAGGTGGTATAATTGATGCAAAACAATCTTCTCTCTTTCCCTTCAATCATTAACTTGGGTATTATAAGAGGAATTTGTCATTGTAATTGTGTTCACTGTCCAATTGGTCTTACTCATCAAGATATACGAAAGCGGATGTTTGGTAATTTAGAAATCAATGTCAATACCTTTCGACGCTTCTGTGAAGAAATAGTACGACATGAGACAACAGTAAGATTACATGGAGTTGGGGAACCAACATTACATTCTCAGTTTCCTAAATTATTAGAGATTCTTCATCAGTTGAATTTGAAAACCAAATTTTGGCTTTTCACAGATGGACTTTTCCCGACTCATTTGATTCCTCAACTAATTAGAGCTGTAGGTATTATTGAATTTTCAATTAATTCAACCAATAAACAAGACTATTTAGCAACAAAGGGAATAGATGCTTTTGAAAGAGTTAACAATAATATCTACCAAATGCGTGATTTTGTTAAATCTATTGATGCTTCAACACGTATTGTATTAACAAGAGTTAAATCTAAATTTGAAATAGATAATGAATTTATAGAATTTTGGACCGCTGAAGGTTTTGAGTGTTTTATTAGAAGTTATCATACCTATTCTGGAATATTGGAGTCAAGGGGGATAAATACCCCTGAATCTTTGAGGAATTTACCAAAATGTCTTGTCCCTTGGAAAAGATCGAATTTTGATGGAACACTATTACAAGATAAATTAGTAGCTGTTACGTGTTTTAATATTCTTTTTCAACATCCATCTTTAATTCCAGAAAATTATAAAATGGGTATTTTTCCGGATTCGTCACTTATTGATATTTGGAATAGCTTGGTATTTACAGAATTTAGAAACAAGCTTGAACAGAATAAGATAACTGATACTGTTTGCGATACGTGTTCAGAGTGTATGACGAATTCTGGTCCACGGGCGGAAAATTTACTGAGGAAAACATTTTGATCTTTATTGGTATAGACAATAATTATGAATATTTCATCTGCAACCTTAGAAATCACTAACATTTGTAATTTAAACTGTAAGCATTGTTTTAATGACTCTTATGCAAAAA
>JBAXHE010000222.1:0-2678 GCA_037139055.1 Betaproteobacteria bacterium | reverse complement strand
ACTGGTGGACTACCAACTGCCGCCGGCCGAGATGCCCACTCAGTTGATCGCCTACACCACTCACGCCTTCGGTAAATTGCCGCGCACCACCGCCCTACCGGCCTCCCAGGACGACAGCGCCTTAAAAAAGATTTTTGTCCTGCTACGTGCCGAGACCAGCCATGACTTCTCACTGTACAAGCCGAACACCATCAACCGCCGTATCGAACGGCGCATGGCGGTGCACCAGATTGAAACCATCGACGGCTATGTCAAATATCTGCAGCAGACTCCGGTCGAAGTCGAAGCCCTGTTCCGCGACCTGCTGATCGGGGTGACCAATTTCTTCCGTGATCCAGAAACCTTCAACATCCTTGAACAGCAGATCATTCCTAAGCTCTTTGAAGGCAAGCAGTCAGGCGACGTGATTCGCGTCTGGTGTACCGGCTGTTCCACCGGTGAAGAAGCCTATTCGATTGCCATCCTGTTACAGGAGCGTATGGAAGCACTGAAGCAAAGCTATACCGTTCAGGTTTTTGCTACCGACATCGACAGCCGGGCGATTGCCACGGCACGCGCCGGCCTCTATCCGCCCAGTATCGCCGCCGACCTCACGCCGGAGCGGCTGGCACGTTTCTTTAACGACGAATCAAATGGCAGCGCCTACCGCATCCGCAAGGGCATTCGTGACATGCTGGTGTTTTCCGAACAGGATCTGATCAAGGACCCGCCGTTCTCCAAGCTTGATCTGATCAGTTGCCGCAACCTGATGATCTATCTCGGCACGGAGTTACAGAAGAAACTGATTCCGTTATTCCATTACGCCCTGAAACCGCAAGGCTTCCTGTTTCTCGGCACGTCTGAAGGGATCGGCGATTTTGCCGAGCTATTTACGGTGATTGACCGTAAATCCAAGATTTATCAAAGGAAAGAAGATTTCCACAATATCTCGCGTGATAGCCTCGGTCGTTATTTACCACCGATGACAGCGGTCTCTGCCGCCGGGCCACGCGGCACCCCAAAAACTGCTTTTCCGGTCAAACGCCACCTGCGTGAAATTACCGAACAGGCACTGTTGCAGCAGATCGCACCGAGCAGTGCACTGGTCAACGCCAAAGGCGACATTCTTTACCTGCAAGGCCGCACCGGCATGTATCTGGAACTGACGCCAGGTGAATCCGGCATCAACAATATTCTCAAAATGGCCCGGGAAGGGCTGCGCCGTGATCTGACCCTGGCGCTGCACCGCGCCGCCGGCAGCAAGACGGTGGTGCGATACCCCGGTCTGAACGTCAAAACCAACGGTCACTTCACCCGGGTCAATCTAACGGTTTCTCCACTGGCAGCCGATACGGAAAACGCCTCCGACTCCGATCTCTACCTGGTGATCCTGGAAGAGGCCCCGCCCGAACTACTGCCACGGGTTCCCCTCGCGGCGACACCCGACAGTGCATCGGCTGCACAGGCGTCTGATTCTGCGTCGCAAATTGCCGCGCTCAAACAGGAACTCCGGGCCAAGGACGAATACCTGCAAACCACCCACGAGGAACTGGAAAGCTCCAACGAAGAGCTGAAATCCGCAAACGAGGAAATGCAGTCGGTCAATGAAGAACTGCAATCCACCAACGAGGAACTGGAAACCTCGAAGGAAGAATTGCAGTCGGTCAATGAGGAGCTGGCTACTGTAAATGTCGAGTTGCAAACCAAAGTCGTTGATCTCTCGCGAGCCAATAACGACATGAACAACCTGCTCTCAGGGACCGGCGTGGGGACACTGTTTGTCGATCATCAACTGCGCATCCTGCGCTTTACCCCGGCGGTGACCGCGATCATCAACCTGATCCTCAGCGACTTGGGGCGACCGGTGGCCCATATCGTTCCTAATCTGGTGGGTTACACCACGCTGGTAGCCGACATCCAGGCGGTATTGAACACCTTGATTCCGAAAGAACTGGAGGTCCAGACCCCGGATGAAAAACGCTATTTGATGCGCATCCAGCCTTACCGCACCCTCGACAACGTAATCGAAGGAGCAGTGATCTCATTTCTCGACATTACCGAGATGTTTCATGTCCGTGAGGCGCTACACAAGGCCAATGATTTATTACGCCTGGCGGTGGTGGTACGCGATGCCCACGATGCCATCACGGTACAGGATCTGGAAGGTCGGATTCTGGCTTGGAACCCCGGTGCCGTTCGTCTTTATGGCTGGAGTGAGGCAGAAGCACTGCTGATGAACGTACACGACCGGATTCCCGAAAACTTGCGCGCCGGCGCCCTGACCAAGCTAGTGCAGTTAGGCCAGGCGGAAATTCTGGAACCCTATCGCGCGCAACGGATAGCCAAGAACGGCAAGGTGGTTGATGTCTCGATCATCTCCACGGCGCTGCTTAATGAAGCCGGGCAACTGTATGCCGTAGCGACCACAGAACGGGTTGTCGGAGGGAAAGAAAATGACAGCGCTTGACCAAAAGGTCTCTGAAATGCGCCAACTGGCTGAAGACATCGTGCGCGGCAACGCCGAACCGACCCGGGAAAACTTCGCCGCCCTGTCTGCCGACAAAAGCTGGGAACTGCTGCACGAGTTGCGGGTGCATCAGATCGAACTGGAGATGCAGAACGAAGAGTTACGTTTATCGCAACTGGCACTGGAAGTTGCACGGGAACGTTATTTCGATCTTTATGAACTGGCACCGGTG
>JBAXHE010000221.1:0-2698 GCA_037139055.1 Betaproteobacteria bacterium | reverse complement strand
AAATGGCATTTTATCATTCTGAATAGCTTTTTTTAATATTAAATGTAAAAAGTGCTTGCTAAATGTCATTTACTCATGCATAATGTCATTCAGGATGGCAAAAGTTAATTAAGAATTACTTTTCGCCACTTTGATTGATTTTACTACATGGAGTTAACAATGGCACAGACCTATCTCACCACCGAAGAGCTTTCGGCTCGTATCAAATATGACCCCCGCACGATTCGGGATCAACTCAAAGATTCAGTCTTATTAGAGGGGCGTCATTATTTCCGCCCATTTGGCGGAAGAAAGATTCTCTATATCTGGGAGGTTATTGAGGATGACATGACCAAGGCGATCTCTTCGACCTTAAATCAAATCCCAATGGCAAGAGGGGGTGTTGCTCATGTCTAACATTCGCGTCAGAAAAGAAACGGGGCGCCTCTTTCTCGATTTCCGGGTTTTTGGCGTCCGGTGCAGAGAGCAAACCGAACTACCTGATACCAAAGCCAACCGTAAATTATTGGCTAAGTTAGATGACAGTATCAAAGTAGCAGTAGCTAATGGCTCTTATAAGCATGAGCATTTTTTCCCAATGAGTAAACGCATTGCAGAAGTGGAAGAAGCGCGACTAGCGATGAGCACCCCTACTCATAAGACCCCAACTAGCTCGACTTTGGCTACTTCAGAAATGCATTCTGATGTCGCGCCCTCATCTCTAAAGCCAACGCCTCTCTTCTCTGAATTTGCCAACCAGTGGTACTTAGAGATGGAAGTAGGATGGAAGCGCTCGCATCGCACTACTACTAGAGGTGTCCTGGATAACTCCCTGATTCCTCAATTTGGCCCAAGACCTGTAAACGAGATTAAAAAGGGTGACATTCTGGCCTTTCGCTCCTCTTTGGCGAAGTTGCCCGGAATTAAGAATAAAGAGAGTCTTTCCGCTTCCCGCATTAACCACATCATGACCCCGTTGCGGATGATATTGACAGAGGCTGCCGATCGCTATGAATTTGCCCCGGCCTTTATCAATATCAAACCCTTAAGAGTGGGTAAGACGGATGTGCAGCCATTCACGATGCAAGAAGTCCAAGGCATTATTCGCACGGTTCGAACTGATTTTCGCAATTACTACATTGTTCGCTTCTTTACGGGAACCCGTACTGGTGAGATCGATGGCCTGAAATGGCAGTACGTCGATTTTGAGCGGCGCACGATTTCCATTAAAGAAACAATTGTCAATGATTACGAGGAAACTCCCAAAACCGGAGAATCCGAGCGTGACATCCAAATGTCCCAGATGGTCTTTGATGCACTTTTGGCTCAACATAAAGTGACCGGGCAGGGCGTGTATGTTTTTGCCACTAGCGCCGGAACCCCAATTTCTCATCGCAATATTTCTAAACGAGTTTGGTATCCACTCTTAAGATTATTGGGCCTGAAAAAGCGTGTGCCGTATCAAACTCGCCACACCTTTGCCACCCTAATGCTGGCCTCAGGTGAAGTCCCCGAATGGATCGCTCGGCAGATGGGACACACCACCACCGAGATGCTCTTTCGGGTGTATTCCCGATTCATTCCGAACTTGACCCGTCAGGACGGAAGCGCCTTTGAAAGACTCATGGCAGCGCAGATGCAAGACCAGCCACACCCCTTGATTAACCCCCAATCACTCAATGAAGTAAGTGCCCACTCAGCTATAAATCTCAACAGCATTGGAGTGAATCATTTACCGAAAACTCAGAGTCGAGCAACTAAAGAAATTGAGCAAGCGCCACAATTGCCCAAGCCTCAGCCAATAAACCTGCCTGAGCTACCTCCTTTTGCTCCTCCGAATTTGCCAAACCAGCTACCCAACACTCGGGTAAATCCAAGTGCCAATGCTGCGCTGATTGCTAATCCTTGGCTAGAAATTGCCAAACATTCTGGTCTTTCTATGCCCCCTAAAGCTGACCCAACCCTACCCTCAGATCACCCAGCGGGAGACCTTTTATGAAACTGCCAAGCCTTCCCGGGCAACCCAAAAAACCCCATCGGCCGGATGATGTTTTGCCATCGCTGGTACCAACCCCCCTACAAACCTTTGATGTTCAGGATCTGCAAAATCAGATCACTTTTACGGATGCCTCACTTTTGCCAAGGGTCATGCGTATCGTCAAAATCACTATCGCGCTCAATAGCGCCACTAATGAATATCGTCATCAAGCAGTGCTTTATGCCCAAGGGGTGCATATTGCGGTTGAGTGGTTTGCAAGACAGCGGCACGACCAACTAAGTTGCAATGGTTTGGTCACCATTGCTTACAAGGGAATTAAGCCTGTCTCAATAGATGGACACCTGCAAATCATTCGGCTGTGCCGCTTAGATCGCCCCGATATGAGTTACAACCTTTTTGAAACCGCCCCTCCCGATTGGTTTATCAATAAAGACATTCTGACTAGAGCAATACAAGCCTGGGAGCAACTGGACGATAAAAACCAGCATTTACTCAACGCCATTTGCTTTGAAGGGGACTTTTTTAAGCGCTTTTGTACTGGGCCAAGTTCAGTAGGTCACCATCACAACTATCTCAATGGCAATCTGGAGCACACTTTAGAGGTGGCCGATTTCATTACCAACAGCATTCAGCAGTACAAAACCGCGAATTTACAGCTTGCCCTGATCTATGGATGGCTGCATGACATTGGCAAAGCAGATGAATACCAGCCCCGCAAGA
>JBAXHE010000220.1:0-2720 GCA_037139055.1 Betaproteobacteria bacterium | reverse complement strand
AGCTTCAGCAGGTAGATCACCTGGTGATCCCCCCAGTAGCCGATGAAGGACCAGGGGTCGCGGTGGTCAATGACCTCCCAGTCGAAGCCTTCCCGCATCACCCGGTAGGGGTTGTGGCCGTCCGCCGTGGAGGCGTTGGCAAACTTGAAGATCATGCTCTCGAGGAAGCCCGGATAGGCGTGGCCCAGGGCCTCCCAGTTCTGGAAGATGTCCCGCCAGTTGCCCTGGTAGTCGAGGATCCGCTGGCCGCGCGAGTCCCGCACCCGGATCGAGAAATTATTCCAGGGTCGGCTGGGGTCCCCGTGGCGCCGACTGAAGGTGAGGGGCAGGTATTCCCGAACCAGGCGCTCCAGGTCCGGGTCCCCGAGGGCCCCAGCCCGCTCCAGCAGTTCCCGGTGCGGCAAGGTCTCGGGCAGGGCCGCGAGGAACCCCTCGTGGCGCGCCGCCACCCCCGAGTTGAAGCAGCCCAGGAAGCGGCGGAGGTCCTCCCGGGAGATCTGGTAGCCCTCCAATGGAACCCCGCCGCGCATGGCGTTGAAGAGGGTGTTGGAGAAGTGCCGCCAGACGCTCAGCTCATCCTCGCTGGCCTGCAGGCCATCCGCCCCGGCCACGATGCGCACCAGGTTCCGGGTCCCGCGCTCCACATCTTCCAGCACCTCAGGACGGAGGTCCGGACCCGCTTCCAGGCGCTTCCGCAGGGCCTGCACGCCGACGGCGTCGAGGCTCAGCTCGGCCACGATGAGCCAGTCCTTCCGGGCGCCGGGTTCCAGGACCAGGGTGGTGTTCAGCAGGTAGGCGCCCCGGCGCCCCCGCACATCGGTCTCCTCCCGCAGGGGCTCGCCCTGCCGGAAGGCACCGAACTGCTCGGTGGACAGCAGGCGCACCGGCGCCTCCAGACCGGCAGACCAGGCGGTGTTCACCCGCAGGGCCTCGCTGGGCTCGGCCTTGTCCACAGGAATGGAGCTGAGGCGAAAGAGGGCCAGTCCCGAGGGGGCCAGCAGCTCTGTGCGCTTGTAGCCGTCCCCCAGCGTGCTCAGTTCCAGCTGGAAGCGGCGTCCCAGGCCGTAGGGCAGCACGTTCTGGATGCCGTCCACCAGGGCCACGGACAGCGATCCGGTCCCCAGGTTTTGGAGGGCAGAGCGGCGGACAAAGCCGAAGCGCTCGCTGGTCATCCACTCGTAGCGGAAGGACAGGCCCAGGTCGTGGTTCACTTCCTCGAAGAGGATCCGGTTCCCATAGACGCTCTTGCAGAGGTTTCGGGTGATGCGGTAGAGGCCCTCGAAGCGGGGGGAGAAGGGCTCCCACAGCGAGGCTCGGCCGGCCTGCAGGACCCGCAGGAGGGTCTTGCTGCCGGTCTGGTCGAGGCTGTCGTGGATGCGGTCGTCGGAGTAGTAGGGGAAGAGGGCGTGGTCCGGGTCCTTTCGGCCGGCGGTGAGGGCCCCGTTGCTGGAAATGAACAGCCAGTGGTCCGAATCGCTCACCAGGCTCATGAAGAAGGGCGCCATGGCATCCAGGTTGGTGATGCGGTAGAAGCGCTCCCCGTCGATGTCTTCGAAGGAGCCCCGGGCCGCCGAGGGCGGCGGGTTCAGAGGGGTGTCCGATACGAAGGTGCGTTTCATGTGTGCTCCTGCCCTCAGCGAGCCCGGCCCCAAGGGCTAGGCTTCGCTTTCCTGGGCGCGCTTCCGGTCTTTGAGGTCCTGCTCGATCCGGATCATCTGCCGGTCGTTGAGGGGATAGGCCTGCATCAGCGCAGCGGCCACCAGCAGCATGACCCCGGGGATGAGGCTCATGGACAGGCGGATGCCGAGGAGGGAGCTGGCGGTCTGGTCGGCGTTGGCCACATACCCGAAGAAGGTCAGCAGCAGCCCCGTGACCCAGGCTCCGAAGGCCAGGCCGATCTTGGTGCCAAAGATGGCCGAGGCGAAGACCAGGCCCGTGTTCCGGCGGCCCAGGCGCCACTCGGCGTCATCGGCCGTGTCAGCGAACATCGCCCACAGGATGGGCGAGTTGAAGCCGATGATGAAGCTGGCCAGGATCTGGAGGGCGAACAGCAGCCCGATGTCCGTGGGACCGGCGACCCAGAACCCGCAGATGATCAGGCCCCCCACACCGATGGCGCTCATGAAGATGGCCTTCTTGTCGAAGCGCTTGGCGATGGCCGGGGTGATGACCACCGCCGCCAGGAAGGCCAGGGCGTTGGAGACCAGGAAGGGACCGAGCAGATCGTTGCGGTGCAAGAAGTACTTGAAGTAGTACGCCGACACCGAGCCCCTCAGGACGAAGGAGGTGATCATGAGGACCATGACCCCCAGGATCACCACGAAGGACCGGCTCCCTGCCATGTCCCGGAGGTCGCGGCCGAGGTCCGCCGCCTGGTCCTTGGGCGGAGCCACCCGCTCCCGGGTGGAGAGGAAGCAGAGGACAAAGAGCGCTACAGCCACGATGCCGTAGAGCACCATGGTCAGCTGCCAGCCCCGGTTCAGATCCGAGGGCAGTGCCAGGAAGTCCCGGGAGAGGAACCAGCGCACCCAGGCCACGGGGGCCTGCAGGAAGGGGTGCTGGGCCCGCAGGGCGGCGCTCATCCCGAACCACTGCGCCAGGCTGGGGGTGCAGTACTGGACCACCACAGCCACGGAGAAGGCCCCCACGAAGCGGAAGGAGGCCAGGGAGGTCCGCTCCTTCGAGTTGGGCGTCATGACCCCCATCAGGGCGCTGTAGGG
>JBAXHE010000219.1:0-2724 GCA_037139055.1 Betaproteobacteria bacterium | reverse complement strand
CCGATCGTGATTTACCACAACGCCCGCTGCTCGAAGAGCCGTTCAGCCTGCGAACTCGTCGCCGCCCAGGGCCTCCAGTCCGAAATCATCGACTACCTCAAAACGCCGCCGAGCAAGGACGAGCTGCGCAGCCTGTTGCAAAAGCTGGGGATGAAACCTCAGGAACTGGTTCGCCGCAGCGAGAACATCTTCAAGGAGTTCTATGCCGCCAATACCCTCAGCGACGACGAATGGCTCGACGCCCTGGTTGCCCATCCGATCCTGATCGAGAGGCCTATCGTGGTGAGCGGGCAGCGCGCCGTCATCGGGCGGCCGAGCGAAAAGGTGCAAGAACTTCTCGATGCTGACGATTGAAAAAGCCAGCGCCATGAAACGCTTCGCACTTTTCCTGATGGCCTGTTGTTGCGCCACCCTTCTCCATGCCCAGGAAGTCGGCGCCGGCGAGGAGCTTCGCGTCGCCACCCGCGAAGGCGTAAACGTCCCGATCTACACACTATGGCGAGAGGATGCACAGGTCACGGTCGTGCTCTTTTCGGGAGGCGGCGGGGGCTACGGTCAGATCGGTGCCGACGGCTGGCCGACCTCGGGAAATTTCCTGATCCGCACCGGCAAGCACTGGGCGACTTACCCGTTCAACCTGGTCATGATCGGGCGGCCTTCGGACGGAATCGATCTGGCCCTTGGCGGGATACGCACGAGCGATCGACATGCCGCCGACAATATCGCCATTTTCAAGGTAATCAAGCAGAAAAGCCCTCTACCACTCTGGGTCGTCGGCACCAGCATGGGGACCATTTCAGCCGCTGCTACCGCCATCAGGGATAGTGAGAATCTCGTTGCTGGCGTGGTGCTGACCTCGTCAATCACCAGTTACCGCATGGACGGTGCTGTTCCCAAACAGGAGCTCGAAAAAATCCGCGTACCGACGCTGGTATTTCATCACGAAAACGACGCCTGCAAATTCTGCCAGGCCTATGAAGTGAAAAATATAACTCGACAGCTAAGCCATGCGCCCATCAAGAACACGATGATCGTCAGCGGCGGCTCAGGGGCCGTCGGCAGCCCCTGCGAGGCCTTTCACTATCACGGTTATATCGGCATGGAAAACGAGGCGGTTGACCGGATTGCGGCGTGGATTCTCAAGCCCTCGGAATGACCTGAGCAGCTTGGCAACTAGAGCATCCGCGGGATTTGCGACGAATGGTGTTGCAGGATCGGGTGCGGCAAGGCCATATCGAGGACATAGCTGAAACGCGCTTCGAAGCTCAGCAACTCGCCGTCGATCGCAAAGCGCCAGCAGTAAATGCCGTGCATGGCATAGACACTGTCCTTGATCAGCTGGACACCCAGGGTTTTTTCGTGCAGCGCGATACTCAGCTCTTCGCGACTGGCCAGCAGTTCGAAGTAGGCGCGGATGCGTTCGGGATTGCCCAGCAGCCGGTTTGAAAAAGTCGGAATCAGAACCGCCTTTTCATCATAAAGAGCCAGCAAGGCCTCAACATGCCCTTCATTGACCGCCTGCATCCATTCTTTGAGAACCTGCTCGGGTTTTTTCATGAGGATTCGCTTTCATGGGTAGAAAATATTGTGTCTTAAGCCGACAATAAGGCGTGTGTCACTTACCGAAGGAAACGTTTATGCCCTCAGGCGGATGGGGTTGCCCACACGAAAACCACGGGACGTGCGGAAAAATCAACAATCAGCCCTGTGATCCGGGCATGAAAGGTTGCGAGCTCTATGGTCGGTATGTTTTTCTCGACAGCCAGAAGAATGAGCGACTGGAACAAAAGAAATCACGCACCCCCAAGGAACCCCCTAGCGATGAATCGGGCGATGACTGAAACTCGACGGATCCGATTCATCCTCGGTATAACCGTTGATTATATTATGGATATGAAGCATGCGACTCGATGACCAGCAGGAAAGCAACAACGTCGAAGACCGCCGTGGAGAAGGCGGCGGCTTTGGTGGCGGGATGGGACGCGGAGGCATTGGCATCGGCACCCTGGTCGCTGCGCTGGCCGCCAGCTACTTCTTCGGCATCGACCCGTCGGTCATTCTCGGTCTCGCCTCGAACATCGAGCGGCAAGCGCCGCCGCAGGTCGCTGCGCATAAACCGCCGGAAAGCGACCAGATGGCCCGTTTTGTCTCCAAGGTTTTAGCCAGTACCGAAGTCACTTGGGAGCAGGTTTTCCGTGAAGGCGGCCAGCGCTACCGTCCTCCGCACCTGGTGCTTTTCAGCGGCGCCATCCCGACCGCCTGCGGCTCCGGCCAGGCTGCCATGGGGCCGTTCTACTGCCCGGCGGACCAGAAGGTCTATATCGATCTGTCTTTCTACCGCGACCTCAAGGTGCGCTTCCACGCTCCCGGCGAATTCGCCCAGGCCTACGTCATTGCGCATGAAGTCGGCCATCACGTGCAAAACCTGCTCGGCATTTCGGACAAGGTTCGCCGCGCCCAGCAAGGGGCCAGCAAGGCCAAGGCCAACGCCCTGTCGGTGCGCCTCGAATTGCAGGCCGATTGTTTTGCCGGCGTCTGGGGGCACCGGGCAGACTCAGTCAAGCACATCATCGAACCCGGCGAAATTGAGCAGGCACTAACCGCGGCCTCGGCCATCGGCGACGACCGCCTGCAGCAGCAGTCACAGGGCCGTATCGTCCCCGAATCCTTTACCCACGGCAGTTCCGAGCAGCGCATGCGCTGGTTCAAGCGCGGCATGGATTC
>JBAXHE010000218.1:0-2781 GCA_037139055.1 Betaproteobacteria bacterium | reverse complement strand
GTCGTGCTTGATGAAGCTGCGCCGGGGGCCGATGCGGACAGGCTGCACAAGGCCGGTGGCAATCCACATGGCGAAGGTGGACTGAGGGACGCCGCCCAGCAGCTGGCGCGCTTCCTTGTAGCCGTAGAGCAGACGCGCTTCAGTGCCGCGCTCTTGGTCGGTCGTGGGAGTAGAGGAATCCTGAGTGTTCATGGTGGTGCTCCGTGGGGTCGGTATTTATCCGACAAGGGAGGTTCCGTGGGGCCGGTGGTTATCCGGCAAGGGACTGGACAGCGGGTGCGCGGTTGGGTGGTCAGGGACTCATGGGTGGCCTCCAGTGGCGGGTGGGGTGAATGACCCCTTGCTAAGTAATTCGGGTTTCCGTTCGATTCAGGTCGCTGCGAGGCGTTCTAGAACAGGTCCAGGATGGTCAGCTGGGTGTTCCCTCTGCGGGAACTCCTTCGTAACTAACAACGTGTCAACAGCTTGCATAATGTCCAAGTAGCGATGAAGCGATACCGGGCAGACCAAGGATGGCCGTGGGGGTGTTTACTCCGCGTGGACTACCTTCGGGACAGGCCGATGGCCGGGTCCTGGACTAGACCCAGCCGTTAGACCTTCTTTTGTGTGGCTCTAGGCCGTCTTGGTTCTGTCCAGGAGGATGCCGCGCAGACCCTCTAGGCCAGCGTCCGCATGGTCCACACCTTTGTCGGCAAGGACGCCGATCAGGGTCGCCAGATCCTCAAGCGGTTCGCCATACCAGGAGGATGGTCCCTTGCCGTCTGTCTGACTCAGGAGGAAGGCCACGCTCCGCAGCGCGCACGACACCCGCCAGGACTGATACATCGCTTGTTCGGTAACTTCGATCCGTTCTTGTTCGTTCATGGCTTCAGATCCTCAAGGGTCACAGGTGCGGGGTCTGCCGCAGCAGGTTCAAAGGCTGCACGGATCATCCGGCCCAGCAGGCGACCGGGAGACAGGCCCAGGCGCTCACAGGCGGCCCTGAGCAGCGCGTGTTCGTCCTCCCTGAGCCGGAAGGACAGCTGGGTGGTGGGAATCTCTGCTTTCGGTCTGCCGACCATGTTTCACCTCACACTGAACAAGTTAGCGGCCCCGCGCGCGCGAGGGAAGGTATTTCTACTTTCGATAACGGCCATTATGTAACCTCAAACAATTCGTAAGTCCCTGTATTTACAGCACCACGTTCTTTCGCCTGTGTCCAATTCTGAAAGTGAATGAGGGGCGGCCCGTTATATGAGCGGAGGCGCCTAATCGAATGAGTGCAGCGCGCGGCAGCTGGTCCACCTCACGCTTGTTTCGCGCTGGCGTCCTTGGTCGTCACCTTCTCGCCGTTCTTGGGCTTTGCGCCCCGCATGGCCGCTGCGATCCATAGCGCCGTATCAGTGCTGGCGCTCGACAGGATGCCGTCTGTGGACAGCCGGGTGTATGTGTCGGTGATCTTCCCGAGACTGTGGCCCAGCAGCGTGTCGCCGATTGCTGGCGGGTAGCCGAGTTCCGTGCAGGTGGTCATGAAGGTGCGCCGCAGGTCGTGCGGTGTGACGTCCTTCAGGTTGCAGCCTTTGACCTTGAGCACCCGTAGCCACATCTTCCGGAGGCCGACGATAGGCGCGCTGATCCGCTTCCCGTCCGTGTCCAGCGTGCCTTCCTTCAGCCCTGGGAACACATACGATCCCAGCTTGAACCCGGCCCGACGCTTCAGGACGTCCCGCAGCGGCTGATTCAGCGGCAGCACCTTGGGTCCCATCGTTGCGGCTGTCTTGTGGTCCGTGATGGTCATCGTGTTCTTGGTCAGGTTGATATCTCGCCATTTCAGGTGCGACGCCTCGCGAATCCGAAGACCGGACAGCGCCAGGACGCGAAACAGGTCGGCCGCCACCTGGTCTAGCTTCCCGGCCTCCTCCAGTCCGGCCATCGCCGCCTCCAGTCGCGCCAGTTCAGCAGCGGTCAGGATGCGCTGACAGGAGGTTTCCTTGGTCTTTGGGAACCGGACGCAAGGGTTCGTCCCGCGTGGCCGCCAGCCTTCCATCTCTGCGATGTTCATCAGCCGGGACAGGACCGTAATCATGCGGTTAGCGCCGACTGGCTGCACCTTGGACACCTTCCGGTGCAGGTCCTTGACGCTGGGGTAGTCCAGATCCTTGACCAGTCGGCTGCCGATGGCCGGGAGGATGATCACCTTGATGATGCTGTCGTAGCTACATTGGGAGGTCGGCTTCAGCTTGTCCCGGTAGTCGTCCCTCCAGAGGCTCGCCAGCGCCGTCAGGTCCTTGGCCCCGCGCTGGTCCTTCATGTGCGCTCTGGCGTCCTTGCCGTTGTCGTGGAGCTCGCGCAGCTTCCTGGCGTTCTCGCGCGCAGCGTCCAGGCTGAAGACCCCAACGGCCCCGATGGTGACGACGACCTTCGTCTTGTCCGGCCGCTGGAACCGGACGGCGTAACTCTGCGCGCCGGACTTGTAGATGCGCGCATGGAACCCAGGCACCACCGAATCCCACAGGCAGATCACGTTCGCACCGGGACGCATGGCCTTCACCCTGGCCTCGGTTAGCTTGACGTTTCCTCGGGTCGCCATACTGCCTCCAATGTCCTACCGCTATCCTAGACTCGAAGGTTCTAGGCGTGTCTATGAAAGTCTATGAAAGCATACGGACTCTAGAACACACTGAAAATAGGGAAGTTATGAAATGTTCGATAGACACCCTTGGAGCGCCATAAGACCTGTGTCTTTTGCCTCCGAAGCCAGAGGTCGCTGGTTCGATTCCAGTCGGGTGCACCAACAAACCA
>JBAXHE010000217.1:0-2799 GCA_037139055.1 Betaproteobacteria bacterium | reverse complement strand
ATAAAAGTGGGATTTATTATTGTGTCTTACCTAAGACCGTTTCTGTTTATTTTTTGCCCAATTTACTTTTAATAAAATGAATCACTGTTTCAGCCAAATCATTCACAAAAGAATGACTATCGCCATGCGGTTCAGTCTCACCAAATGGCTGAGCATTTTTACTGGTATATTTGTAAATGAAATACCCCAACGGCGCAAATGCGGCTGTTGCGATAATCACCATGAATACAAACAATTCGAGTACACCACCCATAGTTCCCCTCCTCAATAATTTTATATATGTGTTTTTATCTTTACAAAGAGTCTGAATAATACTCTTTTTCTGGCCAGAAAAACAGCTAGAACGACATCATCATTCACCTTATAACAGCCGTTATCACATAAAATCCCGCACTATTTATTTATTAATCTGGATATTGATATCTGTTGATGTATTTAAAACTACTTGTGCCAGTCATTGCAATTAGCCAAGATAAACATGAGTAGTTGCTTATTAATGGTTAACGCCAACTGCGTTTTGGTCTGGCGTTCAGTGGCGTCTACAAAACCCAAGTCGGCGAAAACGTTGTCGGTGCTGCGGGTTATCTCTTTATTATTCATATCATCCTCCAGTAGAACCTTTCTTGAAAGAATGCATCCCTATCCCTTGCACAGCTCATACAATACCTGAAGACAGCACACTCAATACCTGAAGACAGCACACTCAATACCTAAGGTATAGCACACCCAATACGTGAAGAGAGAGCACTTAATACTTGGAGACAGCACATTCAATACTTAAAGCGCGTACACTCATCACCGTCAATCAACACTTAGGTACTGTTCCAGCACCTGATATATAAGTTCAGAAGACAGTACCCAGTGACTTGCTTCAAGAAGTGCTAAAAAATCGTATCCCACACCCCTACTTGCTTCGGTAGTATTGGATGTGGTTAAAGGACGTGTTATGTGTGGTGGCGTGGCGTATTATATACTGTACGACCGGCTATTATATGCTTGACGACCAGCTATTCTATGCGGATACGATGCCTACAAGGACTGTTATTCAAAGAGCAACACTCGATAAGTGTTTGTTAACTCAAGAGGTTTAAACATGTTCAATCTAACCCACCCGCCCCTTATCATGGGGATCTTAAATGTTACGCCAGACAGCTTTTCTGATGGGGGATTATTTTCAGGCTTACAGGAGGCGCTAATACACGTTGAGCAAATGATAGAAGCAGGAGTTGATATAATTGACATTGGCGGCGAATCGACTCGCCCGGGTTCAGACCCGGTGACACCTGAAGAACAACAAAATCGGGTCATTCCCGTTATAACCGCTATTAGACAGCAACTGAAAAGTGCTATTTTAATCAGTATCGACACAACCTCCAGTACCGTTGCCAAGGCTGCACTAGACGCGGATGCCAATATTATCAACGATGTTTCTGGGGGACAGAATGACCCTGCCATTTTAACTGTAGCGGCTCAAGCCAATGCACCCATTATTTTGATGCACAGCCAAGGCACCCCCAAGACCATGCAAGACAATCCTTATTATGAGGATGTGGTTGCCGAGGTTATTGACAGTTTAAAGGGCAGTATTGAAGTGGCTTTACAGGCGGGTATCAAGAAAGAGAATATCCTGATTGACCCCGGCATTGGCTTTGGGAAGCGTAAACAGGATAATCTGGATTTATTGGCGCACTTGGAACATCTGGTTGCTTTAGGGTTTCCGGTACTGTTGGGCACCAGTCGTAAACGCTTTATGGGCACTATTTGTGCCGTGTCTGAACCCTCAGAGTTGGTAACAGCCACGGCGGTCACCACTGCTTTGGGGGTTATGGCAGGCGTACAACTCTTTAGAGTCCATGATGTTAAAGAAAACCGGCAAGCGGCAGATGTGGCTTGGGCGATTAAACAGCGTTTAAAAAAGTATCCTGATCCTCTTGAGGAATCCAGCGAGCTAACTCTCGATATAAAACGTCTGGCTCGATCGGCTTGGCTAAAAATCCGTTCATACCGGCATCCATGCAGTTTCTCTGATCATCATTGAAGGCATTGGCGGTCATAGCAAGAATGGGGATGGACTTGCCACAATCAAGCTGTCTGATATGGCGGGTCGCCTCCAAACCATCCATCACGGGCATCTGTATGTCCATCAGAATCAAGTCGAAGTTTTTGGCTTTAACCAAGTTGATGGCTTCACCACCATGATTTGCTATCTCCACCGACAAGCCTTTAGTTTCCAGCAAGATGCACGCGACTTCCTGGTTGATTTCATTGTCTTCCACCAGCAAAATACGTGCGCCACTACGGATTTTCGCGTCAGGCTTATCAAGGACTTCCGGCTGAAGTTCTTCGCTGCGCTTCAAACAAACAGTAAACCAGAATGTACTACCTTGACCGTAACGACTTACCACACCCGTATCCCCCCCCATAAGAAATGCCAGGCGGCGATTAATGGCCAGACCCAACCCGGTCCCTCCGTATTTACGTGTGGTTGAAGCTTCGGCCTGTTCGAAATTCTCGAATAAACGAACCTGTTGTGCCTCGGCGATACCAATGCCGGTATCCTGCACTTCAAACCGGAGCGTGACCGCATCTCCCTGCTCAGCTTCCAGCTTAACTCGCAAGGCTACCCATCCATGCTCAGTAAATTTCAATGCATTACCAAGGTAATTGATCAGCATCTGACTAATACGCAAAGAATCGCCAATCAGTAGCCCCGTTTCCAGACGAGGATCGATATTTTCTAATAGTGTCACACTCTTTTCTTGAAAACGATCAATAATCATGCTATGCACCTGATTGACC
>JBAXHE010000216.1:0-2800 GCA_037139055.1 Betaproteobacteria bacterium | reverse complement strand
CGGCGGCGCTGCAGGACATCGAGAAGCAATTGTCGCGACTGATCGGCAAGCGCTTCATCGCCGAGACGCCGTTCGAGCGGCTGCAGCATTTCCCGCGTTATCTCAAGGCCATAGCGCTGCGTCTCGACAAGCTGAAAGCTGACCCGGCGCGCGATGCGCGTCTGCTCGCCGAGTACGCGCCGCTATGGATCAACTATGAGCGTCGCGCCATCGTGCTGGCCAAGCAGGGGGTGAGCAATTCGCAGGTCGAGCAGTTCCGCTGGATGCTCGAAGAACTGCGCGTGCAACTCTTCGCCCAGGAGCTGCGCACGCCAGCGCCGGTATCGAGCAAGCGCCTGCAGAAGATGTGGGAAGGGCTGTGAACGGAGAGTCTGGAGGCAAGACCGGTTACGGCTTTATTCGCATGCCCTGCCACGCAGCACATCGAGTCGTTCTGCCGTTGCCGGATGGCTGTTCAGGTAGGCGTCGAATTTCGCATCGCTCCCGCCGGGTGCAGCTTCCGGATGGGTTTTCTCCATGCGAAATAGAATGTCGGCCAGGCATTGCGGCGAGATGGCGTTGCCTCCAAGCATGCGGGCGGCAAAGGCATCGGCATCGCGCTCGAATTCGCGTGAATAGCTGGCTTGCAAGAGGGCGGCGGGTGCTGCAGCGATGACGCTGCTGATGTCGCCAACAAACCAGGCGGTAATGATTCCGACGATAGAGCCTTGCAGGACAAGGCGCATGCCGTGTCGGTCATGAATATGGCCGAGTTCATGGGCGAGGACGGCCATCAGTTCGTTGTCTTTGGTTGACAGCGCCACCAGATCATCGGTGAGAATGATCGTTCCCGATGGTAGTGCAATGGCATTGGCTTGCATGGTCCGGTTTGCGCGGAAGATCACGCGATGGACGACTGGATTCCCGGCCGGTGGCGTTAGTGCGGCGAAGCGGGCGGAAAGCGCTTCCTGGTGCGCCGATGGGAGCTTGCTCGGGGCCAGGAAATGCCTGTCCAGGCTGGCGAGAACCTGATCGCTCACCGATTGCAGGACAATATCCGGCATTTCGGCGGCTATTTTTTCAGACACCCACGGCAGGCCCCAGCGATAACAGGCGAAAAAAACAGCCAGGCATAGCACGACAGAAATGGCAATCCAGCGCAGGCTGTACTGCCAGCGCACGACAAAATGATCCTGGAATCCTGTTTGTTGCAACAGCGCCTGTAGCCCTGCCTGGTCATGAATCTCGCAGAAGGCGCCATCAGGAAAAGTCACCAGACGAGGTGCGCCGCCCAGCGGCTCGGATATCCGAAGTTCATGCAGTAGTGCGGCCCGTTCGATGCCCTCCCCCGAGATCCTTAGGCGGTCTCCCTCAAGCTGGAAGATTACGGCATGACGCCGGGTGCTCTTTCCGTCGTAATAATCGGCGAGGAGGCTCACAAGGAAATATCAATGTCGAAAATCTCAGCGGTTTCTTCACCGACAGCACCCACTGCCTGGTCGTGAGCGGACAGGAAGCTGTCGAGATCGCCCGCTGCGGCCAGGGTCAAGGTTTCCAGTCGATACTTGAGTAATCGTGTCACGGCGAAAGGCCGGTACAGCCCAAGGGTGAAGATGACGCCGAGCAGGTTGGTGGCCATGATGCCGAACAGCTTGCGGGCCGACACCTTGCTGATAAAACGGTGCGGACCGAGTTGGGTATGGTTCCAGATCAAATTCTGCAGCCGGGCTTCCAGAAAGGGCCGGATGAAGAGAAGCAGGACAAAGAAGCCGAAGAAAAACAGCATGGAAACCATGGCGAACACTTGCGGATTGGCCTTGGCATTCACCGACATGAACGGATTGCCAATAACCGCGGCCATGACAAAGCCCAAGACGATTACGCCCGCAATGATAATCCCCAGAGCTTTCAGATAAAGCGAGTAGAAGGCACCGACCGGCGCGTTGAAAGAAAACGACGTCTGCCCGAAGGCGCTGTTGTTATGTTGAAAGCGCTTGATCCGCTGGTGACAGAATGGCGCGAGCAGATAGAGGGTCAACAGGGTGGCTAGCGGCAGCAGGAGGAAGGTCACATAAGCTCCTTTGAGCGTGCCGTTGAAACGGAAGCGCAGGCCGCGATAACTGCTGTTGTGCAGTCTGAACTGCAGTGATTTCAAGAGCAGGCGCGGCAGCAGGCCAAGGATGACGGCACCGACGGCCAGGCCAAGAAACGGCTCGACCGTTCCGGCTACGTTATAGACCACCAGCATGGCTACGGCAATGAGGCGTCCCTTCAGGATGGCCACGGGATTCCCGTGGTAGTCAAAGCTGGCTCCGGCAAGCAGGGTGTTGCGGTAAAAGTATTGCATCCGGCGAACCTTGGCCCAGGCCGAATATATGCCAAGAGTCAGGAGGGTCAGCAGCAGATTGACGATCCAGATGCCAAAGTACTCGCTGCCCTTGCCGGTGAAAATAATCGGATGGACCTCTTCTGCCGGCACATGCTGGACTGGATCGTTGCGGCCTGTTTGTTCTGCATCCTGCATTGGAGTTCTCCCCGTTTATGTCGAGAAATTATCAGGCCTTAACCCGGATCGTTGATCTGTTGTCTCTGCTCGGCATGCATTCTGTTTCGATATATTTGTTCTGCATGTCAATTGCGGAGGTAGCACACTAGCACTCGCCTCTCCGGCAAACAAGGTTTTCGAGGCCTCCACGCCTACATTTCACTGAGCAACCGCGCAAAGTTTTCCACCTGTTGCCAGTCGGTGAATTCGACGACAGTTTCCGGATCGGTCGGTCCTTTGGTCATCAGCATGATCAGGCGGATCATCAGTCGGTCG
>JBAXHE010000215.1:0-2821 GCA_037139055.1 Betaproteobacteria bacterium | reverse complement strand
AGCAGCGGATTGAAAATCCGCGTGTCCGTGGTTCGATTCCGCGACTGGCCACCAGATTCCAAGCAAAAGGCTCAACTCTCAAGGTTGGGCCTTTTGCTTTTAGGGGATTGTGTAGCCACTCTCGCACCTGAGAACAATCACGCAGCAGCAAACAAAAATGAATAAAGAAAAACAGAAGCAACTTACGCAAGACTACGCCGACTTCCTCGTAGAGTACGAAACAGCGAAAGCGCAAGGGATATGTCTTGGCACTTTTCTCGCATGGCGGCACGCCAACAACCGGGACAACATCGTGATTGATGACTCCCGTAAAAGATAGCAGCGGCAGGAACACAGAAAGGAGACTCACCAGGAATGGCAGACGCAAAACAGCACAGCCGGGGTTCAAATGCAAAGCTGGCCGGGCTTAAGTACGACCCTAAACGGGGAATTGATTGGCGCATGGGGTGGCTTGAAACGAAGCCAGAACTCAACAGTGAGTGTGAGAGCGCTCCATCCGATTGGTTACGGCAGACGCAGGCTTATCGAAATGCGATTATGCATCCAGACATCTCCAAAGTCAGCGTCACGCTTGAACTGTCCAACAAGCAGGCTCAGGCGCTGACACAACTCTGCAATCACATCACCCTTACGGATCGGCGTAAATTCACGTCAAACGATGACGAAGCACTCCAACTTCACGCGGGCTTACTCGAATTACAAAAGGCGTTAACAGGCACCGGATATTAGCGGAGCAAGAAATACCCAGCAATCAAGCGGCGTATTCAGGGACGCTAATTCAGCGTTCTTGAGTTGCAAAACGGAGGGTGTCATCACCCCACTGTTAAAACGACTCTGAACGCAATGATCTTCTATGCGCTCATGTTCATCAGCACTGTCGGGAAAACGTATCGCAAGTGCGCCTCCCCCTGACGAAAACCGTATCTGCGACGACTCAAAACGATGCGCAAACCTGCATCCGTCACCTCCATTGTGACAATCAATGTCTCATGCCCACGCCACGCCGATTCCGATACAATTGCGAATTGAAGCAGATACGAGTTTTCCTAGAAAAACCAAACTGATTTTCACTACTGCGCAAAGAATAAGAGCCGGAAAAACAATCACCCAGGGAGGGCATATGAACAACCTGAAAATTGGCACGCGACTTGCGATAGGTTTCGCCTCAATAGTCATACTGATCGTTTGTGTCGCGCTAGTTTCTTACTTTGAGCTAAACAAGCTCAAAGAACAGACTGACAGCCTGGCCAACGTTAACTTCGTCAAGGCACAACTAGCCTCGGACGTGCAGGAATCAATGCAAAAAGCATATCAAAGCATTGTAACCTCGGTTTTTGCAGACGAAGCGGGAGCCCTCCAGAAAGAAAAAACCACCATAGAAAAACAGCGCGCCATTTACCGTGAGGCCTTCAAGAAACTGGAAGACCTTGAGCAAAACACTGAAGGCAAGGCCCTCCTCGAAAAAATCAAGCAGCTGACCCAAACAGCATCCCTGGTAAATAGCAAGGCGCTTTCTCTTGCCGCAGAAGGCAAAGCTGACGAAGCACGAAAGATCGTCAAAACAGAAGCCAATGCCGCGATGGCCCCGCTTCTGGATAGCTTTGACGAGCTGTCTCAATTCCAGAAAAAGCGCACCAACTCACGTTATGAAGAAGCCGTCTCCGCCTATCAGTCCGCGGTGAACGCCTTGGGTATCGGCTGCAGTATTGCGGTCCTGATTGCCATTGTCTTCTCTGTCCTGATTACCCGCAGCATCGTTACGCCGCTCAATTCTGTGATTACGGTGATGCGTAACATTGCCGAGGGCGAACGTGACCTGACCCAGAACATGAATCTCGACAGCAAGGACGAATTGGGCGAGTTGTCCAAATGGTTTGACATGTTCATGGACAACATCCAGGAAGACATCAACCAGATCGGCAAAAGCACGCACCAGATCGCCTCAGCGGCGACTCAACTGCACTCGACCGCAGAGCTGATCGCCACCGGCGCGGAACAGGTTGCCGACCAGGCCAGCAACGTTGCCGCGGCCGGTGAAGAGATGTCAGCCTCCTCCGGCGACATCGCCCACAACTGCAGCATGGCAGCAGAAGGATCAACCCATGCCAGCGAAGCGGCCAAGGCTGGCGCCCGGATCGTCGATGAAACCATTTCGGTGATGAGCAGCATCGCCATCCGCGTCAGGGACACGGCCAAAACCGTCGAAAGCCTGGGGAGTCGCTCCGAGCAGATCGGGGAAATTGTCGGCACCATTCAGGACATTGCCGATCAGACCAACCTTCTGGCCTTGAACGCGGCCATTGAAGCCGCCCGCGCCGGAGAACAGGGACGCGGCTTTGCCGTGGTCGCCGACGAGGTGCGCAAGCTGGCTGAGCGAACCCGCAAGGCCACCACTGAAATCAGCGAGATGATCAAGAGCATTCAGAGTGAAACCCACGGCGCCGTGATTGCCATGGAAACTGGCGTCGACGAAGTCACCCACGGAAGCGAAAAAGCCTCCGAATCGGGCAAGGCACTGGTTAACATCCTCAGCCAGATCAGCAATGTCAGCACCCAGATCAACCAGGTTGCTGCCGCTGCTGAAGAGCAGACCGCTGCCACCGAGGAGATCAGCAACAATATGTACAAGATCACCGAGGTGGTATCGCGGACCTCGCAGGGTGCTCAGGAAACGACCCGGGCGGCTGATCAGCTGTCTGAGCTGGCCGGCAACCTGGACAGAATCGTCAGGCAATTCAAGGTCTAGGCAAATCTAGCCTGAATCAGCAAGGGCGCCTTTTAGGCGCCCTTTTTATAGCCGCTCGGCCACCGGCAGCTGTCG
>JBAXHE010000214.1:0-2841 GCA_037139055.1 Betaproteobacteria bacterium | reverse complement strand
CACGCTAACTTGCTTCCCGGCATCTTGGAGCACTCCCCCCTCCTTCTTTGGGCCGAGTGTATGGCCGGGGGGATTTTTCGCCGGAGGTGAGGCGACCGATGTGCTGCGGCAGTTCATCCCCTGGGCACTCGAGTCCGGGGCACGGGCTGGCAAGGGGAAGAGGGCGGTGAAGGCTTCCGAATCAACAGCGGGAACGAAGCATTGCTGGACCAGGCCGCCGACGGCAGCCTGGCGGGCATAAGCTGGCTGGCTGACATCACGCACTCGCTTCCCGGCATCTTTGAGCATTCCCCCCTCCTTCTTCTTTGGGCCGAGTGTATGGCCGGGGGGATTTTTCGCCGGGGACCCGGGAGCCTTCTTTAAACTGCGCTTCTACTTCCTTCATGAAACGCCACTGATGCTGCCCGGGTAGTTCCCTGAGTGGGTGGTGTGGGGAACGCGAAGCGTTCTCCAGCCGACGGCCGAGGGTGTGGGAAGGCCGTTGACCCGAAGGGCGGGCCATAGGCCCGTTCGCTGTGGGAAGCCGCAGGGTTTCCACAGCGAATCCATCCGCCTTTCCATGCCTGAGCACCGGCCACGGCCTACCACCTCATTTCACGTTTTTTCGGAACGTCCAAAAAATCCCCCGCCCTTATGTTCAGAGCAGGAGGTCCCCATGGGATTCGTCGTACGCCCGAAGGAAGAAGAGGAAAGGATCCAGATCACGCTGGAGCTGCCCAAGTCGCAGCACGAGCGCCTGGAAGCCGCAGGCAGGAAGCATGGCCTGCCGGCCACTGAAGTGCTGCAGCAGTTCATCCGCTGGGCCATTGAGTCCGGAGAACTGGGTGGGAAGAGGAAGGGGGGTGTGAAGCAGTGATCTTCCTGGACCCCATCACCTGCAAGGCGATCCTCGACGGACAGGACGGCCGCTGCCACGTCTATGGCCTCCAAATCAACAACGGCTCTGAGGCCCTGCTCGACCAGGCCGCCGACAAAAGCCTGGCGGTCATTAGCTGGCTAGCAGGCATCACGCACTCGACGCACGTGCTCAGCGAGGCCAAGAAGAATCGTTCGCTGGATGACGTGTTTCAAGTCGTGCAGGGGGCTGCCCTCCCCCCCGGCCACTTCATGTACGACGAGCTGGATCGGATCGCAGCCAAGAGCCGGGACCTCAAAACCAAACCAGACGCCGAGCGCCGGACTGGCCTTAAGCAATTAGCCGGCGAACAGGTTGCCGCAGAGGCGGTCGCCGAGTGGGCCAGGAAGTTCAAGAGGGAGTGGCCGACCCTGGTCACTTGGGCGTGCTGGGCCGCCGCAGCCGACATCACACGGGACTTGCCACAGCGAGTCTGGGCCTGGGGACTGCTCGACAGCTTGGCCCATAAACTGTTCACCGACCCACCCGCTGATGCCCGGGAGTTCATCATTCCGACCGGCCTTTTGGGGCACCGCCTCCGCTCCTGGGTCACTCTTGGCAGGAAGGACTTCCTCCTGCACCAACTCAACGACCACGGCGGCAAGGTGGACGTGGCCGAGGCCTACTCGAGCCGAGCGGCTTCTCTCGTTGAGGAGTTTCTCCAGGCCGACCCTACCCAGTCGATCCTTTTTAATACGGACATTGCGGACGACATCACCGCGACACCGTTCGACACGTCCGCCTGGCCTTTCGAGCGCAGCAAAATCCAACCAGAGGCTTGGTCACTACGCCAGTGGATCGCCGGCTACCGGGACGGGGTCCACTCTCGGGATCGCTTCTTCAGCATCACCCAGCAAAAAGTCGCCAACCTCCTAGTAAATCACCTGATCGCCGAGCAGGAAGCGACTTCCATGGCAAAGGAAATTGCGCTGGCGGCACAGATGGTAGCCACGGGCCTGTCTCAGGCGGAGCTTGTTGGCGCCAACGACAACCACTACCGCCCCGAAAGTGTCGCCTCCTGGCTGGACTGGGCCAGGTGTGCTCCTGACGGCACCCCAGACGCTACGCCGCCAGCATCTTCCGAGCAGCCCATGAACACTCAGTCCCCAGAACGTCAAAAGAGAGACGCTCAGCTAGACAAACTGCAGCGGCACTTGTGGAAGGCTAAAATTACCAACCCCGAGAAGGCGGCAAGGCTCCAGAAGGAGTTGGATGAGCTGCTTGCCAACCCTTAAGTTGGCTAGCAGTTCACCGCCAGGACGGGAAGTCCAACCAGTGCTCTGTTGATTGTCCTTACTCACGGCGACAAGGGATCAAGACCGCGTGCTGCACTCCCCCCTTTCCTAAGCGCGAAGAGCAAGGTCGGCCTCAGCCCATCAAGTGGGATCGCTACTACCGCTCCCCGGTCCGGGGTCCGGGCTCTCTTGACCCCGCCTGCGCCCCCACGGACTTGGCTGCCCTCCGTCGGGTTCCCCGACGCAGGGAACCCGCACCAAGTCCTCCCCCTTCAAGCCCGAGGGCCGGGGGTAAGCCCCCGGCCCTTCGGTCCAGGGATGGGGGGGCTCCGGTGGCGTCAAGGGGAGTCCTCCCCCTACCCGGTCCGCTGCTTTCAACAGTCAGCATGCTTGCATGTGCGCAGCCCTTGGCTTCTGGGGTTCTGTGACCTCAAGTTTGAGTGGGCACTTGGCATCTCAAGAGAAGACTCTGTATTCGATCCGAACCAGCACATCAATAGCTTTGGCCTGTAGGCGGACTAGGCGCTTGATCCGGAAGGGAAGCAGCGCGGAGCGCCAATCAAACAGTCATGCCCCCAAGTAGGCATTGAGCCAACAGGGTCGTCATGTCTCTCCGCCCATCGGCAACCAGAGAGATGACAACTTTCCCACCGAGGACACGGTAGATGATGCGGTAGGGCTTCAGGATCACCTGGCGGTAGTCCTGGATCC
>JBAXHE010000213.1:0-2853 GCA_037139055.1 Betaproteobacteria bacterium | reverse complement strand
TGCGCAACCGGCCGGTCGCGGAACCGCACAATCTTGCCAAGGGCTGGGTCGGATTTAATTTCGCAGCGGCGTTCAATCGCCCGGTCAAGGTCATCAACGATGCGGCGCTGCAGGCGATCGGCAGCTACAAGCGCGGCAAGCTCCTGTTCCTCGGCCTGGGCACCGGCCTCGGCACCACGATGGTCGTGGATGGTCTCATCGAGCCGATGGAACTGGGTCATCTTCCCTACAAGAAAGCGACCTATGAAGACTACGTCGGGCTGCGCGGATTGGAGAAATTCGGCAAGAAAAAATGGCGCAAAAACGTCAACGACGTGGTGGAACGGCTCATCTCCGCGCTGGAACCCGATGACGTCGTGTTGGGCGGCGGCAATGTTCACAAGCTGAAGAAAATGCCGAAGGGGTGCCGCGCGGGCGACAATGCCAATGCTTTTCTGGGCGGCTTCCGGCTCTGGGATGCCAGCCAGCCCCCGCAGCAAAAATCCAAGCGGAAGCCGCCCGCCGGGAAAGTCGCCGGACAATCTTTAGCCGCTCCTGCGGCGACGCAACAATAAATTCATTTATGACTGATACGAAATCGACGATCAAACCCCTCACGCAAAGCACCGCCTGGAAAGCCCTCGTGACGCATCAGAAAAAAATCTCCAAGCTGCACCTCCGCCAGCTTTTCGCCGCCGACCCCAAGCGCGGTGAACGGCTGACCGCCGAGGCGGACGGACTGTTCCTGGATTACTCGAAGAACCGCATCACCGGCGAGACGGTCAAGCTGCTGTTGAAGCTGGCGGCGGAGTCCGGCCTGCGTGACCGCATCCAAGCCATGTTCAGCGGCGAGAAGATCAACCTCACCGAAAATCGTGCCGTGCTGCACGTGGCCCTGCGCGCGCCGAAGACCGCGAAGATTTACGTGGAGGGCAAAAACGTCGTTCCCGAAGTCCACGCCGTGCTCGACAAGCTGGCGAAGTTCGCCGACCGCGTCCGCAGTGGCGCATGGAAAGGCCAGACCGGCAAGCGCAACAAGAACGTCGTCAACATCGGCATCGGCGGCTCCGACCTCGGCCCCGTCATGGCCTACGAGGCGTTGAAGCACTACAGCCGCCGCGACCTGGTTTTCCGGTTCGTGTCCAACGTGGATGGCATTGATTTCATTGAAGCGGTGCAAGACCTCGATCCGGCGGAAACGCTCTTCATTGTTTCATCAAAGACATTCACGACGCTGGAGACCATGACCAACGCCGGGAGCGCCCGCGCCTGGCTGCTGAAAGGACTGGGCGGAAACCAGGCGGCCGTGGCCAAACACTTCGTCGCGGTCTCGACCAACGCTGAGAAAGTCTCCGCGTTCGGGATTGATACGGCGAACATGTTCGGCTTCTGGGACTGGGTCGGCGGTCGCTATTCGATGGATTCCGCCATCGGCCTGTCGACGATGCTGGCGGTCGGGCCGAAGCATTTCCGCGCCCTGCTCGCCGGCTTCCACTCGATGGACGAACATTTCCGCACCGCGCCGTTTGAGAAAAACCTGCCCGTGCTGATGGGCTTGCTCTCGGTCTGGAACACGGATTTCCTTGGCGCGGAAACCGTGGCGGTGCTGCCTTACGAAAATTATTTGAAGCGCTTCCCCGCTCAAATACCCGCATCCTTAAAGATGGTGGGCAGTATTTATACGATAGTGCATGGAATACGATTGGTTTTAACAGTAATGGCTATTCAGGAAACCGATTGCCATTGGCACCGCTACATTCGGCAAACTTATGGCTTAAATATGAGTTTACAGATCCCATCATGAAAGGCTTTAGTATTGGTTCAGGTACTCGCATTGCTAGTCAGAGCCAAGGTGATCCAGCTAACGACTTTCAATTGCCAGGCTATGTCACCTGGAATGCAATGGCGGCATACAAACACAAGTTACAAGGAGGTGCGACGGTTTCAGCTCAGATTAATGCCTATAATTTGCTTGATAAACGCTATTATTTCGGGACGGATCAGGTTGACGGTGCTCAACGTTTCAATATTATTCCAGCTGCGCCAGTGAACATTATGGGATCGATACGACTTGAATACTAAGGTTTATCTGAAAACTCAACGCTTGCAACGCTTAAAAGCCCATCGTAAGTTTTGGTTACACATTCATGTGTGGCTAGGCTTGGGATTAGGTTTTTTTCTGGCTATTGTAGGATTGACAGGATCGGTGTTGGTATTTTGGCATGAATTTGATCAAGCACTAAACCCATCTCTTTATCAAACCTCGAAAAGACAGGGGACATTAAAAACGTTGGATGAAATTATCGCCGCAGGTGAAGGTGCTGCACAGCCGGGTTGGGCTTCGATAAATTTGGAGTTACCTCAGGACGTAAACGATAACTATCTGTTTGGCTTTTATTATCCAAATATGTCTAATGTTCAGGAACAGGCGGAATTGATGAATATCGCTATTGATCCCTATACGGCTGAAGTTGTTGGGCGTAGAGTGTTTTATCACGCTTGGAATCCTTTTAAACATTGTCTGGTCGGATTTTTCTTCAAGCTGCATTATGCGCTGTTTCTGGGGGCAACGGGTACTACGTTGGTTGGCTGTATGGCCGTACTGTTTTTAGTTTCGGTATTAAGTGGCCTGATGATAGGCTGGCCGTTAACTGGGAACTGGCGGCGCGTATTGACCATCAAACGCCGCGCTAGTGTTGAGCGATTTAATCATGATCTACACCAAAGCGCTGGTTTTTATAACTTGCTAGTATTGTTGATGGTATTGATATCGGGTGTATATTTTAATCTACCCGATCAGTTCCGATGGGTAGTGGAGCGCTTTTCATCATTAACACCAGAGGCTAAAGCACTTAAATTGCCAGCGACATCAAC
>JBAXHE010000212.1:0-2897 GCA_037139055.1 Betaproteobacteria bacterium | reverse complement strand
CTCGGTACTTGGCGCGCACCGTGTCCCAGTTGCGGTTGTTGTGGTGCCCATCGTAGAAGCTGTCCCGCATGTGGCGCCAGGCCTGATCAAAGACCGCCGTCCGGTAGTCCCGCCAGTCACGGGTGAAGTGGACCGTGAAGGGGTAGGTGGTCCGCTTGGCGGAGGAGATGGCGAGTGTGGCGGGGAGGCCGACAGCCGTTCCCACCAGGGTGTTCGCCTCCACCCACTTGGGATGGGCGAGGGCCGGGCTGAACACCTGGACCGGGGTCAGCTTGTCGGGGAAGGTGACGGTGAAGAAGGCTGGTCCCGTGGTGGTGGCTGGCGCAGATGAAGCCGCGGGCGCGGCGGGTGCTGTGTGCGGGGCGGTGGGCGCCGCCTGGGGTTTGGCTGGGGCAGGCGTTGCGGCGGGGCGCTTGACCCGCTGGTCTTCCTCGCCTTCCCCGGCAGCGCCCGAGGCCGCGTGGGTGAAGCCAAGCTGGGTGCCGTCCGGGGACCACACGAGGTCGCGCTCGTTGCCCGAGAAACGGAGGCGGTGGATGCGGTCGTGAATGCCCTCGAAGTCGATCACCACATCCTTACCCACCGGCCGAGCGGAACGGACTGCGGGCTCAGCCGAGGCCTCGTCGGCCGAGGCGGGAGTCGCCTCGCGGCGGGCGGGGCGGCTTTGAAGCGCTTCGGTGGCTCGCTTAAGGGACCGATCCCTGGCTGTTTCTTCCTTCACGGCCCTGGAGAGCGTCACCACGTAGATGTCTGCCTCGTCCCCATCCCGGTGCCCCACGAAGGCGATGCGGGTGCCGTCGGGGCTCCAGCGGGGAGTGGTGTCGTTGTTGGGGTGTCGGGAGAGGTTATAGGGCGGGCGACTGCCGTCCACCGGCAGCACCCAGATGTCGCTGTTGAACAGCGTGTCCTGCTTGGCGACGACCAGCCACTTGCCGTCGGGGCTCCAGTCGAAGTCCATGTTGCTCCAGCTGTCGAGGAGCTTGTGGGCGCCGGTGCCGTCGGCTTTCATCAGCCAGAGATCGTGATCCTTGAGGAAGGCGACGGTCCTGCCGGTGGGGTCGGGCTTGACGCTACCCTCCACGGCCTTGTCCCGGGTGAGGGGTCTGGGGGTGAAGCCGGAGGCCAGGAACCAGGCTCGGTCCTCCCTGGGACAGTCGACAACGTAGAGATCGGACTCGCCGCCGGCCTCGCTCACGAAGTAGAGCCGCTTGCCATCAGGGCTGAAGGCGAGGCTGTCTTCCCGGGCGGCATTGTGGGTGACGCGAACGGGTTCCTTCAGGATGGTGTCCATCACCCACAGGTCGTCTCCGGCCACAAAGGCCATCTGCTTGCCATCCTTGGTGAAAGCCACGGCCGAGGCGGCCTTGTCCGTCCGGGGCTCCAGGGGCGCGGCCACCTCGTCGCCCGTGGCGCTCAGGGCGAGCGGACGAACCTTACCGTTCGCGGTGTCGGCTGTCATCAGATCGAAGCGTCGCCGGAAGAGCAGCGTCTTGCCATCGCCCGAGAGCGAGGGGAACACGACGCCATCGTCACCCTTTTCCAGGCTCACCTGGGTCACGCGTCGCTGGTCCGAGCCATCCAGGTTGCGGTAGTACACCTCATTGATGCCGTCGATCTCGCTCACGAAGTAGTAGCCCTTCCCGTTGGGTGACCACATGGGCCAGCGCTCCGAGACGTTCTGGAAGTGCAGGTGGTCGGCACTCAAGCGCTGGTAGGTAACGGGCTGAGCCGCAACGTCCGCCACCCAGAGCTGAGAGGCGGCGGAGCTCTCATAGCCCTTTCGCCACCACGGGGCGCGCCCCCGCGTGAACAGGACCTTGGTGCCATCAGGAGACAGGGCCGCGCCATCCAGAGAGGCGTCGAAGAGACGCTCCGGCGCCTTCCGCTCCGTGAGGGAGACCTTGAAGAGGCGGCGGTTCTCGACCTGGTGGGGGGAGAGATCCTGCTCCTCGATCACCAGCACAGCGGCACCGTCGGAGGTAAAACCCACCAGGGTCTTGTCGTTCCCATCGAAGGTCACCTGGCGGGGCGTTCCGCCCTGGATGGGGGCCAGAAAGACTTGGTCCGTACCCGTGCGCCTGGACACGAAAACCACTGATTTGCCGTCAGGACTCACCTTGGGCTGGGAATCGTCTGCCAGGTGGGACGTGATGCGCGTGGCACTCCCCCCAGTGCTGGGAACCGACCAGATGTCGCCCTGCCAGGCGAAGACCGCCGACCGGCCATCGGGGCTAAGGCTGGGGTCCTGGGGCAGGCGCATGGGCCGCTCGAGGGCGGCAACCACCAAGGGCATGAAGATGAATGGCAGGATGCGGGCGTAGCGCATGCTTCTGTGCTCCAAGAAGAGAACTGAAGGTCAGGAGAGCCTCAGGCTGAGGTAGAGCTTTCGCGACGTGCCGTGACCCGCGCAAACACCAGGAGGGCCAAGGCTGTCAGGATGCCGATGGCGATGAAGTAGTACCAGATGTGATGCGCATTCTGGTAGTAGGCTGCGCGCTCTACGCTGCTGAGACCCGCTGGAAGGATCTTTGGATCAGGACAGTACTTGTCTAATAAAAACCCGGAAAGCGCAAAGCCGATCACGGCCGCAAAGAAGGAGTAGAGATAGGCGAAGCCGAGATAAGCGCCCTCCTCCCCCTTGGGTGATTGAAGGGAAAAATATTCCAGGTAGCGCGGTGAGATAAAGCTCTCTGCGAACCCCTGGAGCATGATCCCCAGCACCAGCATGAGCACCATGGGGTGCACAGAGCCCACCCCAGGGATCAGGATCTTCGGTCCGACCACAGACTGGAGGGCGGGCCCCAGTGCGATCAACAGGGCCGCCGCAGGCACCAGCAGCATGCCAACAAAGATGGACGTAACGGCTTTTCTCCGCTGCATCAGGCGGCTGATCAGGA
>JBAXHE010000211.1:0-2898 GCA_037139055.1 Betaproteobacteria bacterium | reverse complement strand
CCACCGCAGATCCCCACAGCCTCAACTGCGCAGGACATACAGACTACCACTCGGGCATCATCACGCAAGAAAAAATTTCTGAGGAGGCCGTCAAACCTCCTGCTGGGGCCATCCTTCGGCCATCATGGTCACCGGAGATGCCATGAACAAGCTGCGGAAAGCGGTCATTCCCGTCGCCGGACTGGGCACCCGGTTCCTGCCGGCTACCAAGGCCCAACCCAAGGAAATGCTTCCACTTGTGGACAAGCCGGTGATCCAGTACGTGGTGGAGGAGGCCGTCCGGGCCGGGGTGGAGAGCCTCGTCCTGGTCACGGGCCGGGGGAAGGCCGCCATCGAGAACCACTTCGATGTGGCCTTTGAGCTGGAGGACACCCTCCGGCGCCGTGGCCGCCAGGAAGACCTCGACCTCGTCCAGGGCATTGCCCAGCTGGCCCAGTTCGCCTACGTCCGCCAGGGGGAGCCCCTGGGGCTTGGGCATGCCGTCCTCTGCGCCCGCCATGCGGTGGGCAACGAGCCCTTTGCCCTCCTGCTCGGCGACGACGTCTTTGATGAAGCCGACTCCGCCCTGGAGGCCCTCATTACCGCCCACCACGCCACGGGCTTCTCTGTGGTCGGTGTCCAGGAGGTTCCTCTCGAGCATGTGTCGCGCTATGGCATCGTCAATGCGCCCCCCGCCACCCCTGGCCCATGGAGTGTGACAACCATTGTCGAAAAGCCAGAGCCGGGCGCTGCCCCGAGCCGCTGGGCCGTGGTGGGGCGCTACGTCCTGGAGCCCCGCGTGTTCGACCACCTCGCCGCCCTGGAACCCGGTGTGGGCGGGGAATACCAGCTGACGGACGCCCTCGCCGCCCTGGCCCGGGAGGGCCGCCTGGTGGCCGCTCCCATCCCCGCCAAGCGCTGGGACACCGGCAACAAGCTGGACTACCTGAAGGCCAACGTGGAGTACGCCCTGAAGCGGGCGGAGCTCCGGGGCGACTTCGCCGCCTACCTCAAGGACCTGGCCAAGGACCTGTGATCAGCGCCGGAGCCGGAGGGCATTGAGCACCACCGTGAGCGAGCTAAGCCCCATGGCCACGCCCGCCAGCATGGGCCCGCCAAAGCGTTCCAGCTGACCCGTGGCAGCCAGGGGCACCAGCAGCAGGTTGTAGCCGAAGGCCCAGCCGAGGTTCTGGCGGATCACCCGGTGGGTGCGGAGCGCAAGGCTGCGGGCCGCCAGGATCGGCTCCAGGCCCGGGCGCAGCAGCACCAGGGGCGCTGCTGCCATGGCGGCCCCCGTGCCCTGCTCGCCGGCACCAGAGCCCATGGCGATGCCGCAGTCGGCCTGCGCCAGGGCCGGGGCATCGTTGACGCCATCGCCCACGAAGCAGACCACCGCCCCTCCAGCCTGCAGCTTTTGGAGGTGCTCCAGCTTGCCTTCGGGCCGGACCCCGGCCACCACCTCCTCGATGCCAGCGGAGGCCGCCATGGCCTCCGCAGCAGAAGCCCGGTCCCCAGTGAGCAGGTGCAGACGCAGCCCCTGGCGGCGCAGCTCTGCGACCACCACCGGAGCCTCGGTCCGCAGGCGATCCCCGAGGATGAAGACTGCCTGGAGGCCCTCTCCGTTCGCCAGGCCTACCGCCGTGGCGTCGGCCTCCAGCGACGGGAAGGGTGCAGCCAGGAAAGCCTCACTGCCTAGTCGCCAGGACGCCCCCACCACTACTCCGGAGACCCCACCACCGGGGTGGGTGCGGAAGGCCTCGACGGGGAACAGGGCTCCGGTGTGAGCAGAGCGGATGCCCCGGGCGATGGGATGCTCCGAGTCCCGCTCCAGGCTTGCCGCCAGCTGCAGCAGACCCGCCTTGCTCTGCGTCCCGCAGAGCACCACCTCGCGCAGGGTGGGCCGCCCCTCGGTGAGGGTGCCCGTCTTGTCGAAGACCAAGTCTGTGGCTTGTCCCAGGGCCTCCAAGGCCGCCGCGTCCCGCACCAGCACGCCCTGCCGTGCTGCAGCGCCGAGGCCCACCATGACCGCCACTGGTGTGGCCAGGCCCAGGGCACAGGGGCAGGCGATCACCAGCAGGGTCACCGCCGGCCGCCAGGCCTGGGCCAAGCCGCCAGCCAGCCACCAGGCCAGGAAGGTGACGGCGGCCAGGGCCAGGATGACGGGAACAAAGACGGCACTGATGCGGTCGGCGAGGTCCTGGGCCGGGGCCTTGGAGCCCTGGGCCTGAGCCACCAGGGCTGCCATCCGCGCCAGCTGCGTGGCGGCCCCGACCGCCAGGACCTCCATCTCCAGCGCCGACCCATGGACCACGGTGCCCGCCACCAGGGGCTCCCCGACGACCTTGGGAACCGGCAGCGGCTCGCCCGTCAGCATGGACTCATCCACCTCGGCAGACCCCGTGCGCACCCGGCCGTCCGCCGGCACCGCCTGGCCCGGCAGGATGCGCACCAGGTCACCGAGACCGAGGACCGCCACCGGAACCTCCAGGACACTGCCATCCGCTGCCACCCGCAGGGCCGTGGGCGGCGCCAGGGCCAGCAGGGCCTTGAGGGCGTCCGTGGCGCGGGCCTTGGCCCGGGCCTCCAGGTGCTTGCCGGTGAGGAGGAAAGCCACCAACGAAGCCGCCGTCTCGAAGCTCAGATGGTGAGCGCCCCGCAGCCACTCCGCCATGGCGAAGGCCCAGGCGATGCCGGCCCCGAGGGCGATGAGCGTGTCCATGGAGGCCTGGCCATGCAGGGCCTGACGGCCCGCCCGACGAAAGAAGCCGAGCCCGGCCCCGAAGACCACCGGGGTGGCCAGGGCGGCCTGGACCCAGCCCGGCAGGTGCCACGGCACGCCCGGGAGCATGGTGAGGAGCATGGGCGCGGAGAGGGCCAGGGCCAGAATCATCCGGTTCCGGCTGGGTCCCAGGTCCTCCC
>JBAXHE010000210.1:0-2900 GCA_037139055.1 Betaproteobacteria bacterium | reverse complement strand
GCTGTTGCCAAAGTTGATCGCAGCGTTGTAATTGCAGCTGTCATTAGCCGACCATTGATCTAGGTGATAGATATGGAGCAACGAGACCACGTACACGCGCCATTAACGTATTACCCATCCGGTATGGGCTTGGCGAAAAGTCAGGTGATACTCCACCAATAGAGGACTGTTGGCGTGCTTGCCAGATGTCTACGGCCAGCATCATCGCAGCTTCTCTTACCGCTGGAGTGCTCGCATAGCCTGTGTCTTTAGTATCGACACCGGCTGCTTTGCCGTATGGAACAACTTGGTGGTAGTTATCGTCTGCATGAGTAAGAGCGAATTGCAGCATTGAGTAGCCGCGTGGGAATGCGAAATAATTAAAAGGAAAGTTAATAAAGTATGGGATGACTACTGATCCGTTGGTATATGGATACGTGCCAGTAATGGTCTTTGTGCCGTTATAGATTGAACCACAGCTTGTAAGAGTGATGGATTGCCCGGTGACGAATGAGACTGGGGCCGAGACTAAGACCATGCCGATATTGTTATAGACGGCAGCACCGACTACTGGGTAAGAGTCGAACCATAAGAATTGATTAAGCAGATCTTCTGCAGTCTGGCAGACCTCTTCAACAATCGAGTCAGCGTAAAGAGAGCCGATGCCTAAGTTGGCTTGGAGTTCGGCTTTAGTTACATACGTTGCTGCCACGATAATCCTTTCTTAAGACTAGGTAAGGCTCCAAGGGCTGTAGGAGCCCTACCTAGTGGCTTAGGTTTATTACGAAGTGACGTACTTGCGTACACCCTTGGCCTGTAACACGGCAGGTGCCATGTAGCCATAAATGGCTAGGTTTACAGACATTGAAGAGACGACATTGACGGAGAACATCGCTGTTGGTGACTCATATACGACTACTGCCTCTGGAGCAATTACGAATGCTGAGTTATTAGCACCGTTAGTTGCTACTGCGTTGACATCCACATAAGCATCAAGGCCAAGGAGATTGCCCTTGATTGATGATGATTTAACATCTCCAGCTGCATTCCATGGCTGGGATGCGTTGTAAATTGGGCGACCTGTTGAGTCTACGTACCCCATAACAGCGCCCCAAGTTCCTGTGCCGATAACTACATTCTTTGCGAAGTAGCTGGTGCCTGCGTAAGCCTTTGCAGACTCAGCTGATAAGTATGAAATAAGGCCAGCTGATGTAGCAGCTGTAGCTGTAGCAGCTGTACCGCCAGCAATAAGAGCAGCGATAACTGCTGCATCTGTTGCCTTGAGGTATGCACGCTCTAGTTGGATCATAAGTTGATCCATGAAGATTGGATCTGAACGCTCGATGAGTTCAAGCGAAATGGTCTGTTGTCCAGCGTACTTTGTGACTGAGTATGAAAGATACTCTGATGTCATTCCGGTATCTGATGGAGCTGCAGACTCTGCAGTTGATGCAACTGTTGGAGCTGTGTCAGTTGGCACAATCAGTGATGGAATATTCAGCGTTAGACCAGATGCAGGGAGTACTGCTCGAGAGCAGGCATCCACGGCTGGACGGCCAAAGTTCGTATTGCTGACGAACATATTGGATAGGTACTGAGTTGGATTAAAAGCTGTGTTAGTTGTCATTGAGTCTGCAGCTGCACGAACATAAAGTGCTGAGTCCTCATCGCCTAACTTGGCTTTGATGGTGTGCAGTGCATATCCACCCATTGATTGAATAGGGGAGCGTGGTGATGTGAAATAAGGCGCAGCGGCCTTAATTGTTGGACGTACAGCGGCAGCGGCTTCAACTACTGGAGCTTCCTCTGTGGCCTCAACTGGTACTTCTTCGGGAGCAGTCGTCACGACAGACTCACTTTCTGTTGTTGGGTTTGTTGGTTGTGCCGCTTCGCTTTCGCTAGCTGCGACCTTAGTGACAACGGCATCCGAAAATGCAGGTGATTCGACTAAGGAAACTTCTTTCATAATTGCCTCTTGAACATATAACGTGCCGTCTTTAGATGGCTTTGATGCAACTACCTCTACGCCGATCGATAGTGATGCAATCAATCCTTCACTTGCCCGGATAAGAAAATCTTGGCCAGTGGCAGAGCTTGAAATCTTGAATGAGCCGGTGATCTGTGTATCACTCGTCTGGAATGCTTGAGCGCGACCGATTGGATTTGTAGAGTCATGGTTAGCCAGTAGCTTTACATTTTTTGTATCTGGAATGGAGATACTGCCCGGCTCGAAGATAACTGGGCCAACGGATGTGTAGCCGACCTTGTTAAAGGGTACGACAACGCCAGCAATAATGCGGCGCTCTACATCGGCGGCCTGTATCTCGCTACTAAATGTCAGTTTCATTATCGACCTCTCCTGATCCATCTGGTGTTAGTCCTTCCATCTCTTTAGCTTGGTTGATATCGATTAAACCAAGCTCTAACATTGTTTGAATTGTTGCTAGACGTGCTGTTGCATCTACTCGTAAGAATGTCTCGTCAACTGCGAAGCGGATTTCTTGGCCTCTAGGAGTCAGATCATCCATTGAAAACCTTGCTTGAATTGCATTAATAAATGGCATCAATGTATAAGCAGCAAACTCTTTACGTTGATCTAATACATTTTGATAAGTATTAGTACGTATCATTTCTGCATCAACCATATTGGCTGGGATATTGCACGCACGGCTAAGTTCTAAACTCAACATGGCTTTTGCGTCGTTGTACATCATATCTTTTGGCGAAAATGAAATCGGATTAAACTCTAATGTGCTTGTCAGATATGCAGTGGCTTTTGCACTGCGTGCAGTTTTCCAAGAGTTAAGAATGCCTTGGACTTGTTGATCCGGTAAATCTGCGCCAGTGTTCTTGATGTATCCGCTACCCATAGGTGTCTGTGCTGCAACAGCTGCAGCCTTTTCGATGTCAATCGCTGCGCG
>JBAXHE010000209.1:0-2916 GCA_037139055.1 Betaproteobacteria bacterium | reverse complement strand
GACGGGCCACAGCAGCGGCGGCCCCCGGAATGAGGACCAGCTGCTCAGGGGCGGATAAGTGGTCCACTTCCTGGTTGAGGGTGCCGTCACGGTCCAGGAAGATGGCGGGTCTCAAGGCAGCCACTCAGCCACGCAGACATCGAACTGGCGGGAACCGCGCGGGGCGCGGCCACTGACCCAGAGCAGCTTCCGGCCGTCTGGGCTGAAGTGAGGGAAGCTGTTGAACACGCCGGTCCAGGTGATGCGCTCCAGGCCCGTGCCATCCAGGTTCACGCGGAAGAGGTCGAAGCCCCGACCCCGGCCCTGGTCGTCGTGGTGGTTGGAGGCGAACACGATGCCCTTCGCATCCGGGGTGAAGATGGGGGCGAAGGCGGCGCCGGGCAGGCGCGTGACCTGCCGCTTGCCCGTGCCATCGGCGTTCATCACCCAGATGTCCATGGCCATGGGCTCCACCAGGTTCTGCTTGAGCAGCTCCTGGTACTTGACCGTGGCGGCCTCGCCCTGGGGATAGTTGGTGCGCCAAGCGATGAGCTTGGAGTCGGGGCTAAAGACGGCACCACCGTCATAGCCCAGGCGGTCTGTGAGGCGCACTGGGTTCCGCCCGTCCACATCCACCCGCCAGATGTCCACATCGCCGCCGCGCTGGCTGGTGAAGATGATCCAGCGCCCGTTGGGGGAGACCGTGGCCTCGGCATCGTAGCCAGGGGCCGGGAGGAAGGGCTTGAGGTCGCTGCCATCCACATTGGCCGTGTAGAGCTCGAAGTCCTGGAACACCGGCCACTGGTACTTGCCGGGGGTGTAGGGCGGGCCCTCCGGGCAGGAGGCCCCGGCTCCGTGGGTACTGGCAAAGATGATCTGCTTGTCGCCCGGTAGGAACCAACCGCAGGTAACCCGACCGGTGCCGGTGCTGACCCGCTTCTGCTCAGAGCCGTCAGCGTTCATGACGAAGAGCTGATCGCAGGGGTGACCGTCCCGGGTGCTCTGGAAGATGATCTTCTTGCCATTGTTGGACCAGTAGGCCTCGGCATTGGAGCCAGTGGCAGTGAGCTTCTTCACCGCCCGCAGGTGGACCTCACGGGTGTCCAGCAGGGGATTGGGCGCTGGTGCGGGTGCCGGTGTTGGCGCCTGGGCCAGCAGCAGCAGGGGGCAGAGAAAGGCCAGAATTTTCCGATTCATCAGAGCTCCGAATCCGGCCGAGTCCGGACTTCAGCAGGATGCCAGACTTGGCCGCCTGTTGGGACATCAAAGGCCCCCTGCCCCTCCTCCAGCCCCTTTGCTCCAGGCAGATAAGTCAGGTCAAGGGCAGTCGAATCCGCAAGTTGGAGCCCCGTTCCTCCGGTGATACCGTTAGCTCCCCGCCATAGGCCTCCAGGAGCTGAGCGCAGATGGCCAGCCCGGGACCGGGGGCCCTGACGCCTTCTCCAGGAGGCAGGTTATGGAAGGGCAGCATGGCCCCGGTGAGCAGAGCCGGGTCGATGGGCGCACCGTCGTCCGAGACCTCCAGCTGCAGAAGGTCGGGCCCTCCCGAGGTCTGGAAGGTGAGGTGCGTGCCACCCCCTGCATTCGCATGGTCCAGCAGGTGGCTGAACAGCTCTTCGAAGTCAGCCCTGACGCCGAAGATCCGGTCCGTCGTGGCATGGAAGGCCAGGTCGATCTGCACGCCCTCGCCGATGCGGCCCTCGGCCCGGGCAATGGCGATCTCGGCCCGTAGCAGGGTGTGGACCCGCAGCCAGTGGGGGGACCCTGCCTCGGTGGCCCCACTCCGCCGACGGAGGGCCTCGAGCAGGCTTTCCACTTCGTCCAAGGCCAGGCGGATGCGCTCTCGGCTGGGGGGCGACGGCTGGGGAGCATCGGCGGCCGTGGCTTCGGCAGGGCCGGCCTCCTCCCGCAAGATGGCAAGGGGGCGGGCGAACTTCTGCAGCAGCGACGGTAGCAAGGCCTCCAGGGGGGCCCCCCGGTCCCGAGCCCGGAGGGCTTCCTGGGCTTCCAGCAGGGCCTCGTAGGCATCCTCCAGGCCCTCGTAGCTGGTACCCAGAGCCTGGTGGGTGGCATCGACCCGGTCCAAGAGGCCGGCGTTCTCGAGGCTCACCTGGAGGATGCCGCCATGGAGGGCCGCCAGGTTGGTCTCGAGGGGCAGAAAGGGCGCGCCATTCCGGTCCGCCGCCAGAAAGCCCCAGAGGTTCCTTTCCGCCATCCGGCTCCGCAGGGGCAGCAGCAGGGGCTGCGAGCTAGGGGACCAGAGCCCCAAGCCAATGCCCGCATGCCAGCAGGGAGAATCGGTCAGCTCAGACCCGGCGATCACGACACCCCCCGAAAGATCAGCCATGGCGAGCACCAAGGGGTGCTCCGCCGGAAGCACAGAAGCCTGCTCCAGGGTCCCATTCCGCCACTCCTTGCCGGTGTAGTAGGCCCCGCTGTTGTGCAGTTGGTAGGACCGCAGCCGCCCCAGCCCAAGCTCCCCTTGGACCTGTCGAAGCACTTGCCTAAGGATCTCCTCGCCGTCCTGAAGAGGGGCGAGCTCCCGACTCAGGGAGAGCAGACGGGTCATGTTGCTGGTGCGCTGGTCCAGCTCCGCCTGAGCGGTCTGGAGCTTGAGAGCCCCCTGCCTGGACTCGAGCAGCTGAGCCTCGAGATGCCCCACCACCTGCCGGCTGAACTGCCGGAGGGCCAGCCCCTCTCGGCCAGCCTCCAGGCGGTCCCGCTGGCCGTGGAGGTAGGCCTCCACCTGCCCCACAAACAGGAAGGGATCAATGGGCTTGGGGATGAAGCCATCACAGCCGGTGACCAGGGCGGTTTCCCGGTCGTTGCGCATGGTCTTGGCCGTGAGGGCCACGATGAGGGTGTCCTGGAGGGACGGCTCTTGGCGCAGCTTGGTGGCCACCTCGAAGCCCGAGAGGCCCGGCAGGTTGATGTCCA
>JBAXHE010000208.1:0-2927 GCA_037139055.1 Betaproteobacteria bacterium | reverse complement strand
TCGTGGAGAATCGCCGCAATGTAGGCTGTCTCCGGGCAGATGTTCGTGAGCATGGCGAGTTCCTGCGCGATGATAGCGACGCCGCGCGAATGCCAGAAAAGGAAACCGTTTTCGCTATCGCCGTCGAGAAACCGGTTCATTCCGATGGTGGCAATGATTCGCCGTATCTGATTGACGCCGATCAGCGACGCGGCAACATAGGGGTTGCCGATATCCGGCATGGCGTTGAATCGCCGGATACGGTTCGCGGCGGTGAGGATGTTCGCGGAGACGATCGGATCGTTGCGTGAGATGCGCACCAGCGACTCCATCGAAAGAGACGGATTGTTCAATTCGGTCAGCAATTCGGCAACGACGGCCGGAAACGGTGGCAGCCGTTTGGCGAGTGCCGGAATGTCGTGAAGCAAGGAGGCCTCAGCTTGCATCCGGACCCTCCGCGAGCAATGCCAGGAGGAGTTCTTGGCAATCCTTGTCTGGTCGCTTGCCGAAAATCTGATGGAGTCGTGCCTCGTATTGAACGGCACAGGTTGCACTGGCCTCTTCGTTCGCGCGGGTTTTGTTCTGGACGGCGACGCACTCGACGCCCCGGTTGATGATCTGGGCGATGGTGCTGGCCGTGACCCGGCTGCCGGCCGCCAGTAAACTTGTGGCCGTGCTTCCCATTCCTTGCACGAGCGGCTTGGCGAGGACCATGCCCGGCTCAAGCGAAGCGACAGGTATCCAGCAGTAACTGCGCAGCCGCCGGGCGGCAGGAGTGGTGTTGGCGCCGGGGTTTATTTCATTGGCTGCATTTTTCAAAGTGCACCCCACGTAAATCCATTAGAACGAAGGGGGGCGCTATCGCAGGTCAATACGCAGGCAGTGCTCATGGCTGAAGGGACAGCGGAAATGCAGGCCAGAAAAGATGTATTTCGCATCGTCGACTCCAGAGTTGCCCAGTTCGTTATACCACTTATGACGACTGGCCAATCCGAAGGTTCCGGATAATCCATGAGCAACCCAGCTACCCTTTCCGTTGCACACGGAGATCGGGCCTGTGGCTTTGCGTCCCAGAATCTCTTCTGGTTTGCCAGTGATCAGCCTCAGATTATAGCGCGCTATGTTCGGAGATTAGAAGCCTGATCGTGAAACACCATTGCGGTCATCGTTGATTAGGATCTCTGCCAGCGTTTTAGGTTCCTGCGCAATGCTCGTATTGCCGAATACGGAGAGCTTCGCGGCTTCAAGTGGATCGGCATACGCTTCAGTGTCTCTGGCGCCCTCACTCGCGTTGCGCACGATGGGCCGCGAACAGGTGATAGCCGTTTTTCCCCGAAGTTTTGGCCAGGTACATGGCCTGATCTGCAAAGCGAAGCAGTTGATCGCCGTCAATGGCGTCAGTCGGATAAATGGACAATCCGATACTGGCGGAGACGCGATGTTCGATGTTGTGAACGATCACTGGATATTAAGCGGCTTTCAACAGACGCTCAATGATCGGCTCAATGGTCTGGTTTGATTCCAGATCAAGCAACTGCATCAAATAGCCGCCGAGAGAGTCGGTGCTGTTGCTGGCAATGCGTTGCCCTGAAGATCATTCAGTGACTGAATATCGGTTCTGTCAGTGCGGGTAAAAATGACGCCTGATTTCTGATTCGACTGTGCACGCCAAGCAAGATTCAATGCCTGCGATGATTGCCCGTATGGTGGTACGGGCAATCAGGGGGGGGCTAGCTGGTGACGCTTTCTCTTGTTTCCGTTTTGTTGAAAAAAAACAAATCGGTTTCTTTCTGGGTCCATCCGAACAATTCTTCAAGTATCTCGGCCGTATGCTGACCCAGCAATGGTGCGTGTGCCGCAACCTGTCCAGGGGTCCTGGACATTTTGACGGGAACTCCGGGCATTTTCTGAAGCCCTGCGACCGGATGGTCGACCTCCACTATCATGTTCCGCGCCTTGATTTGCGGATCATTGACGATCTTGTCGATGGTGTTGATGGGGGCGCAGGGCAGGCCAGCACCTTCGAGCAATTCAAGCCATTCATTGATTGTCCGGGTGATGAAAATGGCGTTGAGAATGGAGGTCAGTTCATTGACGTGCCGGGTGCGCTGTTCGTTATTGCTGAAACGCTCATCCTTGGTCAGTTCAGGGCGGCCAAGCAATAAACAGAGTTTTATCCAGAGGTGTTCATTGCCTGCGCCAACGATGATGTGACCATCACTTGCGGTGAAGGAAGCAAACGGAGTGATTGAAGGATGACGATTGCCGACTGGACCCGGGGCTTTGCCTGAGGTGGTGTAGCGCGAAATGGCATTTTCCAGAACCGCCAGCTGGCAATCGAGCATGCCGACATCAACCTTCTGGCCTTCGCCGGTGCGTTCGCGGTGGAAGAGGCCAAGCATGACGCCATAGGCGGTGAACATGCCAGCGATGATGTCGCCGACCGACGCGCCGACGCGGGTCGGTTCTCCGCCTTCAGAACCGGTGATGCTCATGATGCCGCCCATGGCCTGAACAATGATGTCGTAGGCCGGCTTGAGCATGTACGGTCCGCTGTGCCCGAAACCAGAGCACGCCGCGTAAATTATTCGGGGGTTGATCTTCTTGAGGTCTTCATAGCCCAAACCGAATTTTTCCATGGTGCCAGGACGATAGTTTTCAACAACGACATCGGCCTGTTTGACCATTTCACGAAACAAATCGACTTCGCTATCTGCTTTTAGATTCAGGGTGATCGAGCGCTTGTTCCGGTTCAGGCTCATGAAATAGGCACTCTCTTTGCCAACAAACGGGCCAAAGGCTCGGGAATCATCGCCGACTCCTGGAGGTTCGATTTTGATGACGTTGGCACCAAAGTCGGCAAGCATCATGGTGCAATATGGTCCCGCCAGAACCCGGCTCAAATCCAGAACTTTTATGCCTTCTAGTGCTTTCATACCATTTTCCTT
>JBAXHE010000207.1:0-2949 GCA_037139055.1 Betaproteobacteria bacterium | reverse complement strand
AGGTCTTGTAGTCCAGCACCCGCAGGAAGCTCAGGCCCTCTTCGTGGTCCCAGCGTTCAATGCGGTCGAGCTTGCCGCTCACCGGGAAGGGCCGCCCGTCCGGCAGCACCAGGTCCACGGGGCCAAGATCTGCTTCCAGAGCCACCAGGGTGCGGGTCCAGCCCTCCTGCAGGGGCAGCACCTTGGGCCCCTTCTTGGGGGCCGCCACCGCCATGCGTGCGGGATACAGGAAGGCCAGCTCCTCCTTCGTAGGGGTCAGGGCCGCCGCATCCAGCAGCAGGGCCGCTGCGAGGTTCGGCAGCAGGTCTTCCACTTCCAGCACCACCTGGGGCCACTGCTCCTGGGGGATGTTGGTGAGTCCCCTCAGCCAGGTCTCGCGGTGGGTCTCCCAGAGGGCTCGCAAACTGAGCAGCATGGCTTCGGGATCGAGCTCGCCGCCCAGGTCGCCAAGGAAGGCTGCTGGCCAGTCCCGCTGGCCCACATAGGGCAGCAGGGTGGTCTCCAGGAGGTGATGAACCAGGGTGCCCCGGGCCATGCGGAGCCGGCTGGCGGCGTCGTCGCTGGTGAGGCGCCAGACCCGCTCCGCCAGGGAGCGGAAGGGGCACTTCGCCAGACTCTCCAGGGCGGTGGGGCTGGCTCCGGGCTGGCCCTTGAGCCAGGCCGTGCGGATCCCTGGGACGAGATCCGCCGCCGGGGCCGGCGTGGTGAGCGCGTCGGCCTCGGGCCGGGCCAGGGTGGCCTGGCTGCGGGCTTCGGCGAGGGGATCCTGTTCCTGCCCCTCCCACAGCCAGCGGAGGCGACTGCTTACCCGAGTGGCCGGGGCCACCCAGGGGGCCGCGCCTTCCAGGGCATTCCAGAACGGGCCCTGGGCCTTCATGCGGCCCTCTTCGTCCTGGGCGGGACTGAGCACCACCAGGCGCTCCCGGGTCATGGCCAGCACCTTGTTGAAGGCGTAGGCCTCCCGCTGGAAGGCGCGGGGGATCTGGTCCCCGTGCTCGCTGCGGGGCAGCCAGAAGCGCTGAAGGGCGAGGGGAAATACCGCATCGCCCGCCGCCACCGTAGCCTGTACCAGGGCCTGGTTGATGGCTGCCTTGCGGTCCCAGTCCAGGTCAGGGTTTTCGGCGGTCCGGCTGGGCCAGGCCCCTTCGGAGAGATCGAGGATCAGCGTGGCCTGGGAGCCCGACCACTCCTCCAACAGGGTGTCTGGTGTCACCAAGCGGAGCCCCTCTGGTGCCTTTGCAGCACGACTGCTGCGGGCAGCCTGCAGGAAGGCTTCCAGGGCGGTGAGCATCTCGGCGAAGGTCCACACGTCGCTGGTCCAGGCTTCTTTGAGAAGCCCCAGCGGCGCAAAGAAGTCGTCCGGGTCCATGGGCAGGCGGAGCGCCCCCGCCAGAGCTTCGAGGCGGGCAACCCAGTCTCGGGCGGGCAGGACCCGCTGGCGCAGGGCGTCGAGCTCCTGCCAGGTGGCGGTGGCGCCCGGGCGGGCCCACTCGTGCAGGTGCATGAAGCCACCGGTGAAGGCCCGGGGACCGGTCTGGTCCGCGACGGCCAGGAGGTCCGCCCAGCGCCGCAGGTCGTCCCGGTGGGAGGCGCGGGGCCCCGCCGAGACGGCGCAAGGATCCAGGCGCAGGAGGCCCATGAGCAGGGTCCAGAGGGGACTCCAGGCCTCGCTGGCGAGGAGGGGCAACAGCCCACCCCGCACCTGCAGGGGGATCCCTTCCGCCGCCAGGAGCGGTGCCAGGAAGGGTCCCACCTTCTGGGGTTCAGGATGGATAACCGTGATTTCAGAAGGGGTAAGGCCTTCGTCCACCCAGGCGCAGATCTGCTCCACTGCATGGCGCAGGAGGTCGACCGGGCCCTCCACCAGCCCGCGCTGGAAGGTTTCGCTGTGGGCATCGAGGGCCAGAGCACCCTCGAAGAGCCCGGCCAGCTCGGGGCTCCAGGGGGCGTCGCCCCAGCCTGCGGGTTCCGTGAGCTCCAATTCGTTGGGGAGACTCTGGCCGTGCTGCTCCAGGCCGTCCAGGAACCACTCCACCAAGGGCTGCGAGCTGCCGAAGAGCCCCGAGCTGCCGTCGCCTTTGCGGGTGGCGAGGGCGAAGGTGGCCCCGCCCAGCTCGGGCACGCAGGCCAACGCCCGCAGGCGGGCCGGACTGAGGTCGCGCAAGCTGGCGAGGATAGGTCCGTCCTCGGGGGTGCGCTCGATCCAGAGGCCCCGCTCGCCCTGCAGCTGCAGGTCCACGGCCCGCCAGAGGGCCTGGTCCGGTTCCAGGTAGCCCGCCCGCTCCACCTCGGCAAGGTAGGCCTCCAGGTGGGCCACGACGCTGACCAAGCTGTGGGGTGACCGGGGGCTACCCAGGTCCAGGCCGTGGCTCTGCAGCTCCCGGAGCGAGGCGGGCAGGAGGCCCTGGGCCAGGAGTTCCTGGCAGGCCCCAGACCTGGCCTTCAGAGCATCCAGACTCGGCGCCGGCCAGCCACTTGCCTTGGCCAGACGGCGGGCCACCCGCAGGTGCAGCATCATGCCGAAGGCCCCCGGTACCGGCAGCCGAGCATCGTTCAACAGCACACCGTCAAAGGGGTCGTAGCTCATGCCTGCCTTCTCGCGCTTCAGTCTGCCAGACCATCCTGGCAGATGGCCCGGGGTTCCGGGTCCCGGGGAAGAGGCCGAAGCCTCAACATAAAGGTTCAACCACAGAGTAGGCATTCGGAGTGGACAATTTTTGTCCTATGGGTTGGTGGGCACTTGGACAACGGGGGTGCCTCAGGGAACGCTAAGAAGATACTCAGCATGATGCTGCTGATCGCTTTCTGCGGTGAGGTGTGGGAAACGCTCAGCGTTTTCCAAGGGGCTGTGGTCAGGCTGAGGACCCGAAGGGCGGGCAATCGGCCTGTTGCCACCAGGCAATCCGCAGGCTGTCCATGGCCCCGGCGGCTCTCCGCAGCGGGTGGGTC
>JBAXHE010000206.1:0-2960 GCA_037139055.1 Betaproteobacteria bacterium | reverse complement strand
CCCGCTCCGCCTGAGCCGCAGCCAGCCCAAGGCCAACGTCACGCTCGAACGGGCCTACGCGGCCTTGCAGGCCGGCAAGATGGAAGACGCTTATCACGACTATGAACAGGTTTTACATGCCGACGACAAAAACATCGACGCGCTGCTCGGCATGGCCACCCTGGCCGCTCGCCAGGGCCAGGATGAACGCGCCCACGCCTATTACCTGTCAGCCCTTGAGGTCGACCCCAAGGATGCCACAGCGCAGGCCGGACTGATCAACACCCGCGGCCTGAGCAATCCGGCGCGCTCCGAAAGCCTGCTCAAGACGGCGCTCGACAGCCAGCCCGATTCCGCTGCTCTGCACTTTGCGCTGGGCAATCTGATGGCCAGTCAAAGCCGCTGGAGCGATGCACAACAAGCGTATTTTCACGCCTACTCGGCAGAATCTGACAATCCGGATTTCATCTTCAATCTGGCGATCAGCCTCGACCATCTTCACCAGAACAAACTGGCCGTCCAGTATTACCAGATGGCTCAGAAGGCAGCCAACTCCTCGCGCAGCGTTTCCTTTGACCCAAACCAGATCAGGAAGCGAATTCTTGAATTGCAGCCATGATGCTGACTGACTTCTTCTCCTTGCTGCGAAGCCCGCGATGAACCCCAACGCCGCCCATCCCCGACAACTCGGGCAAGTCCTGATCGCCAAAGGCATCCTCAGCGAGGATCAGTTGCGCATTGCCCTGATCGAGCAGATGAAGTCTGACCAACCGATCGGCAAGCTGTTTATTTCGCTCGGTTTTGTCTCTGAAGCGACACTGCGCGACGCGCTTTCCGAGAACCTCGGCAAGCAAAGCGTCGATCTTTCCATTGCCGTTGTTGACCCCTCGTCGCTGGCGCTGGTACCGCATGAACTGGCCAAACGCCACCATGTCCTGCCGCTCGATTACGATGAGTTGAACAAGTGCCTGACCGTCGCCATTTCTGATGTCAATGACATCGTGGCGCTCGACAAGATTCGCGCGCTGGCTAGCGAAGCCATCGAGATCGACACCCTGCTTTCCGGCGAGACTGAGATCGACCGGGCCATCGACAAGGCCTACGGCCACACCCTGTCAATCGATGGCATCCTCAACGAAATCGAAACCGGCGAGATCGACTTCCAAGGAATGCAGTCGTCGACCGATGAATACAGCCAGCCGTTTGTCCGCCTGATCGACTCGATCCTGACCGATGCCGTCAAGCGCGATTCGTCAGACATCCACTTTGAACCGGAATCCGGTTTCCTGCGCATCCGCTACCGCATCGACGGCATGCTGCGTCAGGTCCGTTCGCTGCACCAATCCTACTGGCCGGCGATGTCGGTACGGATCAAGGTCATGAGCGGGATGAACATCGCCGAGACCCGCGCCCCGCAGGACGGACGGATTTCCCTGAACATGCGCGGCCGGCAGATTGATTTCCGCGTCTCCGTGCAACCGACGATTCATGGCGAAAACATTGTCCTGCGCATTCTTGACCGGCAAAAAGGGCTCGTCCCCCTCGATGATCTGGGGATGACCGAAGAGCAGCTGACCCTGCTGAAACGCATGCTGGCCCGCCCCGAGGGAATTATTCTGGTGACCGGCCCGACCGGCAGCGGCAAGACCACCACGCTGTACTCGGTGCTGAACCACATCAATTCCGAGGGCATCAACATCATGACCCTGGAAGACCCGGTGGAATACCCGATGAATATGGTACGCCAAACCTCGGTCGCCGAATTGTCCAAGCTCGATTTCGCCAATGGCATCCGTTCGATGATGCGTCAGGACCCGGACGTCATTCTGGTCGGCGAAATCCGTGATGCAGATACCGCCGAGATGGCTTTGCGTGCGGCTATGACCGGCCACCAGGTGTATTCGACCCTGCACACCAATTCGGCGATCGGCGCCATCCCACGCCTGCTCGATATCGGCGTACTGCCAGACATCATGGCCGGCAACATTATCGGCATTGTCGCCCAGCGACTGGTTCGCCGCCTGTGCATCCACTGCAAGATGCCCTATCAGGCCGAAACCCATGAAGCCCGCCTGCTGGGCGGCGGTCCGGACGCGCCTCGCCCGGTCATCTTCCGCCCCTGTGGCTGCGAGCGCTGTGACTTCCAGGGTTATCGCGGCCGCCTGGCGATCATGGAAATCCTGCGTGTCAATTCTGACATGGACGAATTGATCGCCCGCCGCGGCACGGCCCGGGAAATCCGCCAGCAAGCCGCCATCAACGGCTTCGTTTCGCTTGCTGACGATGGCTTGCGTCGTGTGCTTGACGGCTCGACCTCGATCGAGGAACTCGGTCGCGTTGTCGATCTAACCGATCGCCTGTAAGGGAACGGCCATGCCGCTGTTCACCTACAAAGCGGTTGATCCCCAAGGACGCACCCTATCGGGCCGGATTGATGCACTGAATATCACCGACCTCGAAATGCGCCTGAAACGCATGGAACTGGATCTGATCAACGGCCAACCGATCCGCAGCCGCAGCCTGTTTGGCGGCGGCGGAATTCCCCGGCGCGAAATCATCCACTTCTGTTTCCATCTGGAACTGCTGATTCGCGCAGGGGTTCCGATCCTCGATGGGCTTTCTGATCTGCGCGACACGCTGGAACATCCGCGTTTTCGTGAAATTGTCGCCAGCCTGACCGAATCCATTGAAGGCGGGAAGAAACTCTCTCAGGCCATGGAAGATCACCCCAAAGTCTTCAACAAAATCTTCATCAGCCTGATCCGCGCAGGAGAAACCGCGGGTCGAATGCCCGAAGTGCTGCACAGCCTCACTGAATCCCTGAAATGGGAGGACGAATTTTCCTCGCAGACCAAAAAACTCATCATGTACCCGGCTTTCGTCGGCACCATCGTCATCCTGGCGACCTTCTTCCTGATGATTTACATGGTGCCGCAGCTCAAGCTGTTCGTGAAAAACATGGGACAGGTCCTGCCCACGCA
>JBAXHE010000205.1:0-2961 GCA_037139055.1 Betaproteobacteria bacterium | reverse complement strand
TGAGCGACAGCAACAAAGCGTTTTCGGGCAGTCGAATTACGACAGAATTTCTTGTACTCGATCTTTCAATTTGGGAATTACTTCTTCCCCGAACCAGCTATTTCGCTTCAACCAAATGTTATTGCGCGGACTGGGGTGCGGCAGAGGAACTTTGTCTGGCCAATATGCTTTCCAAGCCTTGACCGTATCCGTGAGGCTGCCTTTTTCAGCGGCAGTTAAGTGCCACGCTTGTGCATATTGCCCTATGACCAGCGTCAATTGAATAGTCGGCATGCAGTCAAGAAGTTTCGTACGCCACGCTATCGCGCACTCCGGTCTTGGAGGCAAGTCACCAGATTTCCCCGTTCCCGGATAACAAAATCCCATCGGCAAAATGGCGATCCGTGACACGTCATAAAAGGTCTTCTTGTCAATTCCCATCCATTCCCGAAGGCGGTCTCCGCTCGGATCGTCGAACGGGATGCCTGTCTGATGGACTTTGCTTCCGGGGGCTTGGCCGGCAATCAGAATCCGGGCACTCGAATGAACCTGCAATATTGGGCGTGGGCCTAGCGGTAGGTACTTGGCGCAGAGTTGGCAGTTGCGAACCTCATCAACCAGTTTCTCTGTGGTTTGGTTAGTGTCACACTTGGATTGGCTCATCGGTTGAACTAAAGGAGATCATTGGAATTAAATGGTGTTGATGCTCAGGTGGTCGGGATGATCACGCAGTAGCGCGTCGGCGGCAAACCATCTCGCTTTCCTAGCTGTCATGGTGTGAGTCAATTGGGATATCTCTGCTTAGGCGGAACTCTATCAGTATTATTCTCGCATCAACGCCATTCTCACGAGACATCACCACTCCGAGGGACGAGGCCTTGGTCGCCATCTCCGGAGACGACAAAACTTGTCGCTCTGACTGCGCGAGAAAGTTTGCGGTTAGCCCCTTGCGATTCAGCGTGTTGCCCTCCACGCCGAGCCTTTCGATTTCGGAGCCCCAGAATAATAGGTCGGCCAGGTGAGCGACAACCACCGAGGGCCGACTGGCAAGCAGGCTCGACTGGGTGGTTATCCTTCCGGCCACTGGGCTCTGATTCGCATCGAACGGCCGCTTCACTTTTCCGCGAATTCAACCTATCGACCCACTTCGGTCACATGTTAAGCGCATATCATCCGTCTGCCTCAATCTCCGATTCGGTTTCTCCAAACCTGGCGATCACTCGAGCAATCATATCGTCCTTCCAGACACTTGAGCAAAATCGAATAAAGTCCCTCCGAATTAAACGGGTTTCCGAACCAGATAATCGGGCAATGATGCGGCAATCCGAATTCTGCTCAGAAACAGCAAGAATAAACAACTAATAATCAGTTGGTTACGAATTATCTGTGCTGGCACAAGTCATGCGTAACAAGACAGGCCGTCGAACGGACTTGGGTTTGATCCTTAAAGTAAGTGTCATGACGACTATTGCCGATCAAACCAAAACAGCCTGTAGAAAAAGGGATTTTACTTTACTGCACCATCAATTGAATTATTCACGGCGTGACACGCTTGGCCAGATGCCAAGCGTGATCTCGCAATATTCACTGGAAGAAAGAGTACAACCATGACCTCCTCAATTTTTTCCTCTGTAGAAATGGCGCCGCGCGATCCAATTCTCGGTCTGAACGAATCTTTTAACGCTGACACACGGTCGATCAAGGTTAATTTGGGGGTCGGCGTATATTTTGATGAAAACGGCAAGATCCCGCTGCTTGGAGCCGTAAAGGTCGCTGAAAAAGCGCGACTCGAAGCCATGCCTCCTCGAGGTTACCAACCGATTGAAGGCCCAGGAACCTACACTCAGGCTGTACAAACCCTGCTCTTCGGCAAGAAATCCGTATTGCTCGAGGAAGGCCGTGTAGTTACTGCCGAGGCTATTGGCGGCACCGGTGCACTCAAGATCGGTGCCGATTACCTCAAACGTTTTCTGCCCGACGTAACTGTCTACATCAGTGATCCGAGTTGGGAAAATCATCGTGCACTGTTCGAGTCTGCTGGATTCCCGGTCGACGTTTATCCCTATTACGACGCGGCTACGCGAGGTGTGAATTTTAAGGGCATGAAAGCCAAGCTGGCCTTGTTGCCGCGAGGCTCCATCATCGTCCTGCATGCTTGTTGTCACAACCCGACTGGTGCCGATATCAACGAAGCGCAGTGGCGTGAAATCATCGAAGTCATTCGCGACCAAGGACTTATAGCCTTTATCGATATGGCCTATCAGGGATTTGCCGAGGGTATTGCCGAAGACGCGCTGGCGCTCAATCTGTTTGCTGCCTCAGGCTTGCAGTTTTTCGTTTCCAGTTCGTTTTCAAAATCCTTCTCGCTTTATGGCGAGCGCGTTGGTGCCCTGTCCATCGTAACTTCGAGCAAGGACGAAGCGGCACGTGTGCTGTCACAGGTCAAACGTGTAATTCGCACCAATTACTCGAACCCCCCGATTCACGGCGGAGCAGTGGTTGCCGCGGTTCTTTCGAATCCTGAACTGCGGGCGATGTGGGAAACAGAGCTGGCTGGCATGCGCGATCGCATCCGCAACATGCGCGCCGGCCTTGTTGAACAATTGAAGGCCAAGGGTGTCACCCAGGACTTCTCTTTCATCATCAAGCAGCGCGGCATGTTCTCATACACCGGGCTTACGGCCGAGCAAGTTGAGCGTTTACGCAGCGAATTCGGGATTTATGCTGTCAGCACCGGTCGGATTTGTCTGGCGGCACTGAATACCATGAACATTGGTTATGTGGCCGAAGCGATTGCCGCTGTTCTCTAAAAACCCCCTGAAAAAGCCCTGATTCTCATATATCCACTTACCATCTCGTCCAGGGCGCCCGGGAGGTAAGAAAAAAGTTGTATAGGAGAAAGCAAGATGTCTTATGTAGAGAATGTTCTTCAATCCATCAGTACCCGAGATCCCCATCAGCCCGAGTTCCTGCAGGCCGTCA
>JBAXHE010000204.1:0-2994 GCA_037139055.1 Betaproteobacteria bacterium | reverse complement strand
CCATTTGTACCAACATGTGAAAATTCATTCTTCCATCAAGAATTAGTGACCAATCAAATATTTTAGTATTCTAGATAATAAAATTTTGATAGAAATTTAGATAATACATAAAATTAAGAAAATTTTATATCTTTGGATAATGTGAATGGAAACTTCAATGTAACTCTCACTTATAATTAGGTAAATATTATTAAACTTAAATCAATAGACTATTGGAGGCAAAGTATGCTTTGGTGTAATTCCATATGGATCAATTAATATGGCTTATGATGGTTAAAATCCTAATTCAAATTATACTTAAGGATTATGCACAAATGGATAAACCATGAACTATGTGAATGATAAATCAAGAGATTTCTGCTAAGGACTTCATAATCTCAAGAACATATCAGGAACTGAGTTTTCAGTTTATATCAACAGTTAAAAAATTTAAATAACATAAGATGACTATCATGTTCATTGCGAATTCTTTAGAGATGATACAACAGTTAGACACTTCCCATGGGTTTACATTAAATCTCAAAACACATAAGTAGTTACTACTCGAATATGGGGTGTAGGAAATGTAGATGGAGATTAATGTAATAATCATTATGAACCCAAATTTGTTCCCCCACCACCACCACCACCTGGTCCAATTCAAATCAATTGCACAAGGGAATTGATGGACGATACATCAAATCTTACAGATGAAAGTTGGCAATCAAGAAATCAATAATACACTAAATAATAAGTGGTAATTGATAGTGCTGTAGAAGAAAGAAGAGAATGGGTATCTGAATAGAATTCGAATAGGAACTTCATAGTATTGTTGCAAAATAACGTATTCTCATAATAAAGATAAATTGTATGCTTTGGATATTTGCCAAGGTCTAATGTAGCAAAAAGTTTGGTAGGAGCTGATAGCAGACAGGACACTATCTCATTATGTACTAACGGAGCAACATACAATTTTGCTGGCGGTTTAGTTGAGTGCACAAACTAATTGCTTTAACAGAATTCATTATTTAAAGGTGCATAATACAGAGTTGATCTATTATATGATAGAGTATAAATATCTACATATCCATTCCTAAACTACTATACTTAATGCAACTTTACATTTAGAACAAACAATTAGTAATAATTTTAAGATTTTGTACCTTGGATCTAACTGGGAGCTACTATAGGAATTAATAAAGTAATGCCCTTAATTAAAGGAATGGGATTATATCCAGATCCTTAATAGCTTTGCCCATCTTATGTAGCTTCATATGTAGAACCTCAATGCTAACCAGACTTCTATGAAATAGGTAAAATATCAGATAATAGATGGTAATCCTCAGATCTATAAAGCTAGTCAACTCTTTAGAGTTCACCCGGGCATCTTTCATTTGTATCATCATCTAACCCAGATGTTAATTTCAATATAACAATTCCAATTAATCAGGGTAAAATATGCTTTGGATATGTTAATTCCGATGCACAACCATTAGCTGCCTCAAATACTGACTTTAGTTTAAGAAGCAATACAATTTCTCTTTGCATAGAATCTAATACAGTATATTCTACAAACAGTTTCGAACTTAATGGCGATGATAGAAATATAGAAATTAAAGGATCTTAAACGTTTTCTTTATCAAGAGCTAATTAATTTGCCGTTTATTTAAATAAGCACAGAGTTTAAATAACAGCTAGTGATAGATAATTCTAAATCAATTTCAACAGATAAGATGCAACTTCATAAGTATTCCCTTGGGTGTAATTCACAACTGAAGAATAATTAGTAGATGTTGTTTTATATGGTGTTGGTAAACGTGATGGAAATGTTGAAAGATGCGTTCATGAATGCAATATAGAATATTTACCTCCACCTGAATGCCCTTTCTGTTTGAATGAATAAGGATAATGTGTCGAATGTGTACTCCCTCCTTCACATTTATGTGACAATAGTTTCTGGAATGAAACCATTGCTTAATAATTATGGTATTAACCTTCGACAAGACAAGAGTTAATAGGACGTGAAGAACAATCAAGACGTGTTGAAGAAGATAGTGTTGTCTCAGCATCTGTAGTAGAATTACATGGATCAGAAACTAATTAGTTCGAAACATATGTATCACCAGCAAATCGTAATGGAAATTATGAAGTATTCTTAGAAAATGACTATGTATTATTATATTTATAAATAAATTCAGATTGGGGGTTCTATATGTTTTGGATACATTAAAGCTTCATAGGAAGCAGAACTCTATACAAACGAGGGAAGTTTCCATAAATCTTCTATTTCTATTTGCACAAATGGATTAGCTTATAATGTATTCACAGGAAGATCAGATAATGTATTCGAAGAATTTTGTAGTGGAAGAATGTCAACAAATGAAGGCTCTGAGTTCAAAGTAACTGTTGGACATGATTAAATTTAAATTACTTCTTATTCTTAAAAAGACTTTTAATGTAATTTCTCACTTCCTTCATCATTTGGATTTGATTAAAATTTACTTCCATGGATTTAAATTGAAAGATCATCCTCCCTACTGTAAAGCCTTGATGTTTCTGTCATCGGTTTAGGCAGACCTGTTGATGTTAATATTAAGTGTGACATAGGATTTAGACCTATACCATATACTTGCGACCATTAATTTTATGAATAAAACTTGGTAAATGATTTGTGGTACAAAAGCACCGATCGATCAATTAAAGAGTTTATAATTGATTAAGCAGGGTATTATGTTTCAGAGCACAACATAAACGGAAACTACAATATTACATTGTAACCTAGCATTGATAGTAAAACTTGTTTCGGATATGTGCCATAAAATTATTTGAATGATTTCTTTGGTGTCCAATCACGAGTAAATAGCTAATTCGAGGATACTGTTTCTATATGTAATGATGGAACATAAAATAACGTTGAAGGAGAATTTACTTGTCAAGGAAACATGAATCTTCCAGGCGATAATTAATACGTTGTTGTAGTTTTAGCTAACAGTGTTTAAATAACAGCTTCCAATC
>JBAXHE010000203.1:0-3065 GCA_037139055.1 Betaproteobacteria bacterium | reverse complement strand
GGATGACCCCGTGTTGTCGATTCTATCAGTTTCTCCAGTGCCTCCATCACCCCAGACTCGGTCTCAATGATAGATTTCCTGCCACCACCAGCTTTCCGAATCCGTTTTTCCTGGTTTTCAACAGGCATTTTTTCATTGGCCAACTCACCCAATCCAACGTGAATCGCTCGTCGTGAAACACCTGTAGCCTGTGCAACTTTTGTAACACCGCCATGACCCAACGTTGAGGCCTCCGCAGCTGCAAACAAGCGCCTCATGCGCTCATCCAGAGTCCACGCAAGTTTCTCAAATCTTGCGCGTATGTGCTTAATGTCGTCATCAATATTCTTCATAACGACAATATAACATTTTAGCTTATTATGTTATATTTAATTATTAACAGTTCCTTTGTAACGCCAGACACAATTTCTGTACAAGTGCTTAACGGCTCGATTATCCATTTCTTGACATCGCCATTGTGTAAACCAAACATCTCCAGAAAAACACTTTTGAGCAGTTCGTCAAGCTGTTTGAGTTGCTCGCGACGGCGGGAGATCAGGTTTTCTACTTTGGAAAGAAGGTTTGCGATACGGATTTGGTCATCAAAAATTTCTGGGACAGGGACTTTGAAGTCCTGTATATCACCCAAACTAATTGCAGGATAAGCGAGATCTTTTATTAATGATGATGGCGGGTATTTTATTAAAACATGTCTAAGATAGTCAGAAAAAAAACGATCTTTTGGAATCAATACTGCAAGATGACTGACCACATACGCAGGATTCTTTAATTGGTAAAAACGGTTTTTTGTTGCTGACATTCCGCTTTTGGCAAAGAGTATCTAACCTTCAGGATAAAGATTCATCCTCAATTCTCTTGCGACATCATTTGAAATCAGCTCAAGATCTGACTCTTTTTTTCCTGCAATAAGCTCTTCTAAACATCCTGCACGAACAAATGGCAACCCTTCATTTGAGAATAATTCTGGCTTAGGTGCACCTTGACCGGCAGTAATAGTCGCAAGCTCTTTTAATGAGATCTTTTTCATCTCCCCCTCACCATATTTTTCAGAAATGCTTGTTTCATCCAATCATCCCCTTCAGCTCAAGCAGCTCCCGTACAATGCCGCTCTGAATGTTGGCAAGTTCAGCCTCATCCATCTCCCCCACCTCTGCAGCAATCAGTTTGCCGAGAATCACCGATGGGCTTTCGTAGACGACCTCTTCAAAAACATCGGTTTTATAGCGGGAAAGGGAGAGATCATATCCTCCTTCACCTTCAATTTCTGTACGGGGAACCATAAAGAACTTTTTGGTTCTGTCGGTGTCGTGCTCAACGCTTCGCTGTTTATAGTTCTCGACAATATCAAGCAGATCACCGAAACCATCCTGCTTGCTTCGTTTGTCGTCGAGCGAGTAGCCGTCCGACTGCATGTCGTAGAACCAGACGTGCTCTGTCGCTGGTTTGGTGACTTTGTCGAGCGGGCCCCATACTTTGGTGAAGAGCAGTATGGAGGTTGAGACTCCGGCATAGGGCTTGAAGACTCCGCTCGGCATGGTGATAACAGCTTTCAGGTCGCAGCGGTCAACAAGCAGTTTGCGCAGTGCCTTGAAAGCACCGCCGGAGCCAAAGAGGACACCCTGGGGCACAATAACGCAGGCGGTTCCCCCTTTTTTCAGCAGCCGGTAGATGTTTTCGACAAAAAGCAGCTCCGTTTTGGTGGTGGAGAGGGTGAAGCTTTCGTTAATGTCGCCCTTGTCGATGCTGCCGGTAAAGGGGGGATTGGCCATGATGATGTCGTAGCAGGACTCCTGGGTAAAGCTCTTGCTCAGGGTGTCTTTGTAGTCAATTTCCGGCTCATCAATGCCGTGCATCATCAGGTTCATGAGCGCAAGGCGAACCATGGTGCTGTCGATATCGTAGCCGAAGAGCGTTTTGCTGAGAATGGTTTTGGCCTGTTCGGTAAGCCCAGCGGAGACTGAGGTACGGAGAAATCCATCTTCGTCCGGCACGAGATCCTTGTTTCCGGCACGAATTGCCAATTGCGTCACAATGTATTGATATGACCCAAGCAGGAATCCACCTGAACCACATGCGGGATCGGCAATGGTGTGGCCAAGCTTGGGCTCGACCAGATCGGCCATCATTTTGATGATGTGGCGAGGGGTGCGGAACTGCCCGTTTTTACCGGCTGAGGCAATTTCGGAGAGAAGAAATTCATACACATCTCCCTGAATATCCTGAAATGCCTGCCCCTTTTCATTCGAATCTTTCTCCATCACCTCAAAGATCTCGTCAACCGTTTTCACCGCTTCAACGAGGAGCGAAGGCTTGGGAATGATGAAAACCGCGTTTTTGATATGCTGGGTAAATTTCGACTCGGAGCCGTTCATGTCTTTCAGGTAAGGGAATACTCTCAACTGCACATGGGTTAGCATCTCTTCGGCCTGCCGGTGTTTGAATTCACTCCAGCGAAGGGTGCTTTTGTCAATGGCATAACTCGCGGCATTTTCTTTGTCGCGGTATTCCGGCGGTATCCACATCCCCTCAAAGAGTGAGCGATAGGTGTCGCCCGCCCACTCGGCGCTTGCCTGCTTCTCCCTGTCCTGATCGTCCATCCGCTTCATAAAGAGCAGATAGGTGATCTGCTCAATGGCGGTGAGTGGATTGGAAATGCCACCGCTCCAGAACTTGTTCCAGAGTTGGTCTATCTTCGATTTCAGTTCAGGGTTGTGCTGGAGCATCGGGTTGTATCTGTACTATTGATGGTGAACTCTTGCTGTTTGTTCATTGTCTGCTCTGCTTCAATAATGTTTGACCTTGTTCGGTTGTTCGGTTTCATAATTTCGCTTGCTCTCCGTGATTCAGCACATTAGCTCCCGACTTATGCGGTCACTTGTGCGCTGACTTGTCCGGTGACTTGTCCGGTCACTTGTCCGGTGACCTGTTGGTCCATGGATTCTGTCTATTCACCTTGGTTTAAATTCTTTAAATGGCTTGACCCTTTTGCGGTAAGCCGGTACTTTTGCAGGCGGCTGCCGGGCTTTTCAGGAAGAGTATAGGCAATAAGCTCCCGATCAAGCAAC
>JBAXHE010000202.1:0-3080 GCA_037139055.1 Betaproteobacteria bacterium | reverse complement strand
AATGCCGATGTCTTTGTCGAAGTCTCGGGCATTCTCAAGGCCCACGCGGTCAACCTGTTCAAGATATCCTCCGACCTGCGCCTGCTGGCCTCGGGGCCGCACGCCGGCCTTGGCGAGATCAGTCTTCCGTCCATGCAGGTCGGTTCCAGCGTCATGCCGGGCAAGGTCAATCCGGTCATTTGCGAAGCTGTCGGTCAATCCGCGCTGCAGGTCATCAGCCAGGACATGGCGGTAACCATGGCTGCCCAGTCTGGGCAGCTCGAACTCAACGCCTTTCTGCCGCTGGTGGCGCACGCCCTGCTCGGCAATCTCTCGCTGCTTGAACGCGCCTGCACGATTTTCCGCGAACGCTGCATTGACGGCATAGAAGCCAACGCCGAACGCTGCACCAGCTTGCTCGAACACTCGCATGCGCAAGTGACGGCGCTGGTCCCGGCGCTCGGCTATGAACTCGCAGCAGAAGTCGCCAAGGAAGCGCAGCAGACAAAACAAACCATTCGCAGCGTCGTACTGGCGCGCGCCCTGATCGCCCCGCAGGTGCTCGACCGCCTGCTCTCCGCCGACGCCATGACGGCGCTGGGTTACAGTAATAAATAAATTAACCACAACGAACACAACGTGCACGACGAAAAACCATTAAATTATTTTTCGCTTTTCGTAGTGTTCGTTGTGCCCGTTGTGGTTAAAAAAATGTTTTTTTAAAGGATTGAGGATGCTGGAAACACCGAAAGGACTGCGTCTGCACATCGGCATCTTCGGACGCCGCAACAGTGGCAAATCGACGCTGATGAACGCGCTGATCGGCCAATCGATCTCGATTGTTTCCGACCAGCCCGGAACCACCACCGACCCGGTCGAGAAGACTTTTGAACTTGCGCCGCTCGGCCCGGTGGTATTCATCGACACCGCTGGCGTTGATGATGACAGTGACGTCGGCTCGCTCGGCGAACTCCGCGTGCGAAAAACCCGCGAAGTCCTCGAACGCGTCGACATCGGGCTGGTGGTCATCGGCACTGAGGGCATCGGTTCGTTTGAAGATGAACTGATCGCCACCTTGCGCGAGGCGAAAACGCCGCTGGTCGTGGTCTTCAACAAATCCGATCTGCTGCAGCCGGTGCTCGAGCAAGTGGCAGCACTCCAGCGTGCCGAAATCGAATCCGTCACCCTTTCAGCGGCCCAACTGACCGGGATCGGCGACCTCAAGGAAGCCCTTTTCCGCCAGGCACCGGAATCCTGCATCGAAGACCCGCGCCTCGTCGGCGACCTGATCGGCCCCGGCGATCTGGTCGTGCTGGTAGTGCCGATCGATCTCGGCGCACCCAAGGGCCGACTGATCCTGCCGCAGGTGCAGACGCTGCGCGACATCCTCGACAGCGATGCGGTCAGCCTGATGGTCAAGGAACGCGAACTGGCCAGCGCGCTGGCGCGCATGACCGTAAAACCCAAGCTCGTAGTCTGCGACTCGCAGGTGGTACTCAAGGTTGCCGCCGATACGCCACCCGACATCCGCATGACCACCTTCTCGATCCTGATGGCGCGATTCAAGGGCGACATGCTCGGGCTGGCCGAAGGCGCCGGCGCGATCTCCCGGCTCAAACCCGGCGACCGCGTGCTGATCGCCGAAGCCTGCTCGCACCATGCGCTGGCTGATGACATTGGCCGCGTGAAGATTCCACGCTGGCTGCGCCAATATGCTGGTGGTAACCTGGAAATCGACGTCAAATCGGGCAAGGATTTCCCCGAGGACCTGACTCCCTACGCGCTCATCGTGCAGTGCGGCGGATGTACCGTCACACGCAAGCAGATCATGGTGCGCCAGTACCGCGCTGCCCGCCAGGGCGTGCCGATGACCAACTACGGTATGGCCATTTCGGTCTCGCAAGGCGTCATGGAACGCGCCCTCGAATGCTTTCCCGCCGCCCTTGCCGCTTACCGGCGTGGTATCGCCGGAGCCTGAACATGAGCGCCATTTCGCCCGTCCGCATCGAGTGGATGAAATCGCCCGCAGCGAAGTCGGCGGTCCCACTCAGCGCCGCCGCCCAGGAACTCGCGGCAAAGCTGGCCAGCGCCCTGCCCGACCGGGAAACGCTGCGCCGAATTCTTTCAACTCAGGCATCCGACGAGATCGAAGTCATCCGCCAGGCCGCTGAGCAAAACTTGCTCAAACACTGCGGCGACACGGTGCGCCTGCGCGGCCTGATCGAATTCTCCAACCGCTGCGTTTCCGACTGCTATTACTGCGGCATCCGGCGCAGCAACCGGACACCCAAACGCTACACGCTTAAGCCCGAAGAAATCGTTGAAACTGCCCGATGGTGTGGTGAGCAGGGTTACGGCTCGGTCGTCCTGCAATCCGGCGAACGACGCGACACCAAGTTCACCCGCTTCATCAGCGACACCGTTCGCGCGATCAAGGACGCCACCCAGTCGAACGCCTTGCCGCAAGGCGTCGGCATCACGCTGTGCGTCGGCGAACAATCCGCCGAGACCTACGCCGAATGGTTCGCGGCCGGCGCGCACCGCTACCTGCTGCGCATGGAGACCTCGTCGCCGCGACTCTTCGCCGTACTGCACCCAGAAGGGCAAACCTGGGAGTCACGCGTCAATTGCCTTAAAACCCTTAAATCCCTTGGCTACCGCGTCGGCACCGGCGTCATGATCGGCCTGCCGGGGCAAACGCTCGACGACCTGGTCGACGACATCCTGTTCTTCCGCGACATCGGCGCCGACATGATCGGCATGGGCCCGTACATTCCCCATGAGCAATCCGCAATGCCCGGCGATGCGGCGATTCCCGATGCCGCCACGCGCCTGCAACTGGCCCTGCGCATGATCGCCGCTACGCGCCTGCTGCTGCCCGGCATCAACATCGCTGCCACCACCGCCCTGCAGGCTCTGGCCGACGATGGTCGCGAACAGGGCCTGCGCTTTGGCGCCAACGTCATCATGCCGCAAGCCACCCCCTTGCGCGTCCGCCACCAATACACCCTCTACGACGGCAAGCCCTGCCTCGAAGACAGCGCCAGGCAATGCGCCACCTGCCTCGAAGGGCGCATCCACTCAGCCGGGCGCCGGGTACT
>JBAXHE010000201.1:0-3107 GCA_037139055.1 Betaproteobacteria bacterium | reverse complement strand
AATTATTAGCACCCTTCTTATTTGACCTAGCGTTATCAGTGCTGTCCTTATAAGGTAGGGTCTTTGCTGAGAACGAACTTGTGTTGTAGAGAGATGGTTTAGACAAGTGTATTTATCTCTATATTTGAGTCTCCATCTGATTCCTTTCTCAAGGGAACAACACATATAACATTACTGCTATCATTTTTATGTATCACTGAATGGCAACCCTAATGGGTAATCTCAGCTATTTACAATGGCATCATTCTTAACCATTAAGTTTGTTCTGTACACTTATCAGAGTGTAGTGTTTTTCTGACGTAATCAGTACCTTAAACAAGTTGCACATTGTTAAGAGGTGGTTTTTCGGTTACACCTATACTAATAAATGAACGTAGCTGATACTACTGTAATGAACCTGATATTCGTCAATCAGAAGTGTATTTCTTAATACTTCTTATTACTCATTTACTTTCTAGCGGAACAAATAAAATATAACTAGGCTGGTATCCTTAGCAGCGTAGCTGCCCGGCTTTCTGTTGGATATGGGACCAATTAAATCAACCTTGAGATGCACTAGTTATAAAGAAGATGCCCTGCCTATTTTTCGAATAATCACAACCCCTTGTTTTATTAGTTATTTAGACAGGGTTAGTACGCGCATAGATCCCACGTACAATGGATGTTATTTGTTCCACTTAATTAATGGAGGAAAATCTTCTACGAACAATACACATATTGTAATAAAGGTGAAGTAGAAGGTATAGAGGATTGCTACAAAGCTTGTTGACAATTCGTCAATGTAATTAAGATCGAGTATGAAACACCATACATAATAGAGGGCTAATGGAACAAGAGCATAAACTATCCAATTAATATGGAATAGTATTGTTGATTTCATATATTTCCACATAAGAAATAATTTAATAATTAATAATTATCTTCATAACATTCACGAGCAGCCATCCAGGATACCCACCATCCTAATAGAATAGTATAAACAATAAACCATCGTAATGATGTTATTATCTCTATAAAATTCATAATAGTCATCATGGTACCTAATCCACTCAATGCTACGTAGAAGAATAAATACGTACCTATTGCTATAAGAATAGCATTATGTTTACGCTTTTTCATGTCGATAGATTTAGGATTATATCCAGTTACCGTTTGTTCTCCAAATGGTGCTGTAAGATATAAGAGACCTATGCAGATAACTGCACAAATGATATATGCTATTAGCATAAGTTAAAGTTTAAAGTAATTGGATAAGGACTGGTGTAAGAGCCGAAGCGTTACACCCAGTCCTGTTTATGATTAAGGGTTATTAGTTGATTACTCTGCGTTCTACATTCCAGATCATAAGACCTGCAATAGTAGATGCTAAGCCGAATACTACAACAAAACCGATTGATGCGATAGCACCAAAGTTCCACTTGATGTACTTATCATGTACTAACATGTTAACTAACATACAAGTTGCTAAGAATACGATTACACTGAAGAACAGTGTCCAATGCTTTTTCATAATAAATGATTTATAGAGTTTCATGCGTCTGATCTAACTCATCAGCTATGTCGCTCAGTGTTTTTAATATCTTGTACATACCGAACCCTAGGATAAATATACCCAAAAATAATATGAGTACAATACCTAGAAGAATAAAATACTGTTGCATAATGATCGATTTACCCCGTAGGGTTGGAGATGATATTGGCTACTTAATCAACATTGGTGTACATAGTACATGCTGAATGATTGTTCGTGAATATCAATCTCCTGTTTAATTATTTTGCTGTGACTGATCCAAACTTATCGACGGCTTCATCGACATGATCAAAGAATAGTCCCAACGATACGTGCCAGAACTTAAAGTTCCATATGACGTAAATAATATGAATGAGTAACCATAGTAATGTAAATATACATCCTCCGATAACCCACCATATACCTGAAATTATGTATTTCATAGTATTAATTTAGATGAATTAAGAACCATTCGTTTAAGATAATAGATGGTACTGCATTGACCATATCTTTACCTGCATAAGGATTGTTCATAATAATTAATTTAAGAATGATAAAAGAATGGATCCGCCTGCTATAATCAGCCATGACTATGCACTTGGACCCATTAGTAAAATAAAACACTCTTATACGGGGTATATCCGCTGTGTACTAGAACTTAATCTAGACCCCAATAGTCAATTCGGAGTGCTTAAAAAGATTAAGGATTAAATGAATCAAGAATTTCATTCTCTTCTGCATCAATATCCGAGTCATCTTCATTCCTATATAGGTAATCAAGATACTCTTCGTAGGTTATTAGATTGAACTCGAGCCAATTTGTTTGCATAGCTCTTAATTCAATGTGTGCCTCTTCTGATGTATTAGCTACAATGCTTAGCACTAAGCCAGTGCCGGCATGTTTAAAATAATAAGTGTTGCTCATGACTAATGATTAATGGTTAATAAAATATGAATTATAACTGCCCGAAGATTCCCATATTACTATGTACTCCGATTGAACTCCCGTTTTGTAGCTTACGCTTTTGGCTCGGTTACGCTCAATTATAATTCAAGAATGTTCCCCGAAGGGTAGAGAGTTAATCGGACGGTACAATGATAACTGTCAGATTAAGCTCTCTCGGTATAAGTTATTCTGCCCACTTGGGCGTCTTAATGAAGTTCGGTACATCTACAACTATGAGCCATAGAATAGTACCAATAATGAAGTAGAATGAGTATAAGAATGCAAATCCCTTACTCGTTACAACATCAGTATACTTAAATGTGAATCCAAAAAGAATAACTGATATGGCGATTACTATGAATGGTAATGCCATCCATAGAGCCCAGTTAATGAATGCGATTAATGCTTTCATGATTAATAATTTATTGATTAAGTAATTTGTTCATCTCTACGTAGTAAGCATCTAACATGTGTTTACAATTCTCTTGTTCCTTGATAATTAAATCTAGGTACATACTAATTGTATTGTCTTTATCACAATCACATGTTAATTCTTTTTTAATAAGTTTAGCTACTGCGATAGAGTTATTTAATGGATGAGCTGTGTCATGCATTAAAGCTAATAATGGAGTTGACTTTGACATTTTGGCT
>JBAXHE010000200.1:0-3120 GCA_037139055.1 Betaproteobacteria bacterium | reverse complement strand
ACCACCTTAAATCAAGAAGCGGCTTTCTATTCAGGTTATCAGTTAGTTAGTAGTTACTATCGCTAATAAAACAGGAGATACAAGCATGAAAATTCGTCCTTTGCATGATCGCGTGATCGTCAAACGTATGGAAGAAGAGCGCAAAACCGCCTCGGGAATCGTTATTCCTGATGCCGCTACCGAAAAACCCGATCAAGGCCTGATTATTTCGGTCGGCCCGGGCAAGCGCGACGACAACGGCAAGCAAGTGACTCTGGACGTCAAGGTCGGTGACCGCGTCCTGTTCGGCAAGTATGCTGGCCAGACCGTTAAGGTTGATGGCGAAGAGCTGCTGGTCATGCGTGAAGAAGACATCATGGGCGTCGTTGAAGCCTGAGCCACGCTCGCTTCTTGCAACGATCCCCATTCACCCCAATAACGATTAGTTAGGAGTTTCTCTATGGCAGCAAAAGACGTTAAATTTGGCGATTCCGCACGCGCCCGCATGGTTGAAGGCGTCAACATCCTGGCCGACGCGGTCAAGATCACTCTCGGCCCGAAGGGTCGCAACGTTGTTCTGGAGCGTTCGTACGGCGCCCCGACGGTGACCAAGGACGGCGTTTCCGTCGCCAAGGAAATCGAACTTAAAGACAAGTTCGCCAACATGGGCGCCCAGATGGTTAAGGAAGTCGCTTCCAAGACCTCCGACATCGCCGGTGACGGCACCACCACCGCGACCGTTCTGGCTCAATCGATCGTCCGCGAAGGCATGAAGTACGTAGCCGCCGGCATGAACCCGATGGACCTCAAGCGCGGTATCGACAAGGCTGTGGTTTCGACCCTCGAAGAACTGAAGAAGCTCTCCAAGCCCTGCTCGACGAACAAGGAAATCGCTCAGGTCGGTTCGATCTCGGCCAACTCCGACGCGGACATCGGCGACATCATCGCCAAGGCCATGGAAAAAGTCGGCAAAGAAGGCGTGATCACTGTTGAAGATGGCAAGTCACTGAACAATGAACTCGACGTCGTCGAAGGCATGCAGTTCGACCGCGGCTACCTCTCGCCCTACTTCATCAACAACCCGGAAAAGCAAAGCGCCATTCTGGACAACCCGTATGTTCTGCTCTTCGACAAGAAGATCTCGAACATCCGTGACCTGCTGCCGATCCTTGAGCAAGTCGCCAAGGCTGGCCGTCCGCTGCTGATCATCGCTGAAGATGTCGATGGCGAAGCGCTGGCTACCCTGGTGGTCAACAACATCCGTGGCATCCTCAAGACCTGCGCCGTCAAAGCTCCGGGCTTTGGCGATCGTCGCAAGGCCATGCTCGAAGACATCGCCATCCTCACCGGTGGCCAGGTTATCGCTGAAGAAGTCGGTCTGAACCTCGAAAAAGCTACCCTGACCGAACTCGGCCAGGCCAAGCGCATCGAAGTGGGCAAGGAAAACACCACCCTGATCGACGGCGCCGGTGTGGCCGCCAACATCGAAGCACGCGTCAAGCAGATCCGTGCCCAGATCGAGGAAGCTACTTCCGACTACGACAAAGAGAAGTTGCAAGAACGCGTGGCCAAGCTGGCCGGCGGTGTTGCTCTGATCAAGGTTGGCGCAGCCACCGAAGTCGAAATGAAGGAAAAGAAGGCCCGCGTTGAAGACGCACTGCACGCAACCCGTGCTGCCGTTGAAGAAGGCATCGTCCCCGGCGGCGGTGTTGCTCTGCTGCGCGCCCGTATCGCACTGTCCTCGCTCAAGGGCGACAACCACGACCAGGACGCCGGCATCAAGATCGTCCTGCGCGCCATGGAGCAGCCGCTGCGCGAAATCGTCGCCAATGCTGGCGAAGAGCCTTCCGTGGTGGTCAACAATGTCGTCAACGGCAAGGGCAACTACGGCTACAACGCTGCCACCGGTGAGTATGGTGACATGGTTGAAATGGGCGTTCTCGATCCGACCAAGGTGACGCGTACCGCACTGCAAAATGCAGCGTCGATCGCCGGCCTGATGCTGACCACCGACTGCATGGTCGCCGAACTGGCTGAAGACAAGCCAGCCGGTGGCATGGGCGGCGGTATGGGCGGCATGGGTGGTATGGGCGGCATGGATATGGGCATGTAATCAAGCCACTCGACCGGCAGATCATGCCGGCCTAAGGCTTATTGCTCACAGAAACCCCTGCACGGCGCTGCCGTGCAGGGGTTTTCTTTTGTCGGAACTGAATAGGATGTTATGCCGCCAAAATAGTGGCACAATGTTTCAGCAAGGCAAGGCTCTCGCCGCTGACACGCACCAAGTGAAATTGAAGATCAGGCGGGAGAAAAAAAGGCGGGGAGCACCCGGTGCAGTTTCAGGCGCTCCCCGGGTTCCGGTCAAGACCAGAACCCCAGGACCATAAAGAAGAACAGCGCAATCAGTGTATGCCGGTTGGCTTACGGAAAACTTACACGCCGGAAGGGAATCATGCGGATTTTGCTTGCTGAGGATGACCGAATCATTGCCGACGGACTCGGGCGATCGCTTCGCCAGAACGGCTACGCCGTCGATTGGGTATCCAACGGCAGCGATGCCGACAACGCCCTGACCACCGGCACCTACGACTTGCTTATTCTCGACCTGGGACTGCCCAGAATGTCCGGCCTGGAGGTTCTCAAGCGTCTGCGCTCACGCAAATCCAAGATGCCGGTACTGATTCTGACCGCCCTTGACGGCACCAGCGACCGCGTCAAAGGCCTCGACCTTGGCGCCGATGACTACATGGCCAAGCCGTTCGAGCTGATTGAACTCGAAGCCCGTGTGCGCGCCCTCACCCGTCGCTCGACGGGAACCACACCAACCATTGAATTCGGCGCACTCACTTTCGACCAGACCGATCGCTGCGCACTGCTGAATGGTGAAATGCTCGATCTCTCGGCCCGTGAATTGGGGTTGCTGGAAATTCTGATGTCGAGGGCGGGCCGTCTGGTCAGCAAGGATCAGCTGGTTGAACATCTCTGCGAATGGGGCGAAGAAGTCAGTCACAATGCGATTGAGGTGTATGTGCATCGCTTACGCAAGAAAATAGAAACCAGTGGTGTCGCCATCACCACGGTTCGAGGTCTCGGATACTGCTTTGAAAAACCGGCGCAAAAAAAACAGCCCTGACATCC
>JBAXHE010000199.1:0-3129 GCA_037139055.1 Betaproteobacteria bacterium | reverse complement strand
CTATCGACAACTCCAGAGGAGGCGAGGTTAGCAGCGCAAATTTGCCTGGTGCGATGCCTGACCATTGCTTACCAACACTTTGGCAGCTTAGATGCCATAGAGAAAGTTCTACAAATGACCGTACACATTCAATCTGATCCAAATTTTCATGATCTATCTGAAATTTCCGATGGCGCATCAGAGCTACTTTATGACATTTTTGGAGATGCGGGACGCCATGCAAGAACAACGGTGGGTGTAGCAAGTCTTCCCAAAAACTCCACCGTTCAAATTGATCTGAGCTTAAGGATCAAATGAATCAACATGAAACTCTAATTGCGATAGGTCGTTACATTGCCAGCATTGCCCACTCCAGTGAAAATGCTACGCCCAGCAATCAATTATTGGAAGCCGTTGATAATCCCGTTAATTTCCATAAGGGTCTTGCAAAAATATTGGGTGGGTTTAATGAGCTGATTGATGCTTTTTCAGAGTCATTTGACGGCAAGTACGTAGTTGGGTCTGGATATATTGATCCTGATGATGAAGCTATCAAGGCAATCAAAAGAGCAACACTTTCTTTGCAAGCTTTCTTGACAAAATTAGTGAGCAAGAAATTCTCGATGAACAAAGATACTTCTTGTGAATTACTGCTTGATGCCTATAGCGAGACCATTACTGCTATAGCTTCGCTAGCAGAAACCCTAGATGAAGCTCGTTTAAAAATCATTAAACATGATCTGGCCGCAGAACCACGCATGAAAACCATTTAGATCCTGCCACAACCAAGCCTTACCGAAACAGAGGTTAATGAATCGACGAACTGGGTAAGTGTGTTGCCACAAGTCGATCAACTAGCACTTCAGGCCACATCTGATCAAAAAGCGCTTTGGCTTGATCTTTTTCCACCTCTGTTAGCTCCATGCCAATTAAGGTGGATTTAATCATTACGGCATAGGCCATCATGATGTCAGCTGTGCTGGCTCCGCGAACATGAGGCAGAATTTCTTGCAGAGCATCAATGACGATATCCCCTACCTTTTTGGAGTCAATTGCTGCTTTTATAGTTGTGAAATCATTCGAGTCGGTTGTCATAAATAAATGGCGGTAAAAATAAAGTATTAGCCATTATGGGCTTTGATTGCCTTGATCTGGTTTTGCTCACCAACCAACACTATCGTTGGCTTATGGGTAGGCAGCTCACTTTGATCAATCTGGCCATAGGTGCAAATAATGAGATGGTCACCAACATGCGCTCTTCTTGCTGCAGCGCCATTAAGCGAAATTACCCCAGAGCCTCTCGGCGCTTTAATGATGTAAGTTGAAAATCGCTCACCATTATTGATGTTGTATAGCTCAATTTTCTCAAACTCATGCATTTTGGCAGCAATCAGTAAATCTTCATCAATACCACACGAGCCTTCGTAATGAAGGTCGGCCTCGGTAACGGTGACGCGGTGCAGTTTAGATATAAGCATAATTCGATTCAATGCGCTCTCCAACAGTTGTTAATTTTCGCTAAGATTTTATTGTTTTTAAATTCAACAGTTGAGGTATTCAAAACCTTAAACCCATTAATTAGTTGAGCGCAATAATATTGGACACCATCTGTGCAGTGACTGCGGATAAAGTCCAGCCTAAATGACCATGACCTGTGTTGTAAAACACATTGGGCTTTGATCCTGAGCCTACTTTAGGCATGAGATTGGGCATCATGGGTCGCAATCCAGCCCAGGGCACCACAGACCTGGTGCCAACATTCGGAAAGCATTGCTCGACCCAATCAACCAAGGGCTTAATACGGTCAGCCCTGATATCTTTATTAAAGCCATTAAATTCTGCGGTACCAGCCACTCGAAAGCGATCAATCCCCAGACGACTAGTAACGAGCTTAGTCTCATCATCCAATAGACTGACTGTTGGTGCTCCCGCTTGGCTTTTCGCATCTACAAGGTTGACCGTAATCGAATACCCTTTAACAGGGTAGATATTAACTAGGTCGCCAAGCTGCGCGGCCAATTGTCTACTCTGAACCCCGGCACAAACAACCACCTTGTCAAAGCTAACCACATGAGATCGCCCGCTTTCATTTAACGTAATGTGAACTCGCTTACCATCTGAATCGATTTTTTCAACCGATTGCTCATAAAGCGTTTTAACACCCAGCTTTTCAATAGCAAGCGATAGGCCATGGGTAAATTTATGAATATCACCCGTAGAATCACTTTCAGTAAAGTAGCCGCCGTAATAAGTGCCGCCTAAGGTGGGCTCGATAACGCGCATCTCATCTAAAGTGACGGCTCTACGCTCAAGGCCGCCTTTAGCTAATAATTTGGAGACTTTGCCAGCATGGGTAAAGCTCGCTTTATCGCGGTAGATATGCAAAATACCTTCACGCTTTAAATCAAAATCAATACCCTCCTCTTGCGCCCAGGAAAATAAGAACTCCCTGGCAGCAATAGCCATCTTGGCCGTCTCAATGGTATTTTTTTCGTAATGCGGGATATTGGCAATAAACTCCCCGAACCAAGATAACTTATGCCAAGTAGGTTTTGGGTTAATGAGAAGCGGCGCATCGTTTTTGAGCATCCACTTCATTCCCTTAAGCAAAGTAGACCAATGGGTCCATACCTCGGCGTTCGATGCGGAAAGCTGTCCGCCATTGGCAAATGAAGTCTCCATGCCGGCGTAGCGATGACGCTCAATCACCGTAACTTCAAATCCTTGTTTAGCTAAAGCGTAGGCCGTAGTAATGCCGGTGATACCGCCACCAATGATTGCAATGGTTTGCATATAAGATCCTTAAGACGTCAATGAGGTTAGGCTACCTAGGAAATAAGCTAGATAAGCCCCCTCTGTCTTGGACCTGAGAGATTCACGCACGCCGTTGATGGCAATACGCTTGCTCCTTCGGTATATTTGGCTGACGAAAAAAACCAATAACTCTTCAGAGTGATAAAACGAAACATCGGTTCATGTGCCTGAGAGTTTCCGGGGCGGTTGCTCCTTCGGCGTTGTTGGCAAAGATGTATTTGACCAATCAATCTCTCCCGATGCTACGAGAAAGATCTTAACCGATTTTTTTACACCCCGATAGATTGGGGCACAATGTCTGCCAATGGTTTCAAACCCGCAGCCATGCGTAGCGCA
>JBAXHE010000198.1:0-3143 GCA_037139055.1 Betaproteobacteria bacterium | reverse complement strand
CCCAGAGGTCCCGGAGCACGTGGCGGTAGCGCAGGCCCAGAACCAGGGCCCAGCCCCAGAGCAGGAGGGTGGCGCCCAACCGGAGCATGCCCAGGTGCTGGGCGAGCCAGAGCCAGCGGTGGCTCGGATGGTCCATGCGAATGCGCGTCAGCCGGATGAGGTCAGGCACACTCCACAGCCAGCCACGGACGCCTTGCTGGCGAGTCAGGGCAATGCGAGCCCCCAGGAGGGTCGGATGATCCGGGGCCCAGCGCTCCACTGCCTGGAGGCCCTCGAGGCCGACTTCGGGGTGCCCTTCCAGCCCACGCTGAGAAGCCCAGAGAGCCATCGCCTCCACCAGAGGGGCGACGTCCAGGGTGGAGTAGGTGCGCCGGAGGATCTCCACATCCAGCTGCGCACTGCGGATGGCTTGCGCATCGCCCCGGGTCACGGCCCCCATGAGCTGGCGGGCTCGGTGGCTGAGCGCAACAGCAGGGACCGAAGCGGAGGGGACCGGCACAGGCGTGGGGGTGGCTGCTCCGACCAGGGCTGGGAGCAGGGCGAGGCAGAGGGCGAGAGCGACTCGCCGCAGCAAGGCCCCCCGTCCCATCCAGCCCAGGTTCCTCATGACTGCGGGGACTGTGGGGCATCAGCCTGCGGCTTCAGATCCATCGCCCGCATGCGGAGCTGATAAAGGACCTCTTCGAGTTCGGACGATTCCTCGACAGTGCAGGCGGCCGCAGTCTTCTCCTTGAGCACGCCGATGAGGTCGATGTAGAAGCGGGCCGCCGCTGGGTTGGCGGGCGGGACCTCCTTCATAAGGGGATGCGGAACGCCCAAGGCAAGCAGGGCCTGTTCAGCGAGGAGATGGATCAGGGAGGTCAGGGACGCTTCCGGCATGGCGGGGCTCATGGGCTACCTCAATCGGTCCAGGGAGGATATGGGCGGAAGCCTACCACAGCCCGAATTTTCCTGCACCCTCTGTGCGTGGGTGCAGGTCCTCGGGCCCCAAGATGATAACGAGGCCGTCTTTTGACGAAAAGCACTCCTGGGAATGGCCGCCCTGTGGAACGATGAAAAGTGCTTTTGGAGGAAGACCCATGCGACGCCTAACCCTTGCCCTCATGCTCCCCGTGATTTGCATGATCCTCCCTGCGGAGTCCACCGGGCGGATCGCTGGCCGGATCCAGAACAAGGCCGGCGATGCCATTCCCGGGGCCAAGGTCATCCTTAAGCGGCTGGACCGCAACTGGACCAAGGAGCTGGTGGTCGACAAAAACGGTGGCTTCTTGCAGGTGGGTCTGGAACCCCAGGAGTTCGAGTTCACCGTCAGCGCCCCGGGCTACATCGAGCAGAAGTCCATGGTCAAGATTCCCTTGGCTGATGTCCTCAAGAAGATCGTGATTCTCCTGACCAAGGAAGAGAACCGGGCCCAGGCCATTGCCACCGGGGCCCTCAACGCCACCATCGTGGATGACCCCGGCGCTGCCCTGAACGCCGAGGGCCGCGACGCCTTCAACTCAGCCATCCCCTTGTACAACGAGTCCAAGTTTGGTGAGGCCCTGCCCCTGGTGGAGAAGGCCTACAAGAACCTCCTGGAGGCGGTGGACAAGATGAAGGACGAAAAGGAGAAGGCCGAACTGGGCCCAGAGATCCTCAAGGTGGAGCGGGTGCTGGGCATCTGCACATCCCAGGCCGGGGCCGCCAAGGAGGCCGCCCTGCCCTACCTCCTCAGGGCCCTGGAGCGGAACGCCAAGGACCAGCCCGTCATCGTGGGTCTCATCGCCGCCAGCAAGGCCAAGGGGGATGCTGCGGGCGAGCAGAAGTACACCGCCATGCTGGAGACCCTCACCGGCCCCAATCCCGACACAATCTACAACAAGGGCGTGGAGGCCTTTAACAGCGGCAACACCAAGGAGGCCAAGGTCCTGTTCATTAAGACCCTCCAGGTGGCCCCTACCTACGCCGAGGCCTACTACCTGCTGGCCACGGTGGAGTACGGCGATAACAACCTGCGCGGGACCAAGTCGAACTTGGAGAAGTACCTGGAGCTGGCTCCCAAGGGCAAGAACGCCGAAATGGCCCGCGAGATGCTCAAAGATCCTTCTCTGAAGAAGATCAAGTAGCTGACAGCAATCCAAAACAGCAGGGGCCCCGGTCGGGGCCCTTGCTGTTTTGGATCAGAAAAAGCTAAGTCAGCTCTAGGCTGATGGGGCAGTGGTCGGAGCCGAGCACGTTCGCATGGATTTGGGCGTCCTGCACCCGCTCCAGCAGGCCCCGGCTGGCCAAAAAGAGGTCGATCCGCCAGCCCACGTTGCGCTCGCGGGCCCCGCCCCGGGCGGTCCACCAGGAGTACAGGCCCGGTTCCCCGGGGTGGCGCTCCCGCAGGACATCCACCAGGCCCGCCGCCAGGTAGCCCTGGAAGTCGGCCCGCTCCTCCACGGTGAAGCCCGGGCTGAGGAGGTTGTCCTTGGGCCGGGCCAGATCCAGCTCACCGGGGGCCACGTTCATGTCGCCCGCCATGAGCACGTGCCGGCCAGCGGCGTGGTGGGCGGCCACCAACTTCGCCAGGTCCTGGGCGAAGGCCCGCTTGAAAGGCAGGCGCACCAGCCCCTGGGAGGCGTTGGGGAAGTAGCCCGCGAGGAACACCAGCTCCCCCCGCTGGGCAGAGATCATGCGGCCCTCGGCGTCGTAGGCCTCGATGCCCAGCCCAGGCGTGAGGGTGAAGCCCAGCTCCCGGCGGGTGAGGGTGGCCGAGCCCGCATAGCCCTTCTTGCTGCGGGCCGGGAACCAGCAGATGTCGTAGGCACTCTCGAGCTGGCGGCGGACGCCCAGGTCCACCTCCTCCCACTCGGAGCGGATCTCCTGCAGGGAGAGGACGTCGGGCTCGGCGACCTCCAGCCAGTCCATGAAGCCCTTCTTGAGGACCGAGCGGAAGCCATTCACATTCCAGCTGAAAAACTTCATAGCTCCTCCACGAACCGCTCCAGGAGGCCATCGGCCTTCCAGCGCAGGCGGCCCAACAGCACGAACCCGGCCCAGCCCCGCAGGCGCCCCTCCAGACGGAGGTGAGCCCCGGTGGCGGCCTCGGTAACAGTCAGCAAGCCTTCCTCGGTGGCACCGACCCAGGTGCGGCCCCACCCCACACGCAGGCGACCGGGCTC
>JBAXHE010000197.1:0-3167 GCA_037139055.1 Betaproteobacteria bacterium | reverse complement strand
GACGCAGGTCCTCCAGGAGGTCTGCAACCCCCTGCTGATCCTGCAGGACCAGGGCACGCTTGAGCTGCCGCTCCAGGAGGCGTTGCACGGCTAGCGCTCCCCGATGCAGGTGACGGTCATGGTCTGGTTGTGGAGCTTGCACTCGGTTCCGCCCAGGGGTGCGAACTCGCCGTAGGAGTAGAACCCGGCAAGGGTCGTGGCTTTCCCGAGTGCTGCGCCCACCACTTCGATCTCTTCCTCGACCGCATCGCCCATCACCAGGCGGCGCCCCACGCAGCTGACCAGGAGTCCCAAGCTCTGCCCTGCCCCACCCGACTGTGGGGTTCCAGCCAGCTGGGCGGCCTGTTCGGCACCATCCACCAGATCATCTGTGGAGGCATGCATGAGCCGCAGGAAGCCGCCGGCTTCGATGTCCCCGGCCAGTACCAGGTAGCCCTCGGCTTCGTTCACCCCCAGGATGGTCCGGATGAGCCCTACGCTGCCGCGTTCCGGGTCCAGGAGCTCGAGGGGAAAGAGGAGGCCCGAGTTGGGCAACCCCTTGGCGTGTTCCCCCAGGTAGCGCTTGTACACGTTCAGGGCGGGTTCCCCATCCAGCTCGTAGAGGATGTTCTCCTTGCTGAGGGTTATTTTTCGGGCGGGTCCGAAGGGAGCCCAGCCGCCGCAGGAGCCGTGGGACAGGATCAGATCTGTTCCGTACAGACCCACCGCCACCGCACCCTCCTTCGAGACCCCGGAGGGCCCGAGCGTCAAGGTCTCCACAAAGGCCCCATCGTCGCCCGCCAAGCCGCCAGAGATGGGCACCTGGTCCCCGACCTGGGAGGCCAAGCCGGCCAGGATGGCGCTGCCATTCACCCCGACGCCCTTGGCGAAGAGGAGGACAGCGCACAGGTTTGGTCCCTGCAGGGCCGCCCCGAGTGCGACGCCAGCACTCCGGCAGCTGTCCATGCTGGCAATGGCCGCTTCCACCACGCGGACGGCAACATCACCTTGGAACTTCACCGCGGTGAGCACACACGACTGCTCGGAGACACCCCGGTCACTGATCTCTCCCGCCGTGGAGCACCCCACCAGGGGAACCCCCGGAAAGGCTCCCTGGAGCTGAGCAAAGTAGTCCGGGGAGCGCAGGCAGGAGACACTGCCGAAGACCAGAAGCAGCTGCGGCCCCAGCTCAGCCAGGGGCAGAAGGTGCCCTCCATCCAAGGAGGCGGAGCCATGCAACGCTTGGCGACATTCCATGGGGTTCCTTTCGGCGGCTGGAGCAGGACCAGATAATTCAGATGGGTTACGGGGCGAGGCTGGGTGCTGACAGGGTGCTATCCCTGGCCGGAGGTCCCAAACGGACATACAGTTGCATCTCTCTTGGATGCCGGAGCTACACCAGCCATCTCTGGCGAAGGGCCTCCAGGTTGTCCTCCAGTCGCATGATCCGGGGGCGCAGCCCCTGGTAGCTGCCAGGCATCCCTGGACGGCTGTCGGCCAGGAGGGTGGTCCTGAAAAACTCCATGTTCACAGCCAGCACGCTGACAGAGATGGCGAACTCGGCCTCTGCCTGGGCCCTACTCCCAGTCTCAAACATTAGCTTTGCATGCAGATAGGTTGCATGGATGGTCTGCTTCTTGGAGTTGACCCGATCATCTAGGTACAGGATCGCCCGTGGATTGTTCTCATCGAAGAAGCCGCGGACCCTCCCGATCCAGTATTCGGCCCGGCGCTGGGCAGGGGAGATTTCCAGCCGCGGGGGCAGCGGCGCAGGGGGTGGAGCGGAGGCGGCCGGCTCCACCAGGCCGAGCCGCTCCTGCTCCGGCTGGCTCAGGAGCCTCCGAAGGCGGGCCAGGGCCGCCTCCATGGCGACCTGGTCGGGCCCGTGGGCCACCCGTTTGCGGAAGCAGGCCTGAATGGCGTCCACCAGCTCCGAGGGGTGGAAGGGCTTCGTGAGGAAGTCATCGGCACCGGCGGTCATGCCCCGGCGATGGGTCTGCCGGTCCGCTTGGGACGTCAGGAAGATAAAGGGCAGCCGGGCCAGGCGAGGTTCCAGCTGCGCCGCGGCCAGGACCCCGAAACCGTCCAGGCCAGGCATGACGATGTCGCAGACCACCAGGTCCGGGGGCTGGGCCCGCAGCATGGCAAGCCCCTCCTCACCGTTTTTCGCGCTCTCTGTCTCGAACCCGAGGGTGCCCAGCAACAGCTCCGTCCCCAGGAGAACGGTGGGGTCGTCGTCGATGATGAGGATCCGTGGCATGGGGTGGAGAGCTCCGCGTTAGGGATTCATTGTGGGGGGGGGAGCCTAGCGGCACACGCGGCCCAGGGGCTTCCCCCCGACCAAGTGGAAGTGAAGATGGAACACCACCTGCCCCGCATCGGGCCCGCAGTTGCTGATCAGGCGCCAGCCACCTTCTGCCACGCCCTGCTCCTGCGCCAGCTGGGCGGCCAGGGCTGGAATGCGCGCGGCGGCGGCGGCGGTCTCCGGGGTGAGGTCCGCCAGACCAGCGCAGTGGGCCTTGGGAATGATGAGCAGGTGCACCGGGGCCTGCGGGAAGATGTCTTTGAAGGCGATGAGCGTATCGTCTTCGTAGACGACGGCGGCGGGGACCTCCTTCCGTGCGATCTTGCAAAACAGGCATTCGCTCATCGGGGTTCTCCCATGTTCAACATCATTCTGCACCAGCCTGAGATTCCGCAGAACACCGGAAGCATCGGTCGCCTCTGCGTCAACAACGGTGCGAAGCTGCACCTCATCCATCCCCTGGGCTTCGACACCTCGGACGCCCAGGTGCGCCGGGCGGGCCTGGACTACTGGGAGAAGCTGGAGCCGCTCCACTACCCCGACTGGGCCGACTTCCTGGCCCGGAACCCGGCCCTGCGGCTCTGGTTCTTCTCCACCAAGGGCGCCCGCCGCCACACTCAGGTGCCCTGGGCCTATGGCGACGGCCTGGTCTTCGGGCGGGAGACCGTGGGCCTCCCCGAGGAGCTGCTCCAGGCGCACTCGGAGAGCCTCGTTCGCATCCCCATGCTGGGCGACCACCACCGCAGCCTGAACCTTGCCCAAGCCGCAGCCATTGGCCTTTACGAAGCCCTGAGGCAGACTGAGAGCTGGTGAATCCCTCTGGAGCCTCCCATGAGCCAAGCCCCCATCCGCATCGTCATCGCCAAGCCCGGCCTGGACGGTC
>JBAXHE010000196.1:0-3179 GCA_037139055.1 Betaproteobacteria bacterium | reverse complement strand
AAAATGATGTGCCCGGCCGACGCGCGCGGCTGCCCGAACATGCTCATCATCAGCGTTGACTTGCCGGCCCCGTTGGCGCCAATCAGCGTCACCACTTCACCGACCTGGACCGAGATACTGACCCCATGCAGGGCGTGAATATGCCCGTAATGCGCGTGCACGCCGGAGAGTTCAAGCATCATGGCGCGGCCTCCAGCAGGGCTTCTTGGTCTTCTTCATCGTCTTCACCGAGGTAGGCCTTGATGACATTCGGATCATTCTGGATTTCCGTCGGCGAACCTTCGGCGATCTTGCGCCCGTAGTTGAGCACGCAGATGTGATCGGAAATGTTCATCACCACGTTCATGTCGTGCTCGATCAGCAGGATGGCCAGCCCTTCGTCGCGCACCAGCGACAGCAGCAGTTCATTGAGTTCGGCCGACTCGCGCGGATTGAGTCCGGCCGCCGGCTCGTCGAGGCACAACAGGATTGGATCGACGCACAGCGCCCGGGCAATCTCGATGCGCCGCTGCGTGCCGTACGGCAGATCACCGGCGGCCACATCGGCCTTGTCGATCAGGTTGAGCCGCGTCAGCCAGCTGACCGCCTTGGCCAGCGCCTGCGTTTCGGCCTTGCGGTACGACGGCAGTCCGAACAGCCCGGCCAGGGTAAACCACGACGCCTGTTGCAGGGGATTGTGCTGGGCGACGATCAGATTTTCGAGCACAGTCATTTTCGGGAACAGGCGGATATTCTGGAAGGTGCGAACGACTTGCGCCGTGCGCGCCACCTGATGGCTGGGCAGCGATTCCAGGCTCAGTACCCCGCGCTGCGGATGATTGAGCCGCACGCTGCCGACCGTCGGCGTGTAGAAGCCGGTCATGCAGTTAAACAGGGTCGTCTTGCCAGCCCCGTTGGGTCCGATGATGGCGGTGATCTGCGCCGGAAAGACATCGAGCGAGAGGTCGTCGATCGCCGTCAGTCCACCGAAACGCATGGACAGGCCCTCGACCTTGAGGATCGGCTGCGCATTGGGGTGCCTTGCGTTCATGCCCGGCCTCCCTGACGCACATGACGCAAGGTCGGTTCACGCTTGGAGAGGATGCCGCCCGGTCGCCAGATCATGATCAGGATCATCGCCGTGCCGAACAGCAGCATCCGGTATTCCGCGAAATCGCGCCCGAGCTCGGGCAGCAGAACCAGCACCAGCGACGCCAGAACCACGCCCAGCTGACTGCCCATGCCGCCGAGAACGACGATCGCCAGAATGATCGCTGATTCGTTGAAGGTGAAGGATTCCGGCGAAATGAAGCCCTGCCGCGCGGCAAAGAACACCCCGGCCACGCCGCCGAGCATGGCGCCGAGCACGAAGGCCGACAGTTTGACGTTGGCCACATTGATGCCCAGCGCGCGGCAGGCGATCTCGTCTTCGCGCACGGCCTCCCAGGCCCGCCCGACCGGCAGACGGCGCAAGCGCGAAACAAAAACGTTGGTCAGCAGACACAGGACCAGAATGACGTAGTAGAGAAAAATGATGCGATGCACCGGAGAAAACTCCAGCCCGAAGGCCGAGGCAAAGGTCGGAGCGTCGCCGGGGGGCTTGAATGGCAGGCCGAAAAAGCTCGGCCTCGGGATCGACGTAATCCCGTTCGGCCCGCCGGAAAGATCGCTCCAATTCACCAGCACGAGACGAATGATTTCGCCAAAACCGAGCGTGACGATGGCCAGGTAATCGCCGCGCAAACGCAGCGTCGGCCAGCCGATGACGACACCGAAAGCCGCGGCGACCAGCCCGGCCACCGGCAGCGCCGACCAGAAGCCCCAGCCAAACTGAGTCGATAGCAGGGCATAGGCATAGGCACCGACGGCGTAGAACGCCACGTGCCCGAGATCGAGCAGCCCGGCCAGACCGACCACAACGTTCAGCCCCCAACCGAGCATGACGTAGATCAGCACCGTCGTCGCGGTATCGACCACGTAGCGGTTGTCCGAGAAGACCATCGGCAAGAGCAGGGAAACCGCGAAGGCCAGCCAGCCGATTTGCGTCGCCAGCGTGCCGCCGCCGATCCCGGACTTGAGCGCGACGGAGGGCGCTGCCCGTTCCCGCCGGGTGTTGCGCGCGTTCACACTATCGATCAGATAATTCAGCACCAAGCGACCGGCGAATACGGCGAAGACAAAACCGGCCAGCACCGGCCAGCGCGTCGCCACCTGCAGCGCACCGCCCTGATCGACCGTGGTCATGCCGATCATCGGGATGCCGAGGAGCAGTGAAACAAAAGCGACGGCCAAAGCGTCCTTGCAGCGCTCGGCAAACGTAGGTGCACCGTGCACCTGAACCGGAGCCGTCATTACACTTTCTCCACTTCAGGTCGGCCAAGCAGGCCTGAGGGTCGGAACATGAGCACCAGAATCAGAATCGAAAACGTCGCCACGTCCTTGTACTCGGGCGACAGATAGGCGGCCCAAAAAGCCTCGACCAGGCCGATCAGTAAACCGCCAAGCATGGCCCCCGGCATCGAGCCGATCCCGCCGAGCACGGCGGCGGTAAAGGCCTTGATGCCGGCAACGAAACCAATATAGAAATCAACCACGCCGTAATACACCGTCACCAGCACCCCGGCCACCGCGGCGAGCATCGCCCCGAGCATGAAGGTCAGCGAGATGGTGCGGTCCACGTTGATGCCGAGCAGTCCGGTCATCGTCATGTCCTGTTCGCAGGCGCGCTGCTGACGACCGAACGAGGTGCGCCCGATCATCCAGGTGAATCCGGCCATCAGCAGCACGGTCACGACGACGATGAGCAATTGCGAATACGCCAGATGCACGGTGAAACCATCGGAGGTCATCAGGTTGAAGCCGCCGAGCAGCACCGGCGGAATCGGCTTGACGCGCGCGCCCTGAGTCAGCTGAACCATGTTCTGCAGGAAAATCGACATGCCGATCGCCGAGATCAGCGGCGCCAGGCGCGTCGATCCGCGCAGTGGGCGGTACGCCGTGCGCTCGACAGCCCAGCCATAGGCCGAGGTAAACGCCACTGAGACGGCCAGCACGACGATCAGAGACAGCGGCACCGAGCTCACGCCGAGTCCGGCCAACAGGGTAAATGCCGTCACCGCGATGAAGGCACTGACCATGTAGATGTCGCCGTGGGCGAAATTGATCATGCCGATGATGCCGTAGACCATCGTGTAACCGAT
>JBAXHE010000195.1:0-3210 GCA_037139055.1 Betaproteobacteria bacterium | reverse complement strand
TGGGCAGGAACATGAAAAACACACTCCCGGCCTGCGACAAGGTGATTTCATTCCCTTTGCCGAGGAAGCCGTTGGCCACGTCAACAAACACCACGATCGGCGCTCCAAGCAGAGCGTAAGTGCATAAGGCGTCGTAACCGATGGCCGGCAGCGCAATGGCCACATAGGTCGAATAGCCCATGGCGATCAGGATCGGCGGCAGCAGCGAGACCGGCGTGGCACCGACGGCGACCATCAACGTACCGAAACCGATATTGATCATCATGATCTGGACGGAACGGTTCTCGCAGGCAATGGTTTTGATGAAGATGATGATGCGTTTCAGCGCCCCGGTCTTCTCCATATAGGCCATTTGCAGCAGCGACATGGCAACAATCAGCGAGACCGAGAACGAACGGATGAATCCGGCCGCCGTCGAGCGCAGGATCACTTCGATACTGGTCTGGAAGGCCACCAGGGCAATCAGCGAGATCACCAGCCAGCCGACGATTCCGCTGACGTCCGCCGGCTGTTTCCAGACGATCAGCAGGCACAGGATAACGACGATGGGCAGCAGCGTCAGCAATAAGGACACAAACGACACGATCAATCTCCCTGGTTAAATTTGAAAGGCCGGTCGAGTTTGTTTTTATGCTCCCTTGCCGACTTTGTCGGAAGAACCTCGCCAACACCGGGAATTCAACCGAGAAGGCGGAAGTATCGGTGACCTCACCCGCTCAGTCAATGCGCACCGGATACGGGAAAGCATTCAAGTAAGTTCGAAAACCGTCGATAAATCAGTTACTAGCCTGATTTACGGGACGCCATCATGAACATTCCGCAGGAAGTTTTGCCACACTATCTCAGCGAAAGCGAGCGTAAGGCTATTGCCGAAAAAACGCGTACCGGCCCGATCGACGCGTCAGCCGGAATGCGCTCAACGCTATCGCAGGCGTTCCATGAAAAGCCGCAGGGCGAGCCAGTGCTCGACAAAACAGCGCGACACCCGCGCCATTCCGCATGGACTAGTCATGACCCGGATCGCCGTCACAATGAACGGCGTCAAAAAAAACAGCCGGTGGTGCTCGACACCCGGCTGCAGCAGCGCCGACGGGAAGCGCTTCTGCACCCGTCGGTCAATTTCGAGATCTGAAGCGTCTTAGACGACGATCGTCTGCGCCTCAGCTTCGACACGCGCTTCGATACGCCCGATTTCCACCGCCTTTTCACCGGCAGCGTTGAGGAACTTCAATGCCTGCTCGGCGTTTTCCTTGGCCACGATCACGACCATGCCGATCCCACAGTTGAAGACGCGGTGCATTTCGTTCTCGGCCACATTGCCTTCGCTTTGCAGCCACTGGAAGAGTTTGGGACGCTGCCAGGTGGATTGGTCGATCACCGCTTTGACCGCTTCCGGCAAAACCCGCGGCACGTTTTCGGTGATTCCGCCGCCGGTAATGTGCGCCATGCCCTTGACCGTCATCGTCGCCATCAGCGCCAGCATCGGTTTCACGTAGATGCGCGTCGGGGCCATGATGGTATCAGCCAGCGTCTTGTCGCCGTCGAACGGCGCATCGAGATCGGGTTGCGAGCGGGCGATGATCTTGCGCACCAGCGAGTAGCCGTTCGAATGCGCGCCGGAAGACGGAAGACCAAGGACCACGTCACCCGGAACAATGGTCTGGCCGGTGATGATTTTTGCTTTCTCGACCGCACCGACCGCAAAACCGGCCAGATCGTATTCGCCATCCGGGTACATGCCGGGCATTTCGGCAGTTTCGCCACCGATCAGCGCACAACCGGCGTATTCGCAACCCTTGGCGACGCCTTGAATGACACTCGCCGCGGTATCGACGTCGAGTTTGCCGCAGGCAAAATAATCGAGGAAGAACAGCGGCTCGGCGCCCTGCACCAACACGTCATTGACGCTCATGGCGACGAGATCGATGCCCACCGTATCGTGACGTTTAAGATCGAAAGCCAGCTTGAGCTTGGTCCCTACACCGTCGGTTCCGGAGACCAGAACGGGTTCGCTATAGCGTTTGGGTACCTCAAACAGCGCACCGAATCCGCCCAGACCGCTGAGCACGCCTTCACGCAGCGTTTTTTTGGCAAACGGCTTGATCCGTTCGACGAGTTCGTCACCGGCATTGATATCCACACCGGCATCACGATAGGAAAGGGATTGCTGCGTTGGCTGAGTCATTATGAGTTCCCGAACAAGTCTTGTACGGTCGCGAAAGTGGTAAAATCCGCGACTTCATTTGCAAAAGTCGGGATTTTATCCGAAATAGCCCTCTCGCGTGCTGCCGGCATTGCTCAGATGGCACCTTTCTCATGCGCCAACTGCTCCTCGACCTCCTGCCGGAATCGCCCCCCCGCCTCGACAATTTCATTGCCGGAGGCAACGGAGAGGCGTTGACCGGGCTGGCCGCCTGGCTTGCGCCGGAAAATCGTGAGCCCTCGCTGCTCCTATGGGGTGACGAGAGCGCCGGAAAGACGCACCTGCTGCGCGCCAGCGAAGCCTGCTTCAGCGATGCTGAAAACGATCCGGACTTGAACCAGCTCGATGAAACACAGCCCTTTCACGCGGTCGATAACGTCGAGGCACTGAGTCCAGCCGGACAGATTGCACTCTTCAATTTGTTCAACCGGCTACGCGCATCCGGCGGACACCTGCTGACTTCCGCCCGCCACCCCCCGCTGTTGCTCAGCTTGCGTGAAGACCTGCGGACCCGGCTCGGCTCGGGGCTGATCTACCGACTGCAGGAGTTGACCGACGAAGAGAAGCTTCAGGCCCTCAGTTCGCAGGCCGAGGCCCGCCGCTTGCAACTGCCGGCCGACGCGCTGGACTACCTTCTGGCCCGCGCGCCGCGCGACATGCGCAGCCTGTCGGCCCTGCTGGTGGCGCTTGACCGTTACTCGCTGGAACACCAGCGCGCCATCACTCTGCCCTTGCTGCGCGAAGTCCTGCACGCCCCCCGCCCTCTCTGACGCCCACCGGAAATGCGAAAGTACCCCATGCATCTAGCCCTGTTTGACCTCGACAACACCCTGCTTTCGGGCGACAGCGATTACGAATGGACGCAACAACTGGTCAGCCAGGGCGTACTCGATCGCGATCTTTTCGAAGCGAAAAATACGGCATTTTTCGAGCAGTACAAGGCCGGCACCTTGAACATCTTCGAGTTTCTCGATTTTCAGCTGCAATCACTGGCCACGCATTCGCGC
>JBAXHE010000194.1:0-3213 GCA_037139055.1 Betaproteobacteria bacterium | reverse complement strand
TGCTTAGGATTGCCCGCCAGAAAACCGCATGCGACCTTTTCATCAACCTGTACCCCGCCGTATGCCGCAACTTCGTAGAGTCCGGCACCGAATTGGGCGAGGAGCTCCTGGGGAATGGCGTCCCGACTGTCCTAAATATCGGAATGCCCACGCATAAGATCGAGACCCAAGCGGACCTCTTTAGCGAATGTGAAGTCACACTGCACAACTGGAAACCCTGCGCTGACAATACGCCGCAGCGGAGGAGAGTATGAATCTCGAAGCAGAACCGAGCCGACGCTTCACCACATACGGAAAATTCAAGGGGAAGGGAGAGGGTGATGAGTCCCTATTTAAACAATTATTCCCAAACTTTGATCGGGAGCAGGAAGCCGCGGCAAACGAGATAGTGGAACGCCTCCTGCGCCACTGCGACGGGCATTCCACCATCTACCCCAGAATCCGATACATTCTTGATCTAGGGTGCGGTGATGGATCGCTCCTCGTGCGTATCAAGAAACAATTAATAACTCTCAGCGAGAAGACGAAGGACACCGACTCAGGCAAAAAATTCAAGGCATGGGTCCAGCAGCTCCAATTTCACGGGATCGATTCCTGCGCAGATATGATTGAGCTCGCCACCGAGAATTGTGATCTGGGCTTCACTCAATGCACAGATTTCGGTAAGGAATGGATTTCGAGTCAGAGTGGCCTCGACCCGGATGAACTTGCAATCCTCTGCCTGTCTCACACATGGTTTCACTTGCGTAAAACAGAAATACTCAGCTTTATAAATGAGATAAATCCCGCCATGGTTGTTGTGGATGTATTCGAATCCTGGGACCATGCGATCGCCCAGATCCCGACGCCCGGCATGCATTTCGATGAAGAATTTCGACCGGACCCAAGTTCCAGCGGCAGTGTTTTCTGTCTTCGAACCCACCACTTTGAAGTAGGTCGGGTTCACCGAGGCATATTTGAACACCATCTAGGTCAAGGGGCCGAACAAGGGACCACGGGAATCTTCACCGAAGGGAAATGGATCTTCAGAACCACGCAGGAGTGCTATCCGAGTGCTTGGCTCTGGACTGAGCCTGATCCTTTCGAGGGTGGTCACGAGGAAGCCGTCCCGTTTCTCGAAAATAGAAGCAATAGCGGCATCCTTACGGGGGGGGAGGCATCTTACATTGTCCTCGACCGGTTCCACCACCCGTCCGGATGGGGGGCCATGAATTGTACGGTTTTGCTTCGCATATGCCGGCACTCCAAGGATATCAACGAGGCCTATTCCTTCGCCGGGGCCCAACTGGTGAAACATCTCCTTTACGAGGATTCCACCCAAGAGGACTATCGGAACCTAAGGAAACTCGTGGATCTCTTTGGGCGGGCTGAGGCTGCTGTCATTCTACCCTTCGACAGAAATCGAGTATTTGCCAAGTTTACTGCCGTCAAAAAGGAACAGTTGTGCAAGCCTGACAATACCAGCCCCGGTCATAGCCCGATCTCCATTTCGGCATTCCAACCCATGGTCCTGGTATCCCCTCCCCTCCGCTGGCAGCATCGTTATCCCGTGGCCTACGGCCTCTATCACACCCTGCTCCATCCCGTCAGTAGTCCCATCGGCGTCATGCCTGACAGCCTGCCGGACTACCACTTAAATGGAGCAGACGAAGCGCTCAATGTCCTGGAGACGGCCCATTTGAACCGTCACCCAGGGGCAAAAGTGAGCGGGGAAAAATCGGAGCGAGCGAAGGCATTCTTCATCCTTCCCGTATATTTTGGTGCTCTGCCCATTTTCGCACTGGTGTTGGAGGAGCCCCCGAAGCTCAGTCCCGATACGACTGGGCCCCTTGTGTTCATGGCCTTGGCCCAAGATATTCGCACAGAGATCGAAAGACACCTTACGGAAGAATTCTTCTGGGGACATCTGGCGTTGCCCTTCCTTGCCAATCTGCTCAGCTTGGGTGCGAATGGTGAAGACAGGGCCGCTGATTCAAAATGGCGCGAAACCCGGGTCGACCAAGTTATTGCCAACATAAAGCATGCAGTGACGGGGCAGCCCTGGAAATCCTGGGTACATGGATTGGCGACCATTCCGCTATGGAATTCTGTGAAGGGAACTTCGCGGGACTGGATGGGCATCCAGAAGATCCTCAAGGAAGCAAAGAGCAGCCTATTGAGCGACAAGGTCACTCAGATATCTATGGCCTTCGCAAGGGTCAGTTTTTTCTCTGGTAATTGCCACGACAATCTCATGCCTGAACACGACACAAAATTCGAGGCCCTGGAAAAGGGTTATAAGGTCTTCCCTCAGAGCCAGGATCCGATCGACCAGCGTTGGCAAGAGCTTTTTGAGAAGTTGGTTGCCAAGATGAAAGCCGATGACCCGAATGGAGTAGATTTCAACGATAAGAATAAATACTTCTGGCTAGCGAAGAAAACTTTTTGCCGTACTCTCGAAAATAGAGGTACTACTTATCGCTTTAATATTGCGCGCCTGTATTTCCATGTAATTATTCCCTTCCAAGGCACGAAGGACATCAAAGATGATTTGACGATCATTGAGAGCCTCGAAGGTGTGGCCGAGGACAAGGATAGGGAAGTTCTTGTTAAGGCTTTTCACGTCTCGGGGGATCCTACAGAGCGCATCGGGAAGGCAATCCGAGGTTTGGTATACATCGGGAAGGTGGGGAAGAATTCCAGAATTACCATTAATCTGGAAACCGGTCCGATACCTGAACCAATTTGTTTCACCATCAGGGCAGAAGGCCTTGAGTCCGTGACGCATGCTGGAGGTACCACTAGCCAGATTCTGGAAGCGTTGTTCGGCGACCAAGGGTTACCCGATACCAATAAATTCCAGTCGGCTGGGAGCTTGGAAACGCAAATCAGAATCTCCGCTGACGGGGTTTCATTCAACACGTTCATGGGGTAACAAATGTCCAGGATGCTCATTTTTGATTCAACTCCCCGAAGTGGAGTTTCTCTTGATGACAGAGCCGAGTTCCTTCCTGTAGTGAATCCACCAAGGACCGATGAGTCGTTTAACTTGATATTCCACTACACAGACGGCAGGAGAATGTTTCATAGAACCAAGGGGATCTCAGTTCGAAACCAAGACCTCAACAACAATCCAAGCATATTAAGTGGGAAGGATGAGGAAACCTTCGACTCCGAAGAGAAAATGGTTCAGTTTGCAATCATGCATGATCAGTTCGTGAGGCTACTGCCCAG
>JBAXHE010000193.1:0-3231 GCA_037139055.1 Betaproteobacteria bacterium | reverse complement strand
TTTCTGGTTCGAGGTAGAGCTTAGCGACGCGTAACCTCAGGCCAGGGTGGCTCTGGCCATCAAAACGAAAAATGGCCCCTTGTCCCCCCTTTCCAAGAGGGGCTTTTTCGAGGGAGAGGCGGGTCCCGTTGTCGAGGTGAACGTGTTGTGGGAACAAGCGAGACGTTTCAGCTCAGGTTGGGGGGGGCTGGGACCCAGAGGCCCAGGATCATGGTCCGGTCGTCGGATTCGACTCGAAAGGGTTCATGGCCGATCGTGAGAAAGGTTTCCCAGAGGGCCTGAATGGCTTCCAGCGACTCTCCTTGGCTCCACATGGAGGCTAGAGAAGCCGCAACGGGATTGAAGAAGCCGGGGAAGGGTTGGTTCGGGTCGTGGAAACCACCCCCCTCGGGCCGCGGGACTTCGCAGACGAAGGACCCCTTTTCGCAACCGTCTGTGAGGAGGGCGAAGCCATGAGGTGGGCGGGGGAAGACTGTGGCTTCCTTTTCCCAGAAGGACTCATCCAAGGTCCGGTCCGCGGTGAGAAACCAGGTTTCGTTGGGGAGATCGCCGCGTTCGGGAACGAATAGGGGCTGCCACTCTGAGGCTTCCCCCTGGAACGCGGCACAGCACCTTCCATCTCCTACATGTGCCACCGCCAGGAACCCCGGTGTGGCGACCGTCAGGATCGCGGTCGAGCTGAGTTCCTTGAAGGGCACGGCTAGGCGCACTGCTTCCCGTTGGACCGCCGCGATAGCCTCTGCGAAAACCGTGCATGTGACGGAACGCCACCCGGTGGACGGGGGGACATCGGGAGCTTCTGCTTGCTCCAGGACCCACGCCTCAAGGGTGGGGGAGGCACAGATCGACTGGGCGGCTGCCTCAGCGCCTTGACGGCTGTGGGTATGGGAGCCCGCTCCATCGCAGACGACCGCAATCAGGGCATCACCGACCAAGCGGTGGCAGGAATAGTCCTGGCAGCCTTCACCCTTCTCGATATGACCCGCGCCTGTGACGCTTGACCCCACCACGATCCAGCCCATGCGTCAGGCCATTACATCGAAGGGATCTTCGACCTGGAGATTCTTCGGCGAGACATTGAGCTTGTCTTCAGGCTTCGACTTCGAAGCCGCCTTAGTAACGGTGGCGATGTACTTGAAAAACTCCCTGAATTTCTCATGCCGCAATTTCAAGGGCTGCCGAGGGCTGAAGCGAGCCAGCATGGCCTCATCGGCCCCATCGACGCCGTAGACGAAGACGTTGAACTTCCGGGGGTGGCCGAGGTGTTTAGGGGAGTCGTAACCATAGTCCTGGAGTTGCTGCAAGTCGACCTTCAATTTCTCGACGTTCTGGCCTGCGTCAGGTGCGCCATCTGTCATGATGAGCAAGTAGGGTCGGTAGCAGTCTTGCCCAGATTCGAAATACCAATCAATGCGCTCCTTTAGGAGTTGGATCGCCTTAAATGTGCCATCAACGAGGGGGGTACCACCGTTGGTTTGCAAAGTGTTCGGCATTGGGTTTTCGCCATCAATTAAACCAAAGGGGCGGACGACCGTTACCTCGCCTCCGAAAGTCACTACTGCGATATCACCGCGGGCCCTGGCGGTGGCATCAGACATGACCTCTTCCTGAAAAATCCTCATGCCTTCATTCACCAGATCAATGGGGGTTCCCGACATGGACCCGCTGGTATCGAGGACCAGGACTACGGGAACCTTGCGTTCGAAATTGGTGGGGGCTTCGGCCTGGAATCCTGCAGGGGACATGTTGTCTCCGAATGGTAGGGGGGTGACTGGAAGGTTGAGAGGGGCCCCTGCACTCAAGGGCCTTTGACCTGGGAGAAGTGATCAGGGATTTGCGGGTTGGATAAGAGGAGTGGCTGCTGGAGCGGGGGATGCCATGGGCCCCTGTGGTAGTGAAGGCGGCGCAGGGATGGTGAGGTCCGGGGTTCCGACGGCATCCTCCGACTTGATCTGGATCATGTCGGTGTATTCACCATAGAGAACTGCATTGCGTGGATTGGCCTCGATATCCGTAAGGGCGTAATTGGCGAGGACGTGCGCTTTCTGAATGTTGATGGCTTTACGGGCATTCAGGTAGGCGTGGTACTCGTTGTATTTCGAGAAGAGCTTCAGGACCATCGGGAAGAGTTCGAACAACATGAAGACGACAGTCAATAACCCTGCGAGGCCATTGGCGGCGCTGCTGGAGGCTCGGATTCGCTCCAGAGCCTCGGCTCGGGCCAGTAGATCCCGCCGAAGTTCGTTGTATTCCTTGGTGACCTTGTCACCCTCCGCGGTCACCACGGAGAGTTGGCTGGTGGTTCCGGAGAACTTTACATATTCAGCTTCAGCCGCCTCGTATTGCGCCTGAAGTTTCTCCTTTTCAGATTGGAAGGATTCGTACCTGGGACCGCGACCATTCCGGTCAAGAAACTCGATGTTCATCAGCTTCTGGACCCGGGCGATTTCCTGTTTGAAGTAGGCCACCTTATCCTTGAGCTCAGCCTTGGCGGCAGCAATTTCAACCTTGGCATTCTGTTGGGTTTCCATCGATTCCTTGTTACGCTCCTTGACGACTCGCATGACCTCGGATTCGATGCGACGCTCGAATACCTTCATCTCGACGGGGATGGCGATGGCATAGCCAAGCACGACGGCGAACGCCAGCCTCGGTGTCATCTTTAGAAATTTCTTGAGCAGTCCATCTTCCAGGTCGGGGACGAACCCCACCAATTCTCGGTCAAACATCATGATGGCCGAGGCATAAATGATCGGGACCATTAGGGCGAAGGAGAACTGTCCATCCACGATTGACCAGACCGTGAAGAAACTCGAACCGAAGGCCATGATGCCGGTGAGCAGCACCATGGCTCCGAGCGTGGTCTGCCCCATCAGGGCTTCCGGCGTGCAATGCGCGATGGCCTTGATGTCAGTCTTGGCCAGCCAAAGAAAGAATTGTTGGATCTTCGGCAGGCTGAGCTGGGGCAGCGGATTCGCGGCTAGGGCCAGGGCAGGGTGCGGGTTGATCCCAGGCTGAAGGGCAGAGGGGTTTGCCGGCGGAACGGGAAGGGGCAACCCCCCACCGAGAGGAGCCTGTCCAACAGGTTGCGGGGAATTGGGCTGGGTGCCACTCATCTGGGTTGAACTCCCTTATTTGATGACGACAAGGCGCATTGGCTAGGTATTGAGAATTCTACACTAGTGTCCGGTTAAAAGTCAAACAATGGCAGTTGTTTAGAGAAGCGGTCCT
>JBAXHE010000192.1:0-3260 GCA_037139055.1 Betaproteobacteria bacterium | reverse complement strand
GGGGAGGTGCCTGCGCATTGGAAACTAACTCGAAATAAAGAAATTTTTTACGAAAGTGGGAGTTTGAGCAAGTCAGGTGAAGAAACCCTATTGACCGTTTCTCATATCACTGGCGTAACTCGAAGGTCTGAAAAAAATGTGAATATGTTTATGGCTGAAACGATGGAAGGCTATAAACACTGCAAAAAAGATGATTTGATTATAAACACCATGTGGGCATGGATGGGAGCTATAGGAACAGCCAGAGAAGACGGTATCTGTAGTCCTGCTTATGGTGTCTATGCACCCAGAGCATTTATTGCTTATAATCCCTCATATTTTGAATATTTATACAGAACGCCAAAAGCGGTTTCTGAAATGACAAGGCTCTCAAAGGGAATCGTCTCATCAAGATTACGATTATATCCAAAAGACTTCTTTCAAATATTAACGGCATTGCCGCCACTACCAGAACAAACCGCCATTGCAGCATACCTCGACACGAAAACCGCGCAGATTGACCGAATCGTTTCTACCATAAACACCCAGATCGACAAGCTCAAGGAGCTGCGCAAGACGCTGATTAATGACGTTGTCACTGGCAAAATCAAGGTTATCCCTGAAGGAGAGCTGGCATGAATGAACTGCACCTGCAAGACCGCTTTCTCATTCCCTTTTTTCGGGAGGGGTTGGGTTACAGGGAGGTCAAGGCTAACACAGTTACCCAGTCGCTGATTATTGAGGAGGACTTGCAGGCTTTTCTTGAAGAGAGTTCGCTGAACCGGAAGCCTTACGAAACACTCCTGAAAAAGTTCCGAGGCGATAAAAAGGCGTTGCTGCATGAGGTGATGGCCTTAATTGCGGAGCGCATGGCAAGCAGCCGCAACATGGCGCTTTTCATCAATGCGAACAAGTCGATTTCGCTGCAAGGGGTGAAGCTCTATCTCTTCTACACCAGCGACAGCGTGATTCATGGCAATGCCCTGTTTGAAGAAAATATCTTTTCAGTGGTGCAGGAGCTGCCCTACAAGTTCAACGTTCAGGGGGCGCAGATATATGCCTTCCGGCCTGATCTGGTGCTCTTTGTAAACGGAATCTACCTCGGTTACAGCGAGCTGAAGAGCAACTATACCAGCCAGAGCACCATCAAGAACGGGCGGGGCAAGGTGCTGAAGGATTACTTTGAGGCGGTAAAGGTCTATCATCAGCACATCGAGAGCAACAGCTTTCTCGGTGACAAGGAGAAGCAGGCATACCGACGAGATTTTCTGAAAATCTTTGAGAGTGCCATTCATATTACCACCACCGATATTGGCGAAACTTATGTTATCCGCTCCATCTCTGACTATTTCGAGGAGATCATGGAAACATGCCGCCAGGGTAAATTTGACCGCGAAGAGGTTGAAAAAAACGCTACAGCAGTGTTCAAGCACTATCCATTACTGAACCCTGAAGCCGATAAAAAGGAGAAGCTCAAAGAGCTGTTTGCAGCCTTGTACGGCAAGCTGATGATTGAGAAGGAGATTTTGTACTACAACTTTATCGAGCGTGATGTCTACGTCAACAACGGTGTTAAAGAGGTTAAAAATGAGCTGGGCCACTTGATCTCTCCCCGCCCGAAACAGAAGTTTGGTACCGACAAAATCCTTGCCAAAATCGACGAGTTCCTGGCGCACGAACAGGAGCCCGACTATTTTGAAAAGCTGCTGGAGCGACAATTGGCCGGGGTCTCCGAGGCAAAAAGAAAAGAGCTGCTGGAAAAGCGCAAGGCTTACTCAAACAACAAGAATGTCTACTCCCTCTTGATGCAGTACGCTGCCGGGTTTGGCAAATCGAACATTATCGGCTGGTCGGCCCTGCAGTTGAAAGATTTGCGCCGTCCTGACAGCAACGGCAAGATGCACTATGTCTACGACAAAATCATGATTGTGGTCGATCGCCTCCAGTTGCGGAGCCAGATTGATTCGCTCATGCTCAACATGAATGTCGATAAGCGCATGGTGATCGAGGCGACCAACAAAAAGACATTTCAGGATGCACTGGCCTCTGACGTGCGGCTGGTGATTGTGAATCTGCAGAAGTTCGGATCAGTCAAGGAGATGCTTGACGCTGAGGTGCTGAAAAAGCTGGCAGGGATGCGCATTGTCTTTCTGATTGATGAAATTCACCGCTCAAACAGCGGCGAACAGCACGAATCTGATTGATGAAATTCACCGCTCAAACAGCGGCGAACAGCACGAAGAGATGATCAGCATTTTTGACGAACTGCAAAGCCCCTTTGATGGTGCTGCATACTCCGGAAAAGCCATCAAAAAGAACCTGATTATCGGCTTTACCGCCACCCCTGACGACCATGCCCTCGCCCGATTTGGCGAGTTCAGCGGCTATGCCGAGAGCGAAAAATTGTGGCGCCCGTTCGACAGCTACACCATGAAAGAGGCCATTGAAGATGGCTTTATCCTCAATCCGCTCAAAAATATTGTGCCGGTTGCCTCCAAAATGCTCTTTGATCTGCCCAAGCATCCGCTCGAAGGTTTTACAGAACAAGACTACAGGGATGCGCAGAAGAAGCAAATCTATGAAAACCGTGACCGCATAGATGCCATAGCCAAATATGTGGCGGATTTGCTGGTGAAGGATGTCTACCGGCAAATCAGGGGAACAGGCAAGGCGATGCTTGCGGTCTACTCGATCAAGGCGGCTATTGCCTATAAGGAGCGGATAACGGAGCACTTCAAGGCATTGGTGAAAGAACAGAAGTATGCGAAGTATGCGGATGCTCCAATCCATATCGTCTATTCGAGCAATCAGGACGAGCAAAGTGCCAGCAGTCTCAATGGCGGACTGACAGAGGAAAAGGTGCTGGAGAGTTTTGCTCTGAGCAAAAACGGCCTGATAATTGTGGTTGCCAAGCTGCAAACCGGCTTTGATGAAAAGAAATTGCACACCCTCTTTCTCGACAAGGAGATCAGGGGAATCAGCGCCATTCAGATCATCTCCCGGGTTGACCGCACCATGAAGTACAAGTACGACTGCAAGATTGTTGACTTTTCATACAACAACGTCAATGAAACCAAGGCAGCATTTGAATTGGTCGCAGAATTTGACCCCGCACAAACCGCAGCCGTTGTCATCATCAAACATGCCAACCCTGGCGGTGTGGCCTTAGGCGCGAATGTGCTAGAAGCCTATCAAAAGGCATTATTTTGTGATCCTGTCTCTGCTTTTGGTGGTATTGTAGCGTTCAATCAGAAGCTCACGGCAGCGGCGGCAAAAGCCGT
>JBAXHE010000191.1:0-3274 GCA_037139055.1 Betaproteobacteria bacterium | reverse complement strand
CGCCGAGTCTCTGCCCCATCTGGCACCGGAGATCGAGGAACTCATGGCTCGCCTGTTAGACCTGCGCCCTGTCATCCGGGAGAACATCTACCTTCCAGCCTTCCATGGTTCCGACTCCAGCGAGAAGGTACTGCCAGCGCTGTCTCCAGGCTTCGCCTACAGCCAACTCCAAGTCCAGAATGGGAACCAAGCAGGCCCTGCCTTTGCGAGGATGCTAGACGAGACCGACCGCGCTGCGAGGCAAGTCATCCGTAATGACCTCTTTGCATACTGCGCCCAGGATACGCTGGCGATGGTTAAGATACGGAAAGAGCTGAAAAACCTCTCACCCCTACTGTAGTGCTATCTGCTCTAAGACTCCAAGGTGGCTGCAACCCCAGGCAGTCACCTTCCACGTCTTCTCCTCCTTTAGCACCCCCTCAAGCACCATTTACTGCAATTGCCCTTGGGCTAGGCTGCCGGGGAGGATATCGCCCTGCGATGGGTAGGATGGTCTAGGGTATGATGATCTCAATACCTAATTAACTGCTCGTAATGGTTATTCGTAGTCTGGAGAAACCCATGAGCTTCCCACAACCTCCCCTCGATAGCATCGGAGAGCTTTTCCATAGGGTGAACCGCATCCTTCCTGAAGATCAGGAAATGGCAACGGTCTCACCAGACACGCTCGCCACAGATGCCTTGAATATCATGAAGAAGAAAGGGTTCTCCCAAATCCCAGTTGTGCAAGGGAAGGTAGTTCTAGGAATATTCTCCTACCGTTCCTTCTCGGATCGAATCCGAAGAATGAAATCATTCAATTCTTCTCTGGGGGAACTCCCTGTTGAAGAATTTATTGAGAAACCCGAGTTCGCCAGAGGGACAAGTGAACTCAACGATATTCTCAAATGGCTTGAACGTGACGGTGCCGTCTTGGTCGGTGATATTGACCGCCTGCATGGGATCCTCACAACCGTAGATATTTTGAACTACCTTTACAAACTTGCGAACCCATTTGTTCTTATTGCAGAAATCGAGTTGGCACTTCGGGCCCTCATTACTCGTGCAGTATCGGATGACCAGCTAGCTGCCTTCGCTAAGAAAACATTATCTGGTATCTATAAGGAAGGTTCCATCCCCACACAAGTTAATGAAATGACCTTCAACGACTACGTTCAAATCATCGGTTATGGAGACACTTGGGACTACTTCAAACCAGGGTTCGGAGGAACGAGTCACACAGTTAGAACGAAGTTGGAAGATATCCGAAACCTTAGAAACGATATTTTTCATTTTAAAAAAGAGATCATCTGGGACGATCACGAAAGGCTTGTTGAACACCGAGAGTGGATTCTCCAAAGAGTTACAAAATCAGACGCCCTCCTGAAAGGAGCCGATCTATGACCCTTTCAAAGAACATGGCTGATGATCGCAAGGTCAATCTCACCCACTACCAGGCTAACTTTGCTGCGGCATTGCAGACTCACCCCCTTCCGAGCAGAGACCTTCTTGTGGCCCCCCCTGGATCGGGGAAAACTTACACGGCCATGCAAATTGCGGCTGATTTGGCAAAAGTAAAACCAGGTTCCAGGATTCTGATCATTGGCCCCAAGCCCCTGGCTGAACTCACGCAGCAATCCCTGTCTCGGGTCATGCATGGGACTTCGGTCATGGCTCTCACCCGCGCCAAGGTCAGGGAACTTGAAGATTACGCACAAATTGGGCAGCCAATCTGGCCAAGTCCGTTCGCTGGGGTCATCGGTATGGACACGGCCCGGAACACAGATGTGCTGGCCAGCCTCTCGTCCGTGGTTTGGGACCTTGTCATCATAGAGGAAGTCAATCTGTTTGCTCGATCAAGACCGACCCTGCTTAAGACCATCCTCAGTGATAAATCCTTCCTCCGTGTTCTGATGCTTTCCAGAACGCCAGACCTTCAGAGCTTTCGCTCACCATTTGGGGAGATCCACCGTACGGTATGGAGCGAGACAGATTTCAATAATTGGGAAGGCGGATCCATCCTTCAAGGACTTATTCCCAAAGAACAAATTATCCCCTACCAACAGAGCCCTGATGAACTTTCGATTTTTCACACGGTTGATTCGGTTATGGGAGAATTTTCATCGACTCCATCGGCTCTGCTCGCTAAAAAGAATGTGACTCTTGCGGCTGCTTCAAGCCCCCTGGCCCTCGAAAGGACCATAAGGACTTTACGGAACAATTTAGCGCATCCGAGGGGCAGTAATTTCGACATAACTAGCGTCGAAACCAAAGAAGTGGAAAATCTCGAATCAGAGGCCGAAATTTTAGATGCCTGGGAAGGCGAACCCAATTCATGGGTAAATCCTGGTAGGGCGCTCCGTTCCCTAAACCTGCTCATCGAGGAGTTGGAAAACTTAGGGTCCGATTCAAAACTAGAAGCCCTACAAGCCCTCCTAAACCAAGTAAATGAAACACCAGAACCCAAGATTAACTCAACTTGCATTTTCTGCCGCTTTCCGGTAACAGCCAATTATGTACACTCTGTCCTTGCAAATTCGGGAAGAAAGTCTTGGCTTCTCACTGCGGGAATGTCCACAGCCGAACAGAATTCATCCATTAATGGAATTGAGACAGAAGGTGGAGTTCTCGTTGCGACGAAGGGCTCACTGGTTGGTCTGGAACTCGATTTCATACCGTCCTTTATTCACTATGACACTCCCCAGAACGCCAGGGAGATGTACATCAGGACCAGTCGGAACCCACACGCAGTCAATTACTTGTTCAAGGATGAATCGAAGCCCAATCGAAGGGGACCAGCGAACCCGTAACAATAGCCCACCCTAAAGAACCCGCCTTGAATAGAATCCAGGAGTTCTAACCGTTCAGAATCAACCACGCGACATGTGTTTCTGTCTGCTTGGGAGTTGGCCAAACCAGGCACTGTGCTAGTGGTTGGGCGGGTGGCGTTTGCACCCGCCCATGTAGTATTAGCCGGCACCCATGTGAAGAACTGCCGGTCTGACGAACCAGAATATCCAGGCCAGCCTCTAACGCGGATCCCCCTTGGCTGGTCATCAAGTGAGTGAGGGTATCCGGAGGAGGAGGATTCCAGGCTCTTCAGCTGGAAGGGCGTGGGTGATATCTAGAAGGTGGGTCATGCATGGTGCCCGGATTGGCTGCCAGCTCAACTCCGGCCAATATAAAACTGCGCATATCCAGGGAGTCTCGCAACCATTGCATTGCTTGAAACAGGAGGGTGCCATGTACATCCGCAAGCAACTGAGAGGCTTCCTTGAGATCCTCCAGGGGTATC
>JBAXHE010000190.1:0-3275 GCA_037139055.1 Betaproteobacteria bacterium | reverse complement strand
ACCTCCTGGAGCAGTTCCTGAACCCGGGCTCCAATGTGCGCACCGATGCCTACGGTGGCACCCACGAGAAGCGCGCCCGCTTCGTGCTCGAAGTGGCCGCCGCTGCCGTGGCCGCCATCGGCAAGGACCGCGTGGGCATCCGGTTGTCCCCCCATGGGGTGTTCAACGACATCGCCACCTTCCCCGAGACCGAGGAGGCCTACGCCCACCTCGCGGCGGAGCTCGACGCCCTGGGCCTGGTCTACCTCCACCTGGTGGACCACAGCGCCATGGGCGCCCCGGCCCCGGCGCCCGCCACGGTGGCGCGCATCAAGGCCGCGTACCGCGGCACTCTCATCCTGAGTGGTGGCTACGACCGCAGCCGGTCCGAGGCGGATCTGGCCTCGGGCAAGGCCGACCTCATCGCCTTCGGCCGCCCCTTCATCGCCAACCCCGACCTGCCAGCCCGCCTGCAAGCAGGTGCCCCGCTGGCCAGCCCGGACATGAGCGCCTTCTACACACCAGCACCGGCCGGGTACACCGACTACCCGAGCCTGGGGGCCTGACAATCAAGCGCAACCACCGGAAGATAAAAAAGCCCTGCCACCAAGGCACCATGAATGACAACAGCCGTTCGACTTTGCAAATTTTGGTGCCTTGGTGTCGTCTCCGTATCGCCTTCGGCGATACACGAGACCTTCAGAACTGATCCCGGAAGGCCTCGAAGGCTTGTCGGAGGTCTGCCAGCTCGGCCCGGAGGGCGCTGACCTCGGCTTCCAGTTGCTCAAGTCGGCCCGTGCGCGCGGCGCCACTCTCCACAGCCTGGGAGGCACTGCCCTCCACGGGTGAGCCAGCCAGGAGGTGGGCCACCCGGGCCTCCCGGGAGCCTGGTGCCCGGGGCAGGCGCACGACGAGGGGCGGCTCTGCTTCCATGAGTACGCCCAGGCAGGCTTCCACCTCATCCAGGTCGGGGAAGGCGTACATGCGGCGGGTGTTGGTGCGCAGCTCGCCCGGGGTCTGGGGACCCCGCAGGAGCAGCTCTGCCAGGAGCGCCGCCTCTTGCACGGAGAGGTTCCAGGTGGGCTTGGCGGTGTGGGCGATCTTGAGCACCCGGCCGGGCCAGTGCTCGGCCAAGCCCCGGCCCACCAGGTCCGCCACGGCGGCCTGGACCTCGGGTTCCGTGAGGGCCAGGACGGGCTCCCGGTTGCTGGACTGGTTGCAGGCATTGAGCAGGGCGTTCAGGGACAAGGGATAGATGTCCGGCGTGCTGAGCTGCTTCTCCAACAGGCAGCCCAGGATGCGGCACTCAAGGGGGGCAAGGTCGAGGTCGGTCATGGGGCATTATCCCCCGAAGGACCCCTGGAAATATTTTCGGACCAGCGTATCCTTATTTTTGTAGACCGTTAAGGACCACTTGGTCTTAAACCCCCTCGGGGGGGTATTTCCCAGCCCCGAGCCATATCCCTTGCCGCGGCGCCGCCGCAACCTCCGGGAGCTCCCCATGACCCCAAAACCTGCCTTGCAAACCACCCTCTGGGGTCTTGCCGGGGCCCTGAGCCTGCTGCTGGCCCTGGGCTTCAAGGCCACCCCGCCTGGAGCCACCAAGGGTAAGACGGCCATTGCTCGAGCCACTTGTTACGATTGCCACGACGAGGTCAAGGCGCTGAAAGAGGGCTCCAAGCACGCCAAGCTCGCCTGCGAGGTCTGCCACGGGGAACTGGGCCGACACGTGGAGACCTCGGGCTCGGAGAAGCCCACCACCAACCTGGATCCGGCGCTCTGTGGCGGCTGCCACAAGAACCAGTACCAGAGCTTCTTCACCACCAGCCTGGAGGGTGGCGCCCGCCGGGAGAAGGGCATTCCTGCGGGTCGCTCCCCCATGCAGGACAAGCTCCTGGCGGGCCACGGCTTCACCTTTGAGCACAACGAGCCCCGCGGCCACGCCTTCATGGTCATCGACCAGTTCTCGGTGGACCGCTTCCAAGGCGGCCGCTTCCAGTTCAAGAACGGCTGGAAGGGCGTCACCGAGGTGGGCCGCACCTGGGATGTGCTGGAGGACAAGGGCCCCCTGTTCAAGCTCCCCGAGACAGCCATGGCGGGCAATGCGACCTGCATGAAGTGCAAGACCTCGGACCACATCCTCAGCTGGAAGTTCATGGGGGACAAGGATGCCCGGGCGCGCTGGGACCGCACCTCCAGCGTGGTGGACATGGCCAAGGCCACCCACAATCCCGTAGGCTGCATCCAGTGCCACGATCCGCACGGCACCCAGCCGCGCATCGTGCGGGATGCCCTCATTCAGGCCATCGAGCGCGAAGGCGCCAAGGGCATCTTCGCCCGCAATGGCAAGACCGACCTGAAGGTCATCGACTTCCGGGAGTTCCGGAAGATCGGCGTGATGCAGAAGACGGACTCCCGGATGATGTGCGCCCAGTGCCACGTGGAGTACGCCTGCAACGCCGGCACCCAGTGGTCCGATGGCAAGAAGGTGGGCTACGACGACCAGCGCACCAACCACTTCCCCCTGAAGAACGCCAAGGAGCTGCTGGCCCACTACAAGAAGCTGGACTTCTACGACTTCAAGCACGCCATCACCGGCGCCCGCCTCATCAAGATGCAGCACCCGGAGGCCGAGGCCTTTGCGGGCAGCGCCCACGACCGCGCCGGCGTACAGTGCCACCAGTGCCACATGCCCAAGAAGAAGGGAGCTGACGGCAAGGTCTTCTCCACCCACGCTGTGCTGCGGCCCCTGGCGGATGTGAAGGCCTCCTGTGTGGGCTGCCACCCCAAGGGCGGGGCCGAGGCCCGCAAGTACGAGATCGAGACTGTGCGCAACTTCATCAAGGGCAAGATGCGCAAGTCCGAGTACTGGATCGGCCGTCTCATCGACACCTACGTGGTCGCCAAGCGGGCCGGCGTCCCCGAGGCGACCCTGGCCAAGGCCCGGGAGAAGCACGAGGAAGCGCACGTGCTCTGGGAGTTCTGGACCGCCGAGAACAGCGATGGCTTCCACAACCCGGAGCTGGCCCGGGAGACCCTCACGGGTGCCACCAAGGCAGCCAAGGATGGCGTGGACCTGCTCAACCAGGCCCTGGAGGCCCGAGGCCAAGCGGCTGTCAAGTAGGACCAGAGAGCGCACCAGGGGCGGGTCGTGGACCCATCCCTGGTGCGCCCCTGCTAGGTCCCGATGACGCCGGTCATGGGGCTGCTGGCGCTGGCGAAGAGGCGCTTGGGCATGCGGCCGCTCTCGAAGGCCAGGCGGCCCGCCAGCACGGCATGGTCCATGGCCTGGGCCA
>JBAXHE010000189.1:0-3294 GCA_037139055.1 Betaproteobacteria bacterium | reverse complement strand
AAGTCGAAGTCGACACAGTATCGGTTTTAATGCAAACAGGAATTACGCCAAGGAGCTTCTCGATGAGCCTAAAAGATCGCATCAACGATGACATGAAGGCCGCCATGCGTGCCGGCGAGGCCGGAAAACGCGACGCCATCCGCCTCTTGCTCGCCGCAGTGAAGCAAAAGGAAGTTGATGAGCGCATCGTGCTTGACGACGCAGCCATTGTTGCCGTCATCGACAAGATGCTCAAGCAGCGCCGCGACTCGATCACGCAGTATGAGGCTGCCGGACGCACCGATCTGGCCGATGTCGAAAAATTCGAAGCCGAACTGCTTACTGGTTACATGCCTGCCGGACTTTCGGCCGATGAAATTTCCGCCGCAGTCGCCGCTGCCATCGTCGAAACCGCTGCTGCAGGGCCTGGCGACATGGGCAAGGTAATGGCCATACTCAAGCCAAAACTCGCCGGCCGCGCCGATATGACCGAAGTGTCCAAGCTGGTCAAAACTGCTCTGGCGAAGTAAGGAGCCAGGAGAACCGCGTGAGGAGCAACAACGATTTGAGGAACGCTACGCCAGCGCTCCGCTTTTCTCCCTCACTCCTCACTCCTAACCCCTCACGGTCTCTATGATCCCCGAATCCTTCATCCAGGAACTGCTGCATCGCGTTGACGTCGTTGACCTGATTGACGGCCACGTACCGCTCAAGAAGGCGGGGGCCAACTTCGCCGCATGTTGCCCGTTCCACAATGAAAAATCGCCTTCTTTCACGGTCAGTCCGACCAAGCAGTTCTACCACTGCTTTGGTTGCGGCGCGCATGGAACGGCGATCAGCTTTCTCATGGAGTATTCCGGGCTCGGCTTCATTGACGCGATCAAGGAACTGGCCGGCCGTGTCGGCCTGCAAGTCCCGGAGGATGAAGGCCGACGCCATCATGACGGCCCGAAGCTCACCACGCTGACCGAAATTATGGCGAGGGCCTCCAAGTATTATTACGAGCAGCTTAAACGTTCCGACAAGGCCATCCAGTATCTGAAGGCTCGCGGCGTCAGCGGCGAAATTGCCCAGAAATTCGGGATCGGCTATGCACCCGACGGCTGGCAGAACCTCGGCGAAGCGTTCGAGGATTACACCATTACCGAACTCCAGGTCGCCGGACTGGTGATCAAGAACGAACAAGGACGCCTTTACGACCGCTTCCGCGATCGCGTAATGTTTCCGATCATCAACCAGAAGGGCGAAGTCATCGCTTTTGGCGGACGCGTTCTCGGCGAAGGCGAACCGAAATACTTGAACTCTCCGGAAACACCGCTGTTCGAAAAGGGACGCGAAGTCTTTGGCCTGCCGCAGGCGCGCGCTGCCTTGCGCGACAAGGACACGGCGATTGTCGTCGAAGGCTATATGGATGTCGTCGCGCTGGCCCAGCACGGTGTTGGCAACGCCGTGGCCACCCTCGGCACGGCAACCACGGCCACCCACGTACAGAAACTGCTGCGTCAGGTTGACCGTATTGTCTATTGTTTTGACGGCGACAACGCCGGTCGCAAGGCCGCCTGGCGCGCCCTGGAAAACAGTCTGGAAGCGCTACCCGAACAAAAAAGCATCGGCTTTGTCTTCCTGCCGGACGGTGAAGACCCCGACAGTTTTGTCCGCAGCCAGGGAACAGAAGCCTTCGAGAAAATGATTGCACAGGCCACGCCACTCTCCGAATTCCTGTTGCGTGAACTGGCATCCCATTGCGACATGACCAGCTCCGAAGGCAAGGCCAAACTGGTTGCCGAGGCCAAGCCCTTGCTGACGCGCTTGCAAACGCCGCTTTTGCGTCTACAGTTGGTCAAGCGACTGGCCGAAGCCAGCGGCTTTTCACAGCAGGAGGTCGAGCGCCTTTGCGACTTGCGCCCTGTGGCGCGTCCGGCACCGGCACGAGTGCCCAGACAGGCACCGTCACTGTTGCGGCCGCTGTTGCGGCTGCTGCTGCAAAAGCCGGAACTTGCCATACGCTTGCCGCTCGAAGCGCTGCCGACCAACTCCGCAGAGGCGCGAGCAGTCAGGCATTTGTGCGAAACGATTAACGCTGCGGGCGAACCGGTCCCGGCGTACGCCGCGCTGCTCGAGCGGCTGCGGGGAAACGAAGACGAGGGCATCTTGCGCGAAGCGGCAGCGGAGTTGATGCAACTGCCGTTCAATGAAGACGACATCGACGCGGAATTCGAAGGTGCAGTTAAACGCTTGCAGGAAGCAGAAAGCAAACGTGTATTTGGTCTGTTACAAGAGAAAGTATCGCGACTTGGGGTAGCCGGTCTTTCAGGTGAAGAGAAGCAACATTACCTGAAGGCACTCAGTGCGCAAGGCCGGTCCGGCTAAAGCACTGCAAGTTGTGATAAAATCTAGGGTTTTTCCAGTATAACGCTAACCGGGACGAGTCCATGGCAAGGGAAAAGGCAACAAACACCAAATCGGCAAAAGCCAAGGCCTCCGATTTATTGGCTTCAATCGGAGGAGTTCCTTCGCCGATCGACGACGAGATGCGCAAGACGCGCCTCAAGACGCTGATCAAGCTAGGCAAGGAACGTGGGTTTCTGACCTATGCGGAGGTTAACGACCATCTGCCGGATGACGTCGTTGATGCTGAGCAGATTGAAAGCATCATCAGCACCTTCAACGACATGGGCATTCAGGTCTATGACGAAGCGCCCGATGCCGAAACCCTGCTCATGTCGGAGTCCGCGCCCCCCGTGGCCGCAGACGACGCCGACGTGGAAGAGCAAGCTGAACAGGCTTTATCGACGGTCGACTCCGAATTCGGTCGCACCACCGATCCGGTACGCATGTATATGCGCGAAATGGGCTCGGTTGAACTGTTGACCCGCGAAGGCGAAATCGAAATCGCCAAGCGTATCGAAGACGGCCTCAAGCACATGATTCAGGCCATCTCGGCATGCCCGACGACGATTTCTGAAATCGTCGACTGCGCCGACAAAATCGCGCGTGACGAAATGCGCATTGACGAGCTGATCGACGGACTGATCGACCCCAACGCCAACGACGCCATCGAAGAACTCGCCGCCGACGAAGAAGCCGAAATCGAAGAAGACGAAGGCGACGACAGCGAAGCGGCTGAAGGCGCTGCGGCAGCGGCATCGCTGCTCAAGCTGAAGCTCGAAGGACTGGAGCGCCTGGAAGTCATCAAATCTGTCTACGCCAAGGCACATAGCACGCTGGTCAAGAAGGGCTCGCAGGACAAGGCCTATCTCAAGTTCCAGGAAAAAATCTCGGAAGAGATGATGGGCATCCGCTTCACCTCCAAGA
>JBAXHE010000188.1:0-3331 GCA_037139055.1 Betaproteobacteria bacterium | reverse complement strand
CTTGTGCCCATTGGTGCCCAAATGGACCGAGAGGACGAGGTGCCCTATCAGGCCGTCGAGGCGGGTCTGGTGCTGGACAAAATGGAGACCGCCAAGAATGCCCTGAATATCCTCATCCTCGATGCCTGCCGGAACAATCCCTTCGCGCGCAGCTGGCGCAGCAGTGGCGACAAGGGCCTCGCCCAGGTCAAAGCTCCCACGGGCACCCTGATCTCGTACGCAACCGCCCCCGGCAGCGCTGCGGCGGATGGGACGGGCGAACATGGCCTATATACCAGCGCCCTTCTCCAGCAGCTCAACGAGCCTGGAATGGAAATGGAGAAGGTCTTCAAGAGGGTCCGCGAGAAGGTTCTGGCAACTAGCCAGGGCGCCCAGACCCCCTGGGAATCCAACAGCACCGTGGGCGATTTCTACTTCAGGCCCCAGCGCACAGCGGAGGATATTGCCAGGGAGCAGGCGGTTCTTGCGGAGGAGACGAGATGAATCGAAGCCGAGCTCGCCAAGCTCCAGGCCGACAAGACTGCGAACCTGCAACGCCTTGGCGCGGCCGAGACCCAGAAGCGCGAGCAGGCCTTACAGGAGCAGCTGCGCCTGAAGGAGCTGGAAGAAAGGCGTCTGGCTGATGAAGGCGAGCGTCGACGCCGCCTTCAGGCAGACGCAGCGCAACTGGACGAAGCCGCCAAGGCTCAGACCGCCCAGCGTGAGCAGCAACGGCTGGCCGAAGAAGGCCGTTTGGCGGAGCTGAAGCGGAAGCTGGAGGCTGAGCGCACAGGCCTAAACAGCAACGCCACCCTGAGTCTGATGCAGGCGCGGGCCGAAGTGGCAAACCTCACCAAGAAGAAGGAAGAGGTTGAGCATCGCATCCAGGCTGAACAGACCAAGGCCCTGGCGACCCTGGAGGCCGACTTCCAGGCCCTGGCCCAGAAACGGCCTAGTCTGGCCCCCAAGGATGAGTTCGAGACCATGGCCCAGTACCAGGCTCGCCTAGCCGTACACGCCATGGCGAAGGCCGATCTGGAGGCCCGCCTGCGGCAGGAAAAGGAAAGCCTGGAAGCCCGCTATGGTAAGGCGGCGACCGAGCAGGCCAGCCCCTACGCGCGGCAGATCGAGGCCCTGGCGGCACGGAAGTATCCGGTGCCGTTCACGGTGGAGTTGGTGAATTACGACGCAGAGAAAACGGAATACAGCCTGTTGCTGAAACCCACGGCAGAACCTGCATCCCGGGGTTATCGCGCCAAGCTATTCATGGCCCCCGAGGCAGCCCGGGGCCTGAAGGCCCGCACAGCCCTGCTGCAAGCGGAAGGGACTGGGGGCCTGGAGGGCAAGGCTGGACATGTGGTAGTGCTCGATCCGACCTTGGGGCGACTAGCAGTCCCGGACTTCAAGGAAGTGTTGCCGCCACCAGACTATCGGAGGAACCAGCTGGCATGACCGTCGCTGAGATCCCCGCAGGAACATTCGCCATGGGGGGTAGTAGCGGGGATGAGCAACCGCGACACACTGTGAGCATATCCAGCTTCTGGATGGCAACAACGACAGTGACCCAGGCCCAGTGGCAGGCTGTCCTGGGCGACGATCCCAGTTACTCCAAGGGCGATGATCGGCCTGTAGAACGGGTGAGTTGGGAGGACGCCCAACGGTTCATCGCGGCCCTGAACGCGAAGGAAACGGACCGCAGCTACCGCTTGCCCAGCGAAGCGGAATGGGAGTATGCCTGTCGGGCGGATACCTCAGGAGAGACCTATGGGGACCCGGATGCCATCGCCTGGAACGCCTCCAACAGCGGCAACCAAACCCATCCAGTGGGCAGGAAACGGCCGAACGCATTTGGACTCTACGACATGCTGGGCAACGTATCGCAGTGGTGTCAGGACTGGTACGGGTCCTATCCGGCAAACTCACAGACCGATCCAACGGGCGCTTCCAGCGGTACGTTCCGGGTGAACCGTGGCGGCTCCTATGCGTGGAGATACATAGCCACCATTCGGTCGGCCTTCCGCGACCGCGCCACCCCGGGCGCTCGCGAAGATTTCCTGGGCTTCCGGGTGGTGAGCGTGCCCAATATTACGGGCGGTGATTAGCGTTTGGCGCATGGATCCTTTGGCCATCTGCCAAAGGGTGGTGGGAGTCGAGATCGCCGCCTTGATGGCGCTATGAAATGGGATCGAGTGGATGCAATGAAACACAGCCTCTCAACTGTGGGTTGCCCTGCTTGCATGCTCTAATTAGTTCACGATCTTATTGAGGGTGGCGAGGGTCAGCACGTTGGATTTGTCTTTGGCCTTGTGGGCGCGGAGTTCGTCCGTCATGGCTTGGCGGAAGGCAGGGGCGGCTTTCATCATCTGGGGGCCTGACAGGCCATTGGCCCTGGCGGTATCAAGGGCCCGCTCAAAGTCCCGGGCGTTGCCTATTCGATACAGGGCTGCCAGAAGGTTCCCCTGGATCGGGGCTTGGCCTGGCTGAGCGGCCGCCAGATTGAGCAGCAGCTCCGCTGCCAGGTCGGGGTCCGAGGGCATCACCGCCACCGCCTTGGCCAACTTTTCAGCTGACGTTTCCGCGCTGGGAACTGATGGGGTTGGGTTCGGCGCCGGGGGTGTCGCAGTCGTTTGAGCCTGCCCTTGGGAAAGGGACTGGGGCTGGGCGGTTCCAGCCGCTGGTGCACTCGCAGCGGCAGACGGAGCGGGTGCGGTTGGCTTGGCCCCGGCGACCGGGGCAGCGGTGGCCGGACCTGCGGGTGCCGAGGTGGCGGCGCTGACACTGGGGATCAGAGGAACAGTGTTGCCTTCCATGGCTGCAGCGGGCGCAGCGGGCCGACTCCCGGCAAAAAAGTAGGCCCCGGCGCCAGCCAGGGCCAGCAGTCCCGCACCGAGCGCGGTTAGCAGGCCTGTACGCCCCCGCGTCGGTTGGGTCGGGGTGACGGACGCATGCGGCAGGGGCTGGCGTGGCGTTTTGGCCAGGTAGCTGGTCGCATCGGGGTCCAGAGGGATCGCTGCCAGCATGACCGTGCCTTCAAGATTGCCCTCCCAGGCGGGATCCTGGCAGGCCCGCAGGCTTTTCGCGAACTCCTCGGCGGTCTTGAAACGATGGGCGGGATCCTTGGACAGAGCGCGGGTGAGAATGCCTTGGATGCTGGGGCTGATGCCCTGGATGGTCACGGGATCAAGGAGGGGGGGCTCGGTCGAAACGATCTTGAAGAGGATCGTTGTCGTATTGTCACCCCCAAAGGGGCGCTCGCCCGTAAGGCACTGGTAGAGCATGACCCCCACGGCCCACAGATCGCCCTGGGACGAGGAGAGGCCGTGCTGGATGTACTCGGGGGCCATGTAGCTCA
>JBAXHE010000187.1:0-3397 GCA_037139055.1 Betaproteobacteria bacterium | reverse complement strand
GTGCACTACGCCATGGTGGTGATTTTTGCCATGGGGCTGGGCCTGTTTGCACCGCCTTTCGGTGTCGGTTTTTACGCTGCCTGCGCCATTGGCAAGGTGCCGCCTGACCAGGCGTTCTGGCGTGTCTGGCCGCACCTGGGCGCCCTCTTTGTGGCGCTGCTGGTGATTGCCGCCATACCCTGGATCTCGACCGGCTTTCTCTAAAAACCGGGGGCTGGTTGGCTCAGGGAACTGTCCGGCGCAGCGTTGGCAGGCCGACACCGGCGGCGTCGAAGCCACCATCAACTGCCAGCACCTGACCATTCACAAAGCTGGCGGAGTCGCTGCACAAAAAGATCGCGACCGATGCGATTTCATCGGTCGTGCCGTAGCGGTTCAGCGGAATGGCGTCGTAATAGTCGGAGCGGATCGCTACGCTGTGAACCAGTTTCGACATCTCGGTGTCGACCGGACCCGGTGCAATGGCGTTGACGCGGATGCCGACGTTGCCCAACTCGACCGCCTGCTGTTTTGTCAACTGAATAATCGCGGCCTTGCTGGTGCCGTAGGCAACGCGCAAGGTGCTTGCGCGCAGACCAGAAATCGAGGCGATGTTGACAATGCTGCCGCCACCGTTCCTGCACATGACAGGAGCGCAGGCCTGGCTGCAGAGAAAGGCGCCATCCAGATTCGTCCCCATCACGTAGCGCCATTCCTCGAACGAGGTCTCCAGAATCGGCTTGAAGACCGCGACCCCGGCGTTGTTGATCAGCGCATCGATCCGGCCGAAGGTCGCGACCACATCGGCTACCGCCGCCTTCACCTGCTCTGGCTTGGACACGTCACAGTGAATGGCCAGCACATGGTCCGCGTCATTGAGCATGACGGCGGTTCGACTCAAAGTCTCACCATCGATGTCGAGCAAGGCCACACGGTGCCCCTGGCTCAGAAAGCGCTGGGCGATGGCCAGACCGATGCCGCGCGCACCGCCGGTTACCACAGCGACGGGTTTTGATTGGGCTTGGGATGTCATTGGATGTCGGTTGAGTTGATTGCTTGCTGATAATGTGAACGGACTCGAATTGTGACACTGCAGGTCACGCGCGGTTCAGTCCCCGAGCAGTTTCTGCATGCGCCGCTGCACCAGGCGCGAAATGACGATCCGGCCGATGAAGTCGGTTTGCGTCAGCAGATGGGCGCCTTCCTGCGCGCAGCCTGACTGACGCGCCGCCAGTTCCGCATCAGCAAGAGCTTTCTGTGCTTCCAGCGCCACCAGGCGCAAGGACTGCGAACGTGCCTCGTCGCGATCGCCCTGCAGATACGCGTTGCCAATGAAGGCTGCCCCGGCCTCCAGCGTCGCCGTCAACAAAGGGCGCGAATCGGTTTGTCCGCTTTTGACCTGTCTGGCCAGATCATCGGCTTTCACTTCAAGTGCCGCCACGCAGCCAGCCGTGTGCAACTCACGCTCGGACGGTTCTGTGGTGCTGGCGAGGGCGAAATGTGACGCCAGCACAAGCGTCAATGACAGTGGTTTGAAGAGGGACATCCTGATACCGTCAGTTGCTGTGCGGAAGTGCGATGGTAAAGGTGGTCAGACCCTCATTCGAGCTGACATCCATCGATCCACCATGGGCAATCACGATGGACCTGGTGATGGCCAGACCCAGGCCTGTGCCTTCGCTGGCGCGCTGGCGCGAGGGGTCAACGCGGAAGAAGCGGTCAAAGACACGTTCCAGAAATTCATGGGCAATGGTGTCGCCCTGGTTTTCCATGGCGATCAATATCTGATCGACGTTGGCGCTGATCTGAACGCGTACGCTGCTGCCGGCATTGGCATGGCGCACCGCATTGGACAGCAGGTTGCCCAGCGCGCGGCGCAGCATCAGGCGGTCGGCGCTGATTTCAGCGTCGCCTTCCAGCATGAGCGTGATGCCTTTTTCTTCCGCCACCGCATCGTAGTAGTCAAACAGCGCGCGCACCTCGGAGCCCAGTTGCAGGGTCTCGCGATGGGGCACGACCAGACCGTTCTCGGCTTTGGCCAGCAGCAGCATGTCGGAGATCATGCGCGCCATGTGCTCGAACTCCTCAGCGTTCGATTCGAGAATGCTGCGGTAGTCGTCGGCGTTGCGCGCGCGTGACAGGGCGACCTGGGTCTGTGTCATCAGGTTGCTGACCGGCGTGCGCAGCTCGTGCGCGATGTCGGATGAAAAATCCGAGAGTCGCAAAAACGCTTCTTCGAGCCGCGCCAGCATGTCGTTGAGTGATTGCGCCAACTCAGCCAACTCCAGCGGCACCGACGCAACCGGCAGACGCTGGCTCAACTGCTGCGCCGTCACCACCTGCGCCTGCTCACGCATGGCGCGCAAAGGGGCCAGACCACGGCGCGCCGCAATCCAGCCCAGCATGCCGGTCAGCGCGGCTGCGCCGGCGACAAACAGCCAGAGCGTGCGCAAAAACGATCGCATGTAACTCTGGTGGTGCGCAATGTCGGTGGCCACCGCGATCGTGACCCGGCTTTGCTCGCTGATACCGGTGGCGACCTCGGCGGCAATGCCGCGATAGGTCTGCGCGCCCAGCGTCCAGATCTGGGGTCGCAGCGGACTGTGCTGCGCGCTGGCCGTGATCAAGGCCGGTGCAAAACCGGCGTTCGGCGTGGCAAACAGCACCGCCTGATTCGTGCCGATCAGCAGCACTTCGAGGCCGTGGTGCCCGACCAGTGAATGGTCCATCTGCTGCGCCAGTTGTTCCAGATCAGCGCTCGACTTCAGCATGCCCAGGGTATGGCGGGTCAGTTCCATCTTGCCCGAAAGCACCTCCATGTCGAGGTCCTCAAAGTGCTGCTCCACAGAGGACGCGATAACCAGTCCGAGCGCCAGCAGCACAGCCGAGGAGGCGATGACGAACAGCAGCGTCAGACGCCGCTGAATCGAGGGTCGTCCGGTCAGGCGCAATCCGGGTTCTCCAGCACGTAGCCCATGCCGCGCACGGTGCGGATCAGCTTCGGTTCAAAGTTGTCGTCGAGCTTGACGCGCAGGCGCCGCATGGCGACTTCGATCACGTTGGTGTCGCTGTCGAAGTTCATGTCCCAAACCTGCGACGCGATCAGCGAGCGTGGCAGCACCTCGCCTTGGCGGCGCAGCAGCAACTCGAGCAGCGCAAACTCCTTGGCCGTGAGGTCGATGCGCTTGCCAGCGCGCGTGACGCGTCGGCGCAATAGATCAAGTTCCAGATCGGCAGCGCGCAGGAACTCCGCCGCACTGGCCTTGGCGCCACGGCGCAAGAGCGTGCGCACACGCGCCAGCAGTTCGGAAAAGGCAAAGGGCTTGACCAGATAGTCATCGGCGCCGAGTTCCAGACCTTTGACGCGGTCATCGACATGGTCGCGTGCGGTGAGGAACAGCACCGGCAAGTCCTTGCC
>JBAXHE010000186.1:0-3421 GCA_037139055.1 Betaproteobacteria bacterium | reverse complement strand
CTGCTCATTCGCAACCAGTCTGCTGGGCCTAATAATGGGCGCTTCTGGAATACATTACCGCGCTGCTGGCGAATTTTTTCGAGGATGCGCAATCCACCTTGCACAGTGAAGCGAATTTCCCAGCCCATGCGTCCGGGCAACTGATGCACGAGTGGTGCGCCTTCGAGCATCAGGGCGCGGGTACGGTCAATCTGGAAATCAATCAGGCCCGCCCATTCGGCACTCCAGCGGCCATCGGCGATCTGTTTTTCGCTGACGCCAAAACTATCGAGATCGGTTTGCGGCAGGTAGACGCGCGATTTTTCCCAGTCGACGGCGATGTCCTGCCAAAAATTGATCAACTGCAGTGCCGTGCAGATGCAGTCCGAGTGGTAGAGGTTCTCGGCGCTGCCGCGCTTGACCAGATGCACCAGCAGACGACCGACTGGATTGGCCGAACGTCGGCAGTAGTCGAGCAATTCGGGGTAGTCAGCGTAACGTTTCTGGACAACATCCTGGGCAAAGGCGTCGAGCAGGTCGCGAAACAGTGGCAAGGGTAAATCCCATTCGGCAATGACGTCGGCCAGTTCCTGAAAGAGTGGCGTGATCGGGGTCTGCCTCCGTTCTATCCGGTACAGTTCAAAATTGTACTCGGCCAGCGCGTGCAGGCGTTCCTCATTGCTGGCAACACCCTCGTCGGCGATGTCATCGGCGCTGCGCGCGAAACGATAAATGGCCTCAATCGGGCGGCGCAGTCGTCTCGGCAAGAGAATGGAAGCGACCGGGAAGTTTTCGTAATGATCAACGGGCATTGTGTTGAGGTCTGATGGCTGTTTTAACCCTCGCCACTAAGGCGCAAAGGAAAAAAGAAAGGGTCCGCAAAGAAGGTCAGAAGTAACGTCTATCCAGCTTCGCTGAGCACTTCCTTTGGCCGCCTTTGCCTTACCTTGGACTCTTTGCGACTTGGCGGTGGATTTTGCTGTGATTATGAATGCATGGGCAGGCTGACAGTATAGGGTGTTCTCAGGTAAAATGAACGATTAAGCGCGAGAGTGGCGGAATTGGTAGACGCACTGGATTTAGGTTCCAGCGCCGCAAGGCGTGGGGGTTCGACTCCCTTCTCTCGCACCATGATTGACTGATCAACACTGTGGCTTTGCCGCCCGAACTTTACAAGACTTCAAGGAATTCCAATGGAAACGAACGCCGCAAACCCCAACGCAGAAGCCGCGCAGCAGCCTAACGCCCTTGAGCGTCGCCTGGATTTGGCGGTGGCTATCGCTGATCTCGACAAAGAGATTGAACAGCGCCTCCGGCGTATCAGCAAGACGGTCAAAATGCCGGGTTTCCGTCCGGGCAAGGTGCCAGCAAATATCGTCAAGCAGCAATACGGTGATGAGGCGCGTCATGAAGCGATGAATGAGGCGCTGCAGAAAGCCTTCAACGAAGCCGTCAAGACTCAGGAGTTGCGCGTTGCCGGTTATCCGCGCATCGAGCCGAAGGGCACCGAGAATGCGACGCACATCGAGTTTGTTGCAGTCTTTGAAGTCTATCCCGAAGTTACCCTGGGCGATCTGAAGGACGTTGAAATCGAGCGTTCGACCCTTGAAGTGGGCGAAGCCGAGATGGATAGCACCCTGGCGGTTCTGCGCAAGCAGCGTACGACCTTCCAGCCGGTTGACCGCGCCGCGGCCAATGGCGACAGCGTCAAGATTGATTTCCTCGGCAAGCTCGACGGCGAGCCTTTCCCGGGCGGTCAGGCCAGCGATTATCCCTTCGCTCTGGGTGAAGGCCGCATGCTGCCAGACTTTGAAAATGCCGTGGTCGGCCTCAATGTCGGCGAAAGCAAGACTTTCGACATGACTTTCCCCGGCGATTACACCCCCGAACTGGCCGGTAAGACCGTGACTTTCGAAGTGACCCTCAAGGAAGTCAAAGAGCCGGTCATGCCTGAGATCGACAACGAATTTGCCAAGGCACTGGGTGTCGGCGATGGCGATGTGGTCAAGATGCGTGCCGAAATCGAGACCAACCTCAAGCGCGAAGTGAAGAAGCGCTTGCAGGACAAGGTCAAGAACCAGGTCATGGATGCCCTGCTGAAGACCAATCCGATTGCTGTCCCGAGTGCGCTGGTTGAAATGGAAATTGAGCGTCTGATCCAGATCGCGCGTCAGGACATCGAGCAGCGTGGCGGCATGAAAGCCAAGGATTTTCCGATCAAGCGCGAATGGTTTGTCGAGCAGGCTAACCGCCGCGTCAGCCTCGGACTGATTCTCTCGGAAGTGGTCAAGGTCAATAACCTGCACGCCAAGTCGGATCAGGTGAAGTCCATCGTTGAAGAAACCGCGCAGAGCTACGAGCATCCGGAAGAAGTCGTGCGTTGGTATTACGCGCAACCGCAGCGTCTGGCTGAAATTGAAGGCGTGGCGATTGAAGACAATGTGGTGGCCTGGGCACTGGCCAGCGCCAAGGTGGTTGATAAAGCAATCGACTTTGACGAATTGATGGGTCAGAAGTCTTAAGCCGTCTTAACCCGAATAATGAGGAGTTCGCATGAGTCTTGATCGTTTTGCAGCAGAAAGCCGCTGGGAGCCACAGGGTCTGGGCATGGTGCCGATGGTCATCGAGCAGAGCGGACGCGGAGAACGGGCTTACGATATTTATTCCCGTCTGCTCAAGGAGCGCGTGGTTTTCCTGGTCGGGCCGGTCAATGATGTGACCGCCAATCTGGTCGTGGCACAGCTCCTTTTCCTGGAAGCCGAGAATCCCGACAAGGATATTCATTTCTATATCAACTCGCCGGGTGGCTCGGTGTCGGCCGGGATGTCGGTTTACGACACCATGCAATTCATCAAGCCGGATGTGTCGACGCTGTGTATGGGCCAGGCCTGTTCGATGGGGGCATTCCTGCTGACGGCGGGAGCCAAGGGCAAGCGTTTTGCCCTGCCCAATTCACGCGTGATGATTCACCAGCCGATGGGCGGTTTTCAGGGGCAGGCCTCGGATATCGCCATCCACGCCAAGGAAATCCTCTCGCTGCGTGCCAAACTCAACGAGATCATGGCCCATCACACCGGGCAGCCGATCGATCGCATCGAGCGTGACACCGATCGGGATAATTTCCTTTCGGCGCAGGAAGCAGCAGAATACGGTTTGATCGACAAAGTACTGGTCAGTCGCGAAGCGGTTTGATTTCAGATTAATGTAAAAAGGAATTAACCACGGAGAACACGGAGTGCACGGAGAAAACCAAGAATAGAGATAAATGGCGAGCCACCGTGTGGTGTGTAGCCCTAATTTCTTATTGGTTTTCTCCGTGTACTTCGTGCTCTCCGTGGTTTAAATTGTCTTTCTGCGATGATTCAATTGCCACATGGAATGAGGTAAGCCAGGATGGCTGAAAAGAAAAGCGGCAACGAGAAGTTGCTCTATTGTTCGTTCT
>JBAXHE010000185.1:0-3425 GCA_037139055.1 Betaproteobacteria bacterium | reverse complement strand
CGGCAGATCAAAGCCATTTTTCGTTCCGTCGCGATCCATACTGGTCAGCAGGATTTCACCGGCGCCCAGTTGCTGCACACGACACGCCCACTCGATAACATCGATCCCGGTGCGCGTCCGCCCGCCATGGGTAAACACTTCCCACTTGCCCGGAGCCACCTGCTTGGCGTCGATGGCAACGACGATGCACTGGTTACCGACCTTGGCCGACGCTTCGGCCACCAGATCCGGATTAGTCACCGCTGCGGTATTCATGCTCACCTTGTCGGCGCCGGCATTGAGCAGACGACGCACATCGGCGACCGAGCGCACGCCCCCGCCGACGGTCAGAGGAATGAAGACCTGTGCCGCGCACGCTTCGACGATATGCAGAATGATATCGCGCTGATCGGAAGACGCCGTGATATCGAGAAAAGTGACTTCGTCGGCGCCCTGCTCGTCGTAGCGACGGGCAATCTCGACCGGGTCACCGGCATCGCGAAGATCGACAAAGTTGGTTCCCTTGACGACCCGTCCGGCGGTCACATCAAGACAGGGAATAATTCGTTTGGCCAGACTCAAAGAGGATTCCTGTACTTTCTCTAAATATACTAATTAGCGTTCTGTTGCGCGGTCAGCTTCAGCCTGCGCTTCTGCAAAATCGAGGGATCCGTCGTAGATCGCCCGACCGGCAATAGTCGCCGAGATGCCTTCAAATTCGACCGCACACAGCGCCCGGATGTCGTCCATGTTTGACAGCCCACCGCTGGCAATGACCGGAACACGCAGCGCCTGCGCCAGCTTGACCGTAGCCTCGATATTAATCCCGGAAAGCATGCCATCGCGGCCGATGTCGGTGTAGATAATGCCCTCAACACCGTAGTCCTGACATTTCTTGGATAGATCGATCACATCGTGGCCGGTCAGTTTCGACCAGCCGTCGACTGCGACCTTGCCGTCCTTGGCATCGAGGCCGACGATGATCTGCCCGGGGAAGGCGCTGCAGGCATCATGCAGGAAGCCCGGGTTTTTCACCGCCGCCGTACCGATGATCACGTAGCTGACGCCATTGTCGAGAATGCGCTCGATGGTATCGAGGTCGCGGATTCCGCCGCCCAACTGGATCGGAATTTCGCCCCCGAGGGCATCGACGATTTCCTTGATGGCGCGTTCGTTTTTCTGCTTGCCGGCAAAAGCACCATCCAGATCAACCACGTGCAGCCGGCGGGCGCCTTGCGCCAGCCAGTGAGCCGCCTGCTCTCCGGGGGAGTTGGAAAAAACCGTGGCCTCGTCCATGAGACCCTGCTTGAGACGAACACACTGGCCGTCTTTCAGGTCAATCGCGGGAATGATCAGCATTTTGGGGAGCGAATAGTAGTTTAAGAAAAAGGTCGGGAAGAAACGAGCTTAGCTCAGGGTTTCCATTGAATAAAATTGGTCAGCAATTTGAGGCCGGCGTGGGCACTTTTTTCCGGATGACACTGGATGGCAAAGATATTATCCCGCGCCACGGCACTGGTAAAGGGAAGTCCGTAATCGGTGGTCCCGGCGATGCTGTCGCGATCGACCGGATCGACATAATAGCTATGCACAAAATAAAATCGCGCACCGTCTTCTATGCCGTCCCACAGGGCGTGGGACCGGGTCTGCGACACTTGGTTCCAGCCCATGTGCGGCACCTTGAGTTTATCGCCATTCGGCGCCAGCATTTGTGCCGCGGGAAAGCGGCGAACACAGCCGGCGAACACGCCAAGGCCGGGGACATCACCTTCTTCACTGTGTTCAAAAAGCATTTGCTGACCGATGCAGATACCGAGGAAGGGTTTGTTTTTCGCCGCGTCAATGACCGCCGAGCGCAATCCGCGCGCTTCCAGCTCGCGCATACAGTCGGGCATCGCGCCCTGACCGGGGAAAACCACCCGTTCAGCCGCCGCCACCACGTCCGGATCGGCGGTGACGACGACGTCTCTCCCCCCGGCCACATGCACCAGCGCCTGCCAGACCGAACGCAGATTGCCCATGCCATAGTCGACCACGGCAATCGTTCCCGATGCTGACGCCATCAGAGCGATCCCTTGGTCGAAGCAATACTGCTGGCGGCGCGCGGGTCGATTTCGATGGCCAGACGCAAGGCGCGTCCGAAGGCCTTGAAGATGGTTTCGGCCTGGTGGTGAGCGTTCTCGCCACGCAGATTATCGATGTGCACGGTCATCAGCGCGTGATTCACCAGCCCGCGGAAAAACTCGCTGACCAGATCAACGTCAAAGGCGCCAATCATGGCGCGCTTGAACTCGACGCCGAACTCGAGCCCGGGACGCCCCGAGAGATCGATCACCACGCGAGACAAGGCTTCGTCGAGCGGCACGTAGGCGTGGCCGTAGCGGCGCAGGCCTTTCTTGTCACCGAGGGCCTTGGCCAAAGCCTGCCCCATGGTGATGCCGATATCCTCGACGGTGTGGTGCGCATCGATATGCAGATCACCCTGGGCCTCGACTTCAATGTCGATCAAGCCGTGACGGGCAATCTGATCGAGCATGTGATCGAGGAAGGGAACGCCGGTGGCAAATTTGCCCTGACCATTTCCATCCAGATTGAGTCTGACCGTAATCCGGGTCTCGAGAGTGTTTCGCGTTACTTCGGCTTGCCGCATCGGAAATCCCATCACAAAGAGGCAAAAAACAATTCGTCAGTCAATGATTCCAGTTCACCGTATGGCCACTGAAATCTGCAAGTCTGCATGATACCATTTCAGGCTTCTGCTGCATCTGACCTTGCGAGCCCATCATGAGCCAATTCTGGAGTCCCCTCGTCCACCGCCTGACGCCTTATGTTCCGGGCGAGCAGCCGAAGCTGCCCAACCTCGTCAAGCTCAACACCAACGAGAACCCGTACCCGCCATCGCCCCTTGCCGTTGCTGCGATGCGCACAGAACTCGGCGAAGACGGCGCCAGCTTGCGCCTCTACCCGGACCCGAATATCGACCTGCTGAAAGAAGCGGTTGCCGCCCACTTTTCCGAGTTCGCTATCACCCCGGCGCAGGTCTTTGTCGGCAACGGCTCCGATGAAGTTCTGGCGCACGCCTTCCTGGCCCTGCTCAAGCATGAGGCACCAATCCTCATGCCGGACATTTCCTACAGCTTCTATCCGGTCTATTGCGGCCTGTACGAGATTAAATACACAACCGTCGCGCTCGGCGAACGCTTCGACATCCGTGTCGATGACTACGCGCAGAAGAACGGTGGCATCATCATCGCCAACCCCAATGCCCCGACCGGCCACCTGCTGCCGGTTGCAGAGATCGAACGGCTGGTCGCCGCACACCCGCAATCGGTGGTGCTGATCGACGAAGCCTATATCGACTTTGGTGGCGATATCATTCCTACGGCCATCGCGCTGGTCAATCGCTATCCCAACCTGCTGGTGTGCCGCACCCTGTCGAAATCACA
>JBAXHE010000184.1:0-3461 GCA_037139055.1 Betaproteobacteria bacterium | reverse complement strand
AACATGGCCGTGACGTGTGCGGTGGTGCTGGCAAAAAAGTAGTGGGCGTAGAAATAGACCAGCACCAGAATGGCTGCCGAGATCTCCCAACTCAGCCCCATATGGGTGATGCTGCCCTGAATCGACTGCGAGAACCATTTGGTCAACCCCAGATTGCCGAGGAAGGTTGCCATCATCACCAGCGCGGCAAACCAGATCAGCGTATCCCAGGTGCTCTTGGCCTTGAGGATGTCTTCCCACTCCAGCACTCCGGTCAGCAACAGGAGCGATAGACCGATCATCGCTGTCGCCGTCGGGTTCAGATCAAACGAAGGACCCAGCAGCCAGGCGGGAATGCCCGCCCAGATGGCCAGCATCAAGGCCAGCACGCCAAGAGTGATGTGTTCAGCCAGGGTCATTGGTCCCAGCTTGGTCAGTTCGGCTTGCGCCATGGCCTTGGCTGAGGGGGTTTCCTTGATTTCCGGGGGGTAAAGGAAATACAGCACCAGCGGCATCACGATCAGCATGACCAAGCAGGGCAGCAGGGCGGCCAGGGCCCATTGCCCCCAGGTGATGCGGATCGCCGAATCGGTGGCCTTGGCGATCAGTTCAACGCACAGTGGGTTGGGCGCCGTGGCGGTGATGAACATGGTTGAGGTGATTGGATTGGCGTTGTAATTGACCAGCGCCAGATAGCGGCCAATTTTCTTTTCGGTCCCCTGTTCCGGCTTGGAATCGAAGCTGTCGGCAATCGAGCGCATGATCGGGTGGATAATCGCGCCGCCCCGCGCGGTGTTGCTCGGCGTGACCGGAGCGATGGCCAACTCGGCAAGAACCAGGCTGTAAGCCACCCCTAGTGTTTTTTTGCCGAACAGCATGATGAAGTAATAGGCAATCCGGGTACCCAGCCCAGTTTTGGTCAGAGCCAGGGCGACCATTACGGCCAGCACGATCAGCCAGATCAGGGGGTTGGAGAATCCGCTCAGGGCATCAGCCAGCGCTGCCGCGGGCTTTCCCGGGTTGGTGACGCCGGTAATGGCCACAAGCGAAATGGCGATGATCGACAGCGAACCAATGGGCATGGCTTTGCCGATAATGGCGACAATCGTGCCGATAAACAGCGCAAACAGATGCCAGGCATTGGGAGTCACTTTTTCCGGGACAGGAATGACGAACCAGATCAGCAGGGTCAGGGTAATAACAATGGCACTTGGAATGGGTTTCGGCAGAGTTGGCTTTTGCATCGTGGTTACTCCGGAAGGTTGTGCTGTCGGATGCGACATGGCGTTAACCTCTTGCGCACTATTCGGTAATAATATCCATTATGACTAGTTTGGCATAGTTGCACAGTATCGCCATAGCAGGGCATAAAAATGTTTTCCACTCTGGAGATGATCACAGCTATAGTTAGAACGCGTTCAGTGCAGCAATAGTATATTCCATGTGGATGTAAAATCGGGAGGCATCATGTTTGATAAAAATTCCATACGCTTCCGTGTGGCCATCATCGTTCTGGCGGCCGTTCTGTTGTCTCTCGGTGGCTTTGGTTTTTACCTGAGTTACGAAATTCGTGGCATCAACGAGCGCGAAGAAACTACCAAGCTGCAGAACACCAATCAACTGGTGCTGAATATGATTGCCCAGACCGATTCGATCCTGAAGCAACAGGCCGAGAGCTGGGCCCATTCCTTTTCGGCATCGCTGGCCGGTGAATACACCCTGGAGAGCGGGAGCGAAAAGCCCCTGCTCAGGCGCAATGGGGCCGTCCTCAACGACAATTCACGTGAAGTGGACGCCTTCAGTAATTCAAACAAGGGCAACGTGGCAACCATTTTTGCCCGTCGTGGTGACGACTACCTCCGCATTGCCACCTCGCTGAAAAAAGAAGACGGCAGCCGGGCGGTCGGTACGTTGCTCGGGAAAGAGCACCCTGCCTTTGCCTTGATCAATGAAGGAAAATCATTCATCGGCAAGGCCACGCTCTTTGGCCGCAGCTACATGACCCAGTACGATCCGATCAAGGATGAGAAAGGGCAGGTGGTTGGAATACTCTTTGTCGGCATCGACATCATGAGTTCGCTCGAGTACATGAAGCAGACGATTCGGAAAATCGTTCTCGGCCAGACGGGGTATACCTATGTGCTCGACGCTAACCCGGGCGCGGCTGCCGGCACCCTGCTGATTCATCCGGCGCAGGAAGGCAAGAATATTATTGAGGCTAAGGACTCTGACGGAAAATACTTCATCAAGGAAATCATCGAGAAGCGCAACGGTATCATCGTCTATCCGTGGATCAACAAGGAGGCGGGCGAGACTCGCGCCCGCGACAAGATTGTCATCTATAACGAATACAAGGACTGGGGCTGGATTGTCGGGTCGGGCAGTTATACCGAAGAGATTTTCAGTCTGGCTGGGCGGGCACGTGACATCATGTTTGGTGCGACCTTCGTCCTGACCATTATCCTGCTGGGTATCCTCAGCTTCTACCTCAACCGTATCGTGATTGCGCCGCTGAGTCAGCTGGTGTTGACCTCGCAGCGCATTGCTGAAGGCGATCTGACCGTGCGTGTCGACACGCAACGCAAGGACGAGGTCGGCCAGGTGATGATGGCGATCCAGCAGATGGTCAGCAAATTGAGTCAAATCATCGGCGAGGTGAGGAACGCCGCGGATACCATTTCGGTGGCCTCGGAACACCTGTCCACCACCAGTATCGAGATCAGTCGGGCGACCGAGCAGCAGGCGCAGGCCACGTCCTCGTCGGCGTCGGCACTCGAAGAAGTGACAGTAAGTATCAACGAGGTGTCGTCACTGGCCCAGGCGACGGAAGCGAGTTCAAAAATGACTGCAGGATTGTCGGCCGACAGCGTGGCCGCGATTGGTCAGGCGGTGAGCGAGATCGAATCGATGGCCCAGTCGATTGGCGCCGCTTCTGATCAGGTCGGCGGACTGCTCAAGCGCTCCGAGGAAGTCGGCGGCATTGCCGGGGTGATTCGCGAAATTGCCGATCAGACCAATCTGCTGGCGCTGAATGCCGCCATCGAAGCCGCGCGAGCCGGCGAGCAGGGGCGCGGCTTTGCGGTGGTCGCTGATGAGGTGAGAAAGCTGGCCGAACGGACGACCAAAGCGACGCAGGAAATTGCCCTGGTGATCGGGCAGATTCAGCTGGAAACCCAGCAAACCGTGGTCGGTATGCAAGCGGCGACGCCGAAAATCAAGGGCGGCCTGGAGAAAGTCAGCGAAGTCTCCGGCATGCTTGATCGCATTGCCAGCGAAGCCGCTGAATCGCAAAGCCGTGCCGTTGAGGTCAGCAATGCCACGCAGGAACAGGCGGTCGCGGCTAACGACATCGCCCGCAGTGTCGAGCATGTGGCGCAAATGACCGAAGAAACCAACGCCACGATGCAAGGCAACGCCGAAAGTGCGACGCAATTGCAGGAGATGGCGCAGAAACTGCGCCAGCAGGTCGCCTATTTCAAGGT
>JBAXHE010000183.1:0-3512 GCA_037139055.1 Betaproteobacteria bacterium | reverse complement strand
CAACAACGAAACCGGCGTGATCCAACCCATAGAAGAGGTGGCTAGGAGCCTCGACGGTCATGAAGCCTTCTTTCATGTGGATGCTGCCCAATCTTTTGGCAAAGAGATCCCCTCATTGCGACACCCCCGGATTGAACTCATTTCCATCTCTGGGCATAAGATTTATGGGCCCAAGGGTGTGGGTGCTCTAATCACTCGCCGAAGAGGATTCAAAAGCCTTCCCCTCCGCCCGCTGATGTTTGGAGGTGGGCAAGAACGAGGACTTCGCCCAGGAACCGTGCCGGTACATTTGGTCGCAGGCCTAGGCGAGGCCGCAGAAATTGCGGGGTCTACTCACCAAGCTCGTCGACAGGCTTGTCTCGTATTTCGGCAGGAGCTGCTGGAGGCGTTTGCACCGCTAAGCCCGCAAATTAATGGTGACCTGAACCGCACTGTACCCAATACGCTGAATATTTCCATAACAGGTATCAATTCAGAGGCGGCGATGGTGGCCCTGAAGGGCTTGGTCGCCATTTCGAATGGATCTGCCTGCACTTCGCAGTCCTATACTCCTAGCCATGTACTCACAAGCATGGGGATGGCAGATGATCGAATCCGGGAAGCACTTCGCATCTCGTGGTGCCATATGACAGAGTCGGTGGACTGGCGTCCTGTCATCTCTGCTTTGTCTGGGCTTCGGTGAACGTAGCCACGACTCACTGGGAATCAGCCCGTCACAAGACGGCGATGCACCGCAAGTCAATGAGTAAACCAATCCGGCTTGCTCTTCAGCATGGCTTGATCACGCCTGACACACATGTGATGGATTTTGGGTGCGGACATGGCGAAGATGTCCGTCAGCTCAGAGAGATGGGTGTGTTTGCTGAGGGCTGGGACCCCGTTTTCGCGGCTCATGGTTTACGCAGGTCTTCCCAGGTTGTGAACCTAGGGTATGTCCTGAACGTAATCGAATCAGTAGAGGAACGCAGCCAAGTTCTAAAGGAATCATGGGCTTTGGCGGAAGGTCTGCTTATTGTTTCAGTACGGTCCACCGTGGATGATGGCCCGGAAAATGGGACTTCTTTATTTGGAGATGGGTTTGTAACCCGGTTGGGCAGTTTCCAGAAATTCTATGACCAGTCAGAACTCCGACTGTGGATCCAGGAAGTGCTTGCTGTTGATCCCCTTGCCATAGCGCCTGGGATCTTCCTGGTCTTCAGAGATGAGGGGCTCCGAGAGGCCTGGCGGGCCCAGCAGTTTCGGCGGAATGTTGGTTTGCCGAGAATCTCCTCCCGGGCTCGCCTTTTCCAAGATCATCGAGAAATTCTTGAACCACTCATGGCATTTTTTACGGAAAGGGGAAGGCTGCCCCATGAGGATGAACTCAAGGAGTCCCCGGATCTTGCAAAAAATTTCGGGACCTTGCCGAAGGCCTTTCAGGTTGTTCGATCAGTAACAGGGATTGACCCATGGCTTGAAATTCAGATGAGCCGCAAGTCAGATCTTATGGTGTGGCTTGCTCTTTCTAGGTTCCGAATGAGACCTCAGCTCTCGACATTGCCGTTATTCCTCCAACGCGACATTCGGGCCTTGTTCAGTTCCTATACACGAGCCTGCGAGGAGGCTGATTCCCAGCTCATGAGTATTGGGAATCCCGAGGTGCGTGATGAGGCGATGCTGCGGGCACCATTCGGGAAGCTAATGCCGAAGGGGCTCTATGTGCATGCGGACCACCTTGATGAACTTCCGCCAGTCCTAAGGCTTTATGAAGGTTGCGCCAGGGCTTTTGTAGGAGGAGTCCCCGAGGCTAACTTAATCAAGTTCCACAGAGATGCAGCACAGGTTTCTTATCTAACCTACCAGGATTTCCAGAAAATCCCGCACCCAGAGCTGTTGGAGTCAGTTGTGGTTTCATTGGACGGACGCAAGATCCGTCGGAGGGATTACCGAGGGCAGATAAACCGATTCCTACTGCATAGCAAGCAGACCTTGATCCCTCAAGGGTCAGAACTATGGATGAAATTCCACAGATTGACTGAACAGGAGGAAAGGTGGGGACTCTTCGCTCAGCCATCAGAGATTGGAACTCGGGCGGGGTGGGAACGAACGCTCACGCAGCAAGGGTGTCGCCTTCATGGCCACCGATTGGTTCGAAGCAAGGAGCCCAACCTGGATAGCTGATCCTAACTATTAATAAAGTTTGGAATTGGCATCGAAGCGAAAGATCAAAGCATACGAAAGTCTGTAGCATACTTCAGCAACTGTTCGGCTGAGTCGATTTTGGGACAGTGGTTAGCAAGCGCAGCGACCTCGGCTTCTGTTGGTGCTGACCAGTCGCCCAGGTTCATATTTTCATCTATAATACGATCCAGAATAAGCGAGACAATTTCGTACATGGTATGTGTAGAGGCTGCCTTTAGAAGTTCTGGTTGGGGCCAAAGAGAGTAGCTACCATATTCATGTAGATAAAAGTCAACATCCATTATTTCAACGACACCATCATTAGATGCGGTGTTGATTGACTTAATAGAGTAGCTGTCGAAATTTTCAGCAAGAGGCCTACATTTATTGAAAACATAGACAAGTGATGCCTTGTTGAAATATCCGATCATTGTGTTTAAAAGGATGCTTTGATATTCATCCGATTTCAGGATTTCCGCACAAATAACTTCTGCTGATGGGAGTCTGTCCCCTGGAATATCTATGTAGCAAGAGCCACATTGAGATACTACTTGGAGAGATATGCTATTATTGTAAATAGAACAATCACTTATGATACATGCGGTGTTGGGAAACAGTGATTTATTTAACGCCGTTAATTCCTCTGGGCTCGGGTGGTACATCGGGTCTGACGGTTGGTTTCCCATTTCGGATACCTCTTGAGATTTGAGCTACGTGGAGTTGGAACTGCGGCAACACGATTTAAGAGCAACCCCTGCCACGAAAAGAAAAATTGACCACGGAAAGGCTAATCTGAATCAGGATCCAAATCCAATGGTATGTCGCCGGCTGGGACAACCAAAATCTACTCTCCCGCAAACAGGCGCACCCAATGAATACGCTTAACCATTACTCCGAGAGAATAGGGCAGGGGCACAAATCATCAGAGGGCGACGAAATGAAGCCGGAAAGCAAGGGCCTAGGTTAAACAATGGTGGATCAACCTCTCCTGCTCAGAGGATTCCATGGATTCGAGAGGCTTTTTGCAAGGCAGTCACGACCCTAGTAAGTAGGGCCCAAATGCCGGCAAAGGACGGTAACACATCCCCCGTCATGTCTTCCATGTATAGCCCCCGGTTCACCTCCATCATTAACGAGAGGACCCTCGGCTCCTTCCGGTAGTGCTTGTCGGGAACGAAGGTCCCGCTGAAGGGGTGATTCACGGTGACATGCAGGCCTGCGCTTTGAAAGGCATCACCTGCGGCTTGGACCAACCAGTCGGGGGTGTGGAACGTGTCCGTGCCCAGGCAGATGTCCGGGCGATCTGCGCATGTGGCGTCCTCGTAGGGAAGGGCAACCGACGGGAAGCTGTG
>JBAXHE010000182.1:0-3539 GCA_037139055.1 Betaproteobacteria bacterium | reverse complement strand
CCCTCAAGACCATTGATCTAGGTATGGTGCACTCCAGTGCCGCCGCCTCGTTGACCCTCTACATCCTCAAGAGCCTGCGCGACGCTGGCGAATTGGTCGATAGCGTCAGCCCCAGTCACCTCCTCCGGCACTGGCCCCCAGCCTTCAAGGATCAGGGCTGGCCGACCAAACAGGTGCGCGACGCCTTCTTCTCCAGCCCGACCTATCCGCGCATCACCAGGCCGGAGGGCGTCAAGGAGACGATCTCTCGCGGTGTGCTGGGCGGTTTCCTGGCGTACGCCTCCAAGCGGGGGGACGGTAGCCTGCACCCATTCCTCTTTGGCAAGGACGCGAGCCTCGGGGCGGATGACGTGGAGATCTCTGATGACGTGGTCATCCTGACCAAGGAGGCCGCTGAGGCCTACTTGGAGGCCCAAAAGGCTCAAGCGGCAGCCAAGCAGGCCGGAACGGCCACCACCTCGGGCACCACAATAGGGGGGACTGGGACGAGCACCACACCAGGTCTCGACCTGACCTATCCAGTGCCCGACCCTGGGCCGGGGGCCAAGGAGGGGGGCGACGGCTCCACGGAGGTGCTCCAGCCCGTAGCTGGCGGTGAGAACATTCCCCAGTTCACTTGGAATGGCGTGATCCCCCACCAAAAATGGATGAATTTCTATATGAAGGTGCTGGGCAAGCACGTCAACACCGGCAACCTGAAACTGACGGTGAAAGTGACGATCCAACCGGCAGCAGGCCTCACCACCCCTCAGGTCGAAGAGATTCAAGCCTCGCTGCGGGAACTAGGTTTGGAGGGCGATTCATAGCCGCGCTGCAAGCTTGGGCCTCAAGCCAATTCAGATCCTACAAATCGCTGGAGAATCGAACGAGAAGGCGTTAGCGCCACCGGGGTTTTGCCTGGCCAGACTTGTTGGCGTTTCCAGAAGAGCGATTTCCAGAAGCCGCCGGTTCGGTCGCTCCGCACCACCGGCTGGGTCGGCGTTGGTTTGCCCCACCAGCATCATTTACGAGATCGGAGAAAGGTCTCCTGCCCAGAGATTGAGATCGTTGGTCAGGAGAGCTCCTTGGGCCAGGTAGGTCCAACCGAAGTCCTGATCGGCTAACGCGTACCATTGGTTTGCTGGGAACAGGTGAGGGTAGGGGGCTCTGCCCGGGAACGAGGGCCGTTTGGGGGGGCGAATAGTGGCGAAGGCACTCGGAGTTGTACTGGATTTCTTTGGCGCCCTTTCCTCGGTCAGGCTCTCGCGCGTAATCTGCAGCAGGTAGGCTGGCGTCGGACACTGGAAGGCCCCACCGGGTTCGCAGGCTGCCTCCGGCACGATTACCAGCGAAGCGTTCAGGTTGGCGCCCATCGCAATATAGAGAACCTCGTGGGCGTGGTCGATGGGGGTGGGCACCATGGGAAACTTCGGGCTCTCCCAAACCCGGAGCAGTTCCCGGAGTACTTCCTCTGAGAACTCCCCCCCAAGGATGGCCTTCAGGGCCTGAGTCCAATCTAGGGGGGACAGGCGAGCGAGGCGCTGGGCCTGCTGATCCGAATTCTGTGGGTCCATCGTTGCCTTCGGGACCACCTTGCCAAGGCGATAGGCTTCTACCTGGTTCTGGACCACCTGCTGCCGCAGCATCATGTGGTGCTCGTAGTGGGTCATCGTCATCCTGAGCCAATGGGCGACGAGATCGATGGTGTCGGGCCCGACGGTCCCAAAGGGGATCCCCTTCTCCCGAAGAAAGTGCTTCAGTTTGCTCTCTTCCTTCCAATACTGGTCCATGGTCAGGGCTCCTTTTCGGTGTACGGGTTGGCTTGGTCGCAATTGATGGAACCGCGTCCTCACTAGTGGCATTGGCTTCCAGTTGGCGCTTGATTTCGGTGATGGAATAACCGAGGGTGCTGCCTTTGAAACTCTTGCCAGCAGCACGGAAACTGATGCCAGAGATACGGCCGGTGCTGGCAACATTCAGATGGGTATGAACGTCCTGGGCGGCAAGGGCAGCCTGCAGATCAGGCAGGGATTTGCAGGTCGGGAGTACAGCCCGGAGTACTGCTTTGATGGCCTCACTGAGGTCGCGATCCACGCTGACCGGCAGGGCAGTGCTGGCCGATAGGGCATCCAGGCCGAGGGCCCGACTGACCGACTGACAGGCTCTTTGTGCTTTCTTGTAATCGAAAGCGGGGGGCGGACCATAAGCCGCCACCACCGTTGGGGCCCCTTTCTGTCGATGCCAGGCGAACCCGCAGGATCGAGAGATGGACGTGCTCGTGTTCGGTATCCTGATGCCGACACATTACCCAGTGCAAATCAGAGAGGTCCCCATCCTCACCCCCCATTCCCATGGCCTGCATCCACAGTTCAGCTACCTCCTGCCAGTTGCTTAGGGTCACCCCGGACTGGAGCGAAAGCGAGACCCGATAAATGGGTTTGGCCACGGGCCGATGGCCAGCTAGGACGCGACTGAATTCTCGGGCAATTTCTTCTGGGTCTGAGGAAGGAATGCTGCTGGCCAGTAACTCGGCATCGCGACGCTTAGCGTAGCGATTGGTGCCCACCAGGTCATACCGAAGAAACTGCCTAATATTGGTTCCCCCCGAGATGTTGGCAATCAACGCGGGGCTCATAGCTTGGCTCCACGTAGCTCCGACGCCAATTCCCAGATGACAGCCTGGACTTCATCGATCACCGGTCGCAGGTGAGCAAGAGGGAGCTTTTGGCGCTCGCCAAGTCTAATTAGATACGTCAAGCCACTACTAACCCTTGATATAGAAGATGCCATTCTGAGGTTATCTTTTGTATTTATTGAATTTTTGATAGGGCTAATTTGAGCAAGTGCAACCCGGAGGTAATGACTCACCGTCCAACCGTTGACGGAGGCTTGCTGTTGTATTTCCGTGACTTCCAGAGGAGTGGCACGGATGACGACTCTGGCCGTCCGGGTGCAACGCTTGGGTGCAGGATGAGTGGCGGCTTGGCTCTTAGTCATATGTACTCCTTGGATACGGCAAGTTGGGCAGGCGGCGAGGGACCAACCGAAGGGCGGGGCGTCGCAGGCAGTTTGGGCGGTAGACCAAACTGCCTAGCCTGCCTCATCGGGCTTCTTACCGACCATTCAATTTTATTCCAAAATAACTCGTAAAATATTCTATAAAAACGATGCTATAATAATAAGGTAGTGACACTTAGCATGGAGACTGAAAAATATGGGTAAAATGATACTGAAAACACCAGTGGAACGGATTAAGGTCCGCCTCAATCTCGATGCTGATCTCGTGCGCAAGCTCCGAGAGAACGCCCATTATTTGGGGACGAGCCTCGATGACGTCGCCGAGCAGGCCCTCGACTATGCTTTCAAAATGCTTGAGCGGCCCCAGTAGAATCAAGGATGGAGCGCGACAAAGTGCGGGGCTCCCGCCAGTGGTTTGCCATGGTCTTGGCCAGGGCGAACCAGGGCGACGCTATGGTTGGAAACGGACATCCGGACATTGACCCAATACACCTATAGGATTGAGAGAGGTAGTCAGTCTATTACTGAGTATTTAATAGACT
>JBAXHE010000181.1:0-3557 GCA_037139055.1 Betaproteobacteria bacterium | reverse complement strand
CCCTCATCACCCGCATGGTGGTGGTCCTGGTGGCGGCCATGCCCGTGGCCATCGTCTGCAGTGTCATGGCCGAGCGCTTTGGCGGGGATGCCACCCTGGCGGCCCAGGGCGTCTTCCTCTCGACCCTGCTCAGCATCCTGACCGTACCGGCCCTTTTCTTCCTGGTGTCCTGACCAGGACTGGACAGAGATTGTCACTTGGCAGACCGGATACTTGAACGGGAGGCTGCCATGGACCCCCGTTCCACTGACCATCACGACAACTTGATCCGCCGCTTCGAGGCTGGCGAGCGCTCCCCCGAGCTGCTGGCTGCCCTGAACCAGGCCGCCTTCAAGCACTTCCACGCACCCTGGGAGGAGCCCCCTGGCCCCTCCAAGGGCCTCCCTCAGGTGACCATCTTCTCCGAGGAAGTGGACGAGGAGGAGGAAGAGACCCCAGAGGCGACAGCGCCTGCCGATCCGGCCCTGGACCTGTTCCTGGCAGAGCTTCTGAAGCGCGGGTGCCACCCCTTCATCCAGGACGGACTGGAGGTGATCGTGTATCTTCCGCGGGATCCCGGTGCCGACTTCCAGATCCGGGCCCACTTCATCCTCCGGACCGGCACGGAGCGGCTGCACGTGAAGGCCCGGGCCGACCTGCTGCACCCCCCCAGCGCCGATGCCCGCCTGCGGGACTTCTGCTCGGCCTGGAACCAGTCGCATGGACCGGTCCGAGGCCACGTGTTCCGGCATCAGCCCAGGGGTCGCGACCGCATGGAGGTCTCCGCCCACCTGCCCTTGCCCCGCGCCCACTGCCCCCACGCCTTCCATGCTGCCTTCGCTACCCTCCTCGGCGACATCAACCGCTTCTGGTGGAAGGCCTTCCTCGACCTGGGCCAGCCGGAGGCCTGAGTCCCTCCCAATGGACAGATCGTGTCAACCCGAGCCCCCCAGACTGGGAGGGTGGATCCCTCCCCCAGAAAGGCCCCATGACCCCAGCCCCCGCCCCTCTGTCCCGCTCCGTCCTGGCCGACCGGGCCCGGGGCTGCCTCCTGGGGCTGGCCACGGGCAATGTGCTGGGTCTGGCGGTGGAGTCCCTCCCCCGGGAGAGCGTCCACCTCCGCTTGGGCACTGAGGGCCCCCTCACCCGCCTCCCTACCGAGGAGCGCCACCGCACCTGGGATGACGACCTGGCCATGGCCATGGCCCTCTCGGGTTGCCTGGTCGAACTACCCCCTGGAACCGATCACCTGGAGGGCCGGGCCATCCTAGACGCCTACCTCGCGTGGCTGCGCACAGGGGCCCGGGGCATCGGGAGCCTCACCCGAGAGGTCCTGATGAAGTGGCACACCGGCGAGGCCCGGGCCGCCGAGCGGGTCTGGCAGGCCCACTCCGACCGCGGTCGCCGCCCCCTGGGCAACGGTGCCGCCATGCGCATCGCTCCGCTGGGGGTGGCCTTCGCGGGCGAGCCGGAGAAGGTCGCCCGCCTGGCGGCCGAGGACGCCCAACTCACCCACTGGGACCCCGCCTGCCGACAAGCGGCGGGCCTCATCGCCCTCCTGGCCGCCGCTGGGGTGCGGGGGGAAGCGAACCCCCTGGCCTTCGCCGCCGCCCAGGCGGGCGCCCTGCTCCCGGAGGTGGCCGAAGCCTTCCGCCCCCTCCCCATCGAGGAGCTGGCCCAGCGCCGCCTCGACGGCTGGGACATGGGCTCCATCCTGCTGGCCCTGCAGGTCGCTGCCAGCCTCCTGGCCTCGGGCCTGCCCTATGCCGAGGCCCTGCCCTGGCTGCTCCGGCAAGGGGGCGACACGGACACCCACGGCGCCATCGTGGGCGCCCTGCTGGGGGCCCGCGACGGACTCCCGGCCATCCCCGAGGCCTGGCGAGACTGCGTGGCCGACCGGGAGCGAATCCTCGATATGGCCGATCGCCTGCTGAGGCGTTCGGGGCTCTAAAGGCCACTGGATCGAGACATAGGGAGACTCTGACAATGAACACCCACCCAACTGCCCCACGCCCCCCCTTCCTCGGAGAGGGCCTGTCCCGGGCCTTCAACCTGGCCCGCCGCCTGCACGACGGGCAGCCCCGGAAGGGAACCGCCATCCCCTACCTGGCCCATCCCATGGCGGTCTGCGCCCTGGCGCTGGGCTTCGGCGCCACCGAGGACCAAGCCATCGCAGCCCTCCTGCACGACACCGCAGAGGATGGGGGTGGCGAGGGGATTCTCAAGGATATCGCTGCCAACTTCGGCGCCCCGGTGGCGGCCATCGTCCGGGCCTGCAGTGACAGCCTCACGGTGGACTCCACCCAGAAGGCCCCCTGGCGCCCCCGCAAGGAGGCCTACCTGGCCCACCTCGCCACGGCGGACCGCAGCGTGCGCCTGGTGGCCGCCGCCGACAAGCTCCACAACATGACGTGCACGGTGGACGACCTGCGCACCCAGGGGCCAGCGTTCTGGGCCCGCTTCAAGACGGGGCCTGCGGAGCAGTCCTGGTTCTACGGCGAGTGCGTGCGCATCCTGACCGCCGAAGATGCCGAGCCCTGGTCGGAGCCTCTCCGGAGGGCCTTCGCCGACCTGCAAGGTAGCCTCAGCGGATCTGCCCCAGCTCGCTAGGAGCGCGCTCGGGCGGACTGCTGAAGGTAGGCACCCACAGCGAAGATCGGGGAGGGGGATGGGTAGGGCCGCGGTCGGTAGGCTTCCAGAGTGGCGCCCAGGGCTGACCAGGCGGACCCGCTGGCGGCCAGGTCCCCTGAAGCCAGGGCCTGGCCGAGGCTGGCGAAGTCCCCAGCCAGGAAGGCCTGCTCACTGGCGGACGCTGGTCGACCCTGCAGGAGGGCGGAAACCGTTGAGTAGGCCTGACGGGCACCTTCCAGGTTGCCGGACTGGATGAGCCGGCCCAGGTCCAGGAAGTCCTGGGGGAAGCTTCTCCCCCCTTGGGTCTGAGCCAGTCGCCAGGCGTCGATGGACAGCGCCAGACTGTCCAACTGGGGGACCGGGGCTTCGGTCGGCATCTCCCCTCCGCCCACCCGAGTCTGGTCAACAGCCTGGATAGCAGGTGCGAAGGGGTTCGGACTTCCAACGGCTAACGTCGTGATGGTCATGATTCCCTCCTTTTTGGTGGTGGGGCCGGTGGCACAGCCGTCCGGTCCTAATTGCCTATCGCCCCCGCCCGGGCGTTTCTTCACGCACGCAGGGCAGTGTCTAGATTTTTCCTGGTGTGCACTGGGTTAAGACCTCCTGCCATTCGTTTCCAAGAGAGAATGCGGGATGCGCTACGCCGAGCCCCTGTTCCGCCCGCCCAGCGAGGCGGAGTCCTTCATCCTCCAGGCCACCCTGGGCTGCTCGTGGAATGCGTGCACCTACTGCGGCATGTACAGGAGCAAGCGCTACAGGGTGCGCCCTCTGCCGGAGGTGCTGGCGGAGATCGCCTGGGCCGGAGCCCGCTTGGGCACTGAGGTGCGCCATGTCTTCGTGGCGGATGGGGATCCTTTGGGCATGCCCACGGCGCACTGGGAGCCCATCCTCCAGGCCCTGGCGGGGGCCTTCCCGCGCCTGCGGCGGGTGTCCACCTACGCCACCGC
>JBAXHE010000180.1:0-3581 GCA_037139055.1 Betaproteobacteria bacterium | reverse complement strand
ACCGCGTTGGCGCGTGCCGTCCGTCCGAGCATGGTTTCGACGATCATGACGGGCAGGCCGACCAGCAGGGTGGCCAGCAGATACACCAGCAGAAAACCGGCGCCACCATTGGTGCCGGTCAGCGACGGGAATTTCCAGATATTGCCCAGGCCGACGGCTGAGCCCAGCGTCGCTACAAGAACACCAAAAGTCGAGGTAAAGCCGTCGCGGGTCGTTTGAGTCATTAATTTCGGGTGAGCTTGGTGATTAGTCGAGGACGTGCGAGACCAGGCCGTCGGCGAGTTTCGGCTCGAACCAGGTGGATTTCGGCGGCATGATTTCGCCGGCGTCGGCGACCGACATCAACTCGCTCAGCTGCGTCGGGTAGAGGGCAAAGGCCGCAGCCATCTCGCCGCTATTGACGCGCCGTTCGAGTTCGGAGAGGCCGCGGATGCCACCGACGAAATCGATGCGCGTGTCGCGGCGCAGGTCGGCGATGCCGAGGATCGGGGCCAGAATCTGGTCGGAGAGCACCGAAACATCGAGGCAGCGCACCGGGTCGTTGATCGGAACCAGTTCCGGGCGAATGGCCAGTTGATACCAGTGGCCATCGACGTAAAGACCGAAGGTGCCGCTCTGCTGCGGCTTGACCGGGGTGGCTGACGGGGTGATGGTGCAGCGCTCGGCGATGGCCTTGAGGAAGCCATCGGCGCTGAGTCCGTTGAGATCGCGGACGACGCGGTTGTAATCAAAAATCCGCATCTGCCGGGCGGGAAAGATGACCGTCAGGAAGTATTCAGCCGAATCTGGCGCACCCTGGCCACGGCGGGCCGCGGCGACGCGTGAGGCGGCGGCCGAGCGATGGTGGCCGTCGGCGATGTAGAGGCTGGGCATGGCTTCGAATGCCGTGCTGATGGCCTGGATGGACTGGGCGTCGTCGATCAGCCAGAGGGTGTGGCGAATGCCGTCGTCGGCGGTGATGTCGATGATCGGTGTGCCGGCCGAGGCCGCAGCGATCAGGCGCTCGGCTTCGTCGCTGTCCGGGTGAGCGACCAGCACCGGGCCGGTCTGCGCGTTGAGCGCTTCAACCTGGCGGACGCGGTCGTCTTCCTTGTCCGGGCGGGTGAATTCGTGTTTGCGGATGCGGTTGGTATCGTAGGCGGCGACCGAGGCTGCGGCGATCAGCCCGGTCTGTGTATGCGTGCCCATGGTCAGGCGGTAGGCGTAGTAGCAGGGCTGCGCGTCGCGGAACAGGATGCCGGCGGCGATCAGGGTGTTGAGATTCTCGGCCGACTTGGCGTAAACCTCCGGGGCGAAGTGGTCAACTTCGGGTGGGAGGTCGATTTCCGCCTTGGAAATATGCAGGAAGGAGTAGGGCTTTCCGGCCGCGCGAACGCGGGCCTCGTCACTGGACAGCACATCGTAGGGCGGAGCAGCCACGGCAGCGGCGTGTTCGCTGCGCGGACGCAGACCGGTAAAGGGACGGATCAGAGGGCAGGGGGAAGTCAATTGATGCTCCTTGGAGGCTAAAAATTCAAAAACGATTAACCACAACGAACACGACGGGCACAACGAAATTCTTCAAGTTGAAAACCATTGAAACGCCAGTCAATTAAGAGGCAGAAAAAGGCCAAAGTTTTGTTTCTCGTCGTGTTCGTTGTGCACGTTGTGGAAAATGAGGTTTACTTGTTTCGATTCGGCAGCACGTCGCGCAGCAGGGTTGCGGCGTCGCGCAGCATTTTTTCGGTGGTTTCCCAGTCGACGCAGGCGTCGGTGACCGAGCAGCCGTACTTGAGCAGGGACAGATCCGTCGGGATCGGCTGGTTGCCGGCGACCAGATTCGACTCGATCATCACGCCGACCAGCGAACGGTTGCCGAGGCGCACCTGGTTGACCAGATCGGACATGACCAGCGGTTGCAGTTCGGGTTTCTTGTAGCTGTTGGCGTGCGAGCAGTCGACGACGATATTCGGCGCCAGCTTGGCTTTTTTCAGCGCTTCTTCCGCCATCGAGACGGAGACGGTGTCGTAATTGGGGCGACCGTCGCCGCCGCGCAGCACGATGTGGCCGTAAGGGTTGCCACGGGTGCGGACAATGGCCGTGTGGCCTTGGCCATTGATGCCGAGGAAGCTGTGTGGCCGGGAGGCAGAAAGTATGGCGTTGACCGCGATGCTGACATCGCCGTTGGTGCCGTTCTTGAAGCCGACGGGCGTCGATAGTCCTGAAGACATTTCACGGTGCGTCTGTGATTCGGCGGTGCGCGCGCCGATCGCCGTCCAGCCGATCAGGTCACCGAGAAACTGCGGCGAAATCGGGTCGAGCGCTTCGGTGGCCGAGGGCAGGCCGATTTCGGCGACCTCGTGCAGGAAGGCACGGGCTTGTTCCATACCCTTGTTGACGTGAAACGAATCGTCCATATCCGGGTCGTTGATGTAGCCCTTCCAGCCGGTGGTGGTACGCGGCTTTTCGAAATACACGCGCATGACGACGACCAGTGTGTCACTGACCTCGTCGGCCAGCACCTTCAGGCGGCGAGCATACTCGAGGCCGGCCACCGGGTCGTGGATCGAGCATGGACCGACTACCACAAACAGGCGGTGATCCTTGCGGTCGAGAATGTTGCGCAAGGCCTCGCGTCCTTGCATGACGGTGTTCGCCGCCTTGGGTGACAACGGCACGCGGGAGTGGATCTCTTCGGGTGAAGGCATCGGGTCGAAATCGATAACGTTGATGTTTTCGATATCGGGGGTGTTGAGATTGGTTTTATCCGGGTGGTTCATGGTTGTAGTTGCCTCAATAAGTCTCTGACTGCCGTCACGCGATCTGCGAGCGCCGGGCAGTGGCGTTTAAGCGACAGTTTATCCTGTCCGGCCAGCTTGTAGTTCCGGTCTTTCTGGATCAGGTTGATGATGCGCATTGGTTCGATCGGTGGGCTGGGCTCGAACTGCACGACGATCTGCTCGGCAGTGGCGTCGAGTTTGACGATGCCGAGTGGCTTGCAGAGCAGGCGCAGGCGGTGGCTGTCGAGCAGCGACTGGGCTTGCGGGGGCAGTTCGCCGAAGCGGTCAACGAGCTCTTCGTGCATCGACGTGATGTCGTCGAGCGAATCGCAGTTGGCCAGCCGTTTATAGAGCGTTAGTCGTTCATGAACATCGGGTGCGTAGTCGTTGGGTAGCAGGGCCGGGGTGTGCAGGTTGATTTCGGTGGCGATGCCGAGCGGCTGCGTCAGATCGGGTTCTTTGCCTAGTTTGAGTGCAGTGACCGCACGGTTGAGCATTTCGGTAAACAGGTTGAAGCCGATTTCCTGCATGACACCCGACTGGCTTTCGCCGAGTACTTCTCCAGCGCCGCGGATTTCCAGGTCGTGCATGGCCAGGTAAAAGCCGGCACCGAGTTCATCCATCATCTGGATCGCTTCGAGGCGTTGCTTGGCCTGCTTGGTCAGGCCAGAGAGTTTGCCATCACCGGCGTCGACGTCGCCCTGCGTCAGCAGGTAGGCGTAGGCCTGGTGGTGCGAGCGCCCGACGCGGCCGCGCAGCTGGTGCAGCTGGGCCAGGCCGAACTTGTCGGCGCGGTTGATGATGATGGTGTTGGCGTGCGGG
>JBAXHE010000179.1:0-3689 GCA_037139055.1 Betaproteobacteria bacterium | reverse complement strand
TGGCGCTCCAAACGACATCCACGAGGAACTTGACGACGCTCTGGTTGTCGGAGCCCACCGAGACATCGAGCGAGTTCAGCTTCAGGCTGGCGAAGCGGCTTTCCATGTCGTCGCGGTTGGCCGGATCCCCCACCTTCTCTGCCAGGAGGAGCTCCCCACCGAGTTCGGCGGGTGAAGGCTGGGAACCTGAAGACTTGCCTAAACATCCGGTCGAAAGCAGGGTTGCCGCCAGCAGGACGCCAAGGCACAGGCGGAGAAGCAGCGGTTGCCTGCGGGGGGCCGGGCTGGGCGCCCCGGACGGCTGAGGAGAAGAATTACCGCAAAGTCCAGGGTTGAGGGACATGCCGGTCCTCCATGCGAGACTGAGGACTATCTCATAAAGCCCCCACGAACTTGGAATAAATAACCCTGTACTTCCAAACACTTAGTGCAAATAGACACGGTGTTGATGATATGCATATCTTTTTTTGGCTTCCGCCTCACACTCGCTCCAGAGGTGCCCCCCATGAGGATTACCAATCGTCTGCTTGGTGGCGGCACGCTGCTTCTGGCTCTGAGCCTGGGTGGGTGCTACGGGAATGGATCGACCCGGCCTCACTTGGCGGTGATCCTCCCGTCCAGCCAGAGCCAGGCCGGGTTCACGGAACTCGAGAGCATCCCCTTCAGCTTTCAAAAGACGGGGCTAGCGACCCTGAACCTCACCTCCACTCGGGCCCGCATCTGGAACGCCTACTTCCCGGCGACCGGCATGGCTCCGAAGGATGCCCCCCTGTTCGTGTTCCTCAATGGCGGCCCTGGCTGCGCCACCACGAGCAACCTGTTCAGCATGAACACAGCCCCCTACACCCTGGACCGGGAGCACCAGCAGAGCGCGGGTGCGCAGCTCTCCAAGAACCCCCAGAGCTGGACGGCCATCGGCAACCTGCTCTACATCGATGCGCCGATGACCGGGTTCTCCTACAACCTCATGCCGAACCCCGATGTCACCCTGAAGCGGCAGGCCGAGTTTGATGCGCAGAACCAGAACCCCTTCATCGATGCGGCCCAGGTGATCCGCGTGCTGCTCCGCTTCCTCGACGAGCACAGCGATATCCGCAACAACCCGGTGGTGCTGGTGGGGGAGAGCTACGGGGGCACCCGCGTGTCCACCATGCTGAACCTCCTGCTCTTCCACGAGCAGTACGGCACGGGAGCAAAGGTCTACAAGGACGCCACCCTGGCGGCGGAGATTAAGAGCTTCTTCAGTCAGGGGCTGGCCACTGGCACCGTGAGCGTAGCCCCGGAAATTGTGGCCCGGCAGTTCGGCCGGCAGATCCTTATCCAGCCGCAGCTCACGGGGGACTACCAGAACCAGGAAGCCGGCACCCTCTACTACCAGGATGGCTCCGTCATCGACCAGATCTCCCGGGAAGCCTGGGGCCTGCCGTTCCTGCGGGCTGGAAACGTCGACAAGTTCACCTATGTCACCTTCGTGGTGCTGCCCTTCTGCGGCAGGGACCGCTACATCTACACCAAGTGGGCGAACTCGCCCTTCTACGCCTATTCGGATTCCCTGGAGACCTTCGCGCTCCAGAGCCTGACCAGCGTGAGTGCCATGAACACCCTGCTCGGCGGCCAGGATGTGAGGAACATCCCCGGCTTCCGGAAAGAGCAGCGGACCGAAGCCTACCGCTACCACACGGGCGGGAGCTCCATGACCGCCACGGCGGGGGAGGACCTGTCCGACTGGGCCAAGGCCTGGATCGAAACCCAGGAGGAGTCCAACCTCTACCAGGCCTCGCTGTTGGGCGCCCAGGGCGCCGGCTCCTTCGAGGCCGAGTTCGGCAAACCGGACTACTGGGACGCCCACCTCGACACCACCAACGCCTACGTCTTCAAGCGGTTCATGAGCAATCAGGCCACCGTCAAAGGCTTCCCCGTCAGTCCCGATAAGTCGCCCCTCTTCGGCAACATGTTCCTGGAGAACATCAGCCTGGTCTCCACACTGCTGACCGATGCCGAGCTGGACCTGGTGATCTACTCCCCGGCCCTGCCCAAGGCTCTGGAGCGGCACGCCAGCATCGTCAAGTCCGTCGCAACGGTGCGGGGCAGCCAGACGCCCCTGAAGACCCACGGCACCTTCCAGGTGAACTACATACCGGGCTCCCTGGCGCCGCTGGCCACCCCTGCCAGCGTCACCATCCAGTACCCCTACTATCCAACCTCCGGCCACTCCGTCTCCTCGGCACAGCCCGATAAGCTGCTCCTGGATGTCCGGAACTGGATGGCCCAGTAACCCGCGCCAGGCCGCCCATCCTCTTGATTTTTCTGAATATCAAAACCGTTTGGAATTGAAGGAAACGAGCCAAGAACCCGCAGGAGTAAAGTGGCTCCTATGGCCATGCTGTTGCGAGACGGAAGCGACCTCTACTACGAGGTCCACGGGGAAGGGGCGCCGCTGCTGCTCCTCCCGGGGCTGGGTTCGGATGTTCTGAGCTGGGGCGGCCTTCTCACACCGCTGGCCCAGAGCTACCGGGTGATCCTGCTCGACAACCGCGGTGCGGGTCGGAGCCGGGGGCCCGGGCCGGTCACCATCGCGGCCATGGCCTCGGATGCGCTGGCCCTGCTGGAGCACCTGGGCCACCCCAAGGTCCACGTCCTCGGCCACTCCATGGGCGGCCTCGTCGCCCTCACCCTGGCGAGCCTGGCCCCGGCCCGTCTGGACCGGCTGATCCTGGCTGGCAGCTTCGCGGCGATTCAGCCCCGCAACCTCCAGTTGTTCCGCAGCCTGGCCACCGCCCTGGAGCAGGGCGCGGATCGCGCGGGCTGGTACCAGGAGCTGTTCGTCTGGATCTTCTCGCAGGGCTTCCTGGGCACCCCCCAGGCCGTGCGCGCCGCTGCCAGGCTGGCGGCGGACTACCCGCTTGCCCCGACGCCCGCGGAGTTCCGCAGCCAGGTGGCAGCCTTGGCGGACTGGGATGCCTCCGCCGGACTGGGTGCCATCACTCACCCCACCCTCGTGCTGGCCGCACAGAACGATCGCCTGGTGTTGCCGCCCGAAGGCAAGGCCCTCGCCGCCGCGCTGCCCCGCGGCACCTACCAGGAGCTCGCTGGGGCCGCCCACGCCATGCACCTGGAACAGCCCAAGGCCTTCCTGGCCGCTGTGCGCGCCTTCCTGGTCTGAGCCCGTCCCCTGGGCGAAGCGCCGGCCCGGAGGGCACCTGGTGCAGGTGCTAGTGTGGACCCGGGGATGCCCTGGCGATGCCGGCCGCACTGCGGTCTTTCGGATCCAGGCTTATCTCCGGGGGACCTACGAACGGACAGTCTTCAGGGAGCCGCCATGCATCTGGTCAAGGTTCTTGCCTGCTCGGCGGCCTGCCTGCTCCTCGCCTGCGGGGGCAGCGCACCCTCCACCTTCGAGCTGTCCCTGGCCCACCTGAATGACACTCACTCCCACCTGGAGTCCGTGCCTGTGGACCTGACCCTCGGGGGCGTGAAGACCACGGTGCAGATGGGTGGCATGGCGCGCATCAAGACCACCCTCGACCAGATGCGCGCCGAAGACCCCGCCCTGCTGCTGCTGCATGGCGGCGACGCCGTGCAGGGGACGCTCTACTTCACCTTGTTCAACGGCACCGTGGAATACGACTTCCTCAACCGCCTCGGCGTGGATGCCCTGACCTTCGGCAACCACGAGTTCGACCGGGGCC
>JBAXHE010000178.1:0-3715 GCA_037139055.1 Betaproteobacteria bacterium | reverse complement strand
ACCGCAGCGGCTGCGACCCCCGCCTCAACCGCAGCCAGAGCCTGGAGATGGCCTTCCTGCTGGCCAAGGTGATTCGGGAGGGGTGACCGGGGTGGGTCGGTTGGTTTCGTCATGACCGCAAATGAAGCGAAGGCCCCCAAAGCGATGCGGAATTTTCGGATGATTCTTTAAAAAATCTGGACACAAAACTGGGTTTTTCTGAGATATTGATGACGCTAACCATCGTTAATTATAAGAAAAAATTGAATTGAGCTTGTTAATTCTCAATTTATCAAAAATATTCTAATGTAAAATACAAAAACATCCCCCTAGTAGGCTCTTGTGTTCGGGCCTTTCGCTGCCCGGGGGGTGGCTTATGCATCGGGAGCAAGACTCCTTCCTGGGGCATGCTGGGCGGCTGCTCTTGGGCCTGCTGCTTGGGTGGCTGTCGCTGACGGGCTGCGGGGGCGGCTCCTCCACCTCAGGGGGCGGCCTGCCCCAGTCCAGCACGGTCCCAGTGGCTCTTCAGGAGGGCTGGGTCCCGGCCGACACCGCCATCAGCCAATACAAGTCCTACACTTTCTCCGCCAGCGCCACGGACGCCAACATTGGTGGCAGCATCACGGAGTTCCGCTGGGACTTCGGAGATGGATCCCCCGTCCAGGTCACCGCGGTGGTGCTCGCTGGGGGGAAGGCCACAACCACCTGCCCCCACGCCTACCTGACCAGCGGGACCGGCGCGGTCAGCGTGGTGGCGAAGAATGCCGCCGGACTGCTCTCGGCCGCCGCCACCCGGGCCCTCACCATCACGGCCATGCCCTCTCCCATCAGTGCCGCCTTTGTGTCCCCGGCGGCCCCCATTACCCTCAATGCCGCCCTGGGTGGCACCGCCTCAGTGACCTTTGCAGTCAACGTCGTGAACGTTGGAACCGGGACTGTCAGCGCCAGTGGCATCCGACTGAACCCCGGGGATCCCACCGCCACTCAGACGACTCCCACCAGCGGCGGCGGCGGCAGCTGGAGCCTTGCCGTCACCTATCCCGCTGCTACTGCCATCGGTACCAGGACAGCTACACCCACCCTCACGGTGGTGGATTCAAACAACCTGAGCAGTGCCTCAGTTACGGGCCCACTCATCACCATCAAGACCGTGTCCCTCACGAACACCCCGCCCATCATCACCCTGGCGGCGACCCCCGGGATTGTGGCCGGTCCCAACGCCGCCTGGCAGAACGTGGCCATCGACTTCAAGGCCACCGCCACGGATCCGGACGGGGATGTCCTCACCTATGCCTGGACCTTTGGCGATGGGGGCAAGGGGGATGTGGCTGCAACGCAGGTTGCTGCGGTTCTGGACCAGACCCACACCTATGCCAATGCAGGCATCTACCCCGTTACCTTTACCGCCGATGACGGCCGTGCCGGGGGCACCAAGAGCATCACCCTCAACCTGAACATTCTGCCCAACACCAAGCCCACTCTTACTGTGGTTCAGGCACCCATCGGTCAGCCCTATGCCAACGTCCCCCTGACCTTCACGGCCACCGTGACGGATCCAGATGGGGACGTGCCCTGGATCACCTGGAACTTCGGGGATGGCTCGGCGCTGGTCACCGGCCAGAACCCCCCCACTCACAGCTTTGCAGCAGCCGGAATCACCCTGGTGACCGCCACGGCGGATGACCTCAAGGGTGGCACCGCCACCTGGAGCACTGCCCTGAGCGTCCTGGACAACCGACCGCCGGTGGCTGCACTCTCAACGACGCCCGCCAGCCTGGGGAACCTCTTCCAGAGCACGGCCTACCCCTTCGCTGCCACGGCGACCGATCCCGATGCAGGCGATTCCATCGCTCAGTACCAGTGGGATTTCGGTGACGGCAGCGCCATTCAGAACACCGTCCTGCCCAACTCAAGCCACACCTACCTGTCCACCTTTACGGGCACCGCCGCCGTCCGGGTTCGGGCCGTGGACAACCACGGGAGCGCTGGGGATTTTAGTCCGGCCGTGGCCTTTACCGTGCAGGCGACTTCGCTTCCTTTGGGCGCCTTCCTGAATCCCCTTGGCCCCGCTACCTACAACACAGAGTCGGGCGCTGCTGGGGTGGCCATTACCTACATCGTGTCCATGACCAACCCCAACGGTGCGGGGTTCCTGCCCCTCAGCGCCTTGACCTTCGACCCGGGCGAGTCCATTGGCACGGCGACAGTGCTGAGCCAGAATGCCAACGGGGACGGAACCTACACCTACCGGGTGCAGTACAAGCCCGCCGCCAGCACGAGCTCCCGAATTGTGGTGCCCTCCGTGGTCGCCACCGACCTCCAGGGCATCCGTAGCCTCGTCAGGACCGGCGGGCCGGTGACGATCGTGACCCAGGCCTCGAACCGTCCGCCGGTGGTGACGCTGGTTTCGGCGCCGAGGGTAGCGGCGGGTACCAATGCGACTTGGCAGAACGTGGACGTGGTATTTACGGGGGCCGCATCGGATCCGGACAATGATCCGCTGACCTATGCCTGGGACTTTGGCGACGGTACGGTGCTGCCGGGATTGACCGGGGCCTCGGCGCTGGTGCAAACGCACAAGTATGTGGGCGCAGGGCTCTACTCGGTGAAGCTGACGGCAGATGACGGCCGGACGAGTGGCATCAAAATCGCCGACCTGACCATGAACGTGCTGGCGAATACGGCGCCAGTAGTCGTGGTCACCAAGGATTCCCCCAGCGGTAATCCGACGAAGTACCAGCGCGTGACGCTGAGTGCGGCAGTGACGGATACGGACACCAGCACGGTGACGTGGAACTTCGGTGACGGGTCAGCCTCGGCGACGGGGACGACGGTGGTGCACCAGTTCCTGGCGGCGGGCCTGACAAATGTCACGGCCACGGCCGATGATGGCAAGGGCGGCGTGACCACCAGTGCGGTACTCCAGCTGACCATTGTGGAGAACAATCCCCCGGTGGCAGCTGTGACACCCTCGGTGCCGGTGTCTCCGCTCTATCAGAACAAGGGCTACAGCTTCCGTGCGACTGCGTCGGACCTCGATGGGGGCGACACGATCGCCAGCTATGAGTGGGACTTTGGCAATGGGCTGGTGGTGGCGGGTGGTGCGAACCAGATGCACGCCTTCCCGGCGACGGTGACGGGTGGGGTGCCGGTGAAGGCGCGAGCCATCGACAGCCGCGGTGCCGTGGGCGACTGGAGCCCGGCGGTGAGCTTCACGGTGGTGGCGACGCCGCTGCCGGTGGTGACCTTCACCAGCCCCGAAGCCCCGGTGCTGAATGTTGATCTCAGTGGAACCGTGACCCAGGCCTTCACCCTCACGGCCACGAACCCCAGGGCCAGCACTCCCGGTGTAACGGATCCCATTCCGGTGGGCAACCTGACCTTCCTCACCAACGATGTCATGGCCTCGGTGCTCACGGCCGTCAGCCATGGCGACGGTACCTACACCGTCACGGTCGAGTACACCGGGGAGGCCTTGGCGCACACCCGGACCTCCAGACCCACCGCCTACGCCACAGACACCCTGGCCATCAAGGGTCAACCCGCAAGCGGACCGCTGGTGACCGTGAACACCCTGGGGGCCAACCATGCGCCCATCATCACCCTGACCACACCGGCCACGGACGGTACCGTGGCCTACACCAAGAAGCCCTTCAACCTGGGCTTCACCCTGACGGACGAGGACAACGACGCCGTCACCTACACGGTGGACTGGGGCGATCTGACGGCCGCCACT
>JBAXHE010000177.1:0-3854 GCA_037139055.1 Betaproteobacteria bacterium | reverse complement strand
CCTGAAGCGTTCGGAGTTCTTGGATGACATTCCACCATTCCTCCTTGATGCGTGGAATTTGCGTTCGCCAGGATACTGAAACTCGAAGGCGGTTCAGGCGGATGAAATCATCCGGCAGGGATGAGCCGACGTGGTTCTGCTGGGACGCGAGATGCTGCGTGACCCGAACTGGCCCTTGCGCGCGGCCCAAAGCCTGGGGAAAAAAGAGGCGCTGTCCGCCCCGCTGCAATACCAGCGGGCGTGGTAATAGTTTCTTAATCGCGGGTGTAACTGTTAGGCAAATCTGCCGCCAAGGGCAGAGATTTATTAGGGGGAGATAATTGTGTCAGCACCAATACCCCCTTCCATTCGTTCAGAGCCATTTGAAACGGAAATCCAATTTGAAATTGTAGAGTCATGGAACCTTTGGATTAACTCCGTCATTGACCGCTCTTTCCACTGGTACTGGCTCTTTTCAAAAAAAGTGATCAATTTGTGCTTTGGGCTTTTGTAGGATTTTGCATTCATTGACTTTCTTGTGCTGATAGTACGAGGCTAAATCCATCAATATCAAAGAATAATTAAAGCATGAACTAATTTTCTTCAATTCAACACCCTACCTCCGGCCTGCCGGTTTGCGGGGCTCAGCCCCCTCGACACATCTTCCTCCAGAGCAAGTCAGCAATTCTCTTCGTGATTTCATTACTTGGTTCTCAATGCCAGAGGCAGAACTTCTGACAAAGTTCGCGCAAAATGGACGGTCATTTTGTCGCGGACCTCCGCAGGCACTTCAAGCCAGTCATTGCGGTTCTGATCGGGCAAAATCACCTGTTTGAGACCCGAACGAGCCGCCGCCATCACCTTTTCTTTGATGCCTCCCACGCGCAGAATTCTGCCGCGCAAGCTGATCTCGCCCGTCATGGCGACGTCCGAGCGCACGATGCGACCGCTCAAGAGCGAAGCCAGGGCGACTGCGATGGTCACGCCCGCGCTGGGACCGTCCTTGGGGGTGGCGCCGGCGGGCACATGGATGTGAATATCGCGTTTGTCGTGTCCGCTGAAATCGATGTTTAGTTCCTTCGCTTTGCTTCGCAGCAAGCTCAACGCGGTCTGTGCGCTTTCCTTCATCACTTCGCCCAGCGACCCTGTCAAAATCAAGCTGCCATGTCCGGGCATCTTGGTGGCTTCAATAAAGAGAATTTCACCGCCGACCGGCGTCCAGGCGAGCCCAATGGCAATGCCAAGATCGACAATGCGCTCCGCAAGCTCGGAAACAAACGGGGCCGGCCCAAGGTAATCTGAGAGTTCTTTTGGCGTGATGGCCACCGACTCATCAAGGGAGTGACCCACGCTGACAAGCTTGCGGGCGGCTTTGCGTGTTAACGCCGCGATTTCGCGGTCGAGTTGACGCACGCCCGCTTCGCGCGTGTAGTCTTGGATTAGCTTCTTCAGTGTGGCGTCCGGGAGCTTAAGCTGTTTCTTCTGAAGACCGTGTTCCTCAATAACCCGCGGAACCAAGTGCCGCCTGGCAATCTGGAGCTTCTCGGCAGCCGTGTAGCTGGGGAGTTCGATCACCTCCAGGCGGTCGCGCAAAGCCGGGTGGACCGGGTCAAGCCAGTTGGCCGTGGTGATGAACAATACCCGCGACAAATCATAAGGCATGTCCAGGTAATAGTCGGTAAAGGAGTTGTTTTGGGCGGGATCAAGCACCTCAAGCAGCGCTGCGGCAGGGTCGCCGCGATAATCGGAGCCGACCTTGTCCAGTTCATCCAGCAAAATAACGGGATTGCTCGATTCAGCGCGCCGGAGCGTCTGAATAATTCTGCCGGGCAGCGCCCCGACATACGTGCGGCGGTGTCCGCGAATCTCGACTTCATCACGCATGCCGCCCAAGGCGATGCGCGCGAACTTGCGACCGAGCGAGTCGGCCACACTCTTGCCCAGCGACGTTTTTCCGACTCCAGGCGGTCCCACAAGGCACAAAATCGGACCTTTCAACTGCTGCTTCAATTTGATGACGGCAAGAAACTCAAGCAACCGGTCCTTGACCTTGGCGAGACCAAAATGATGGCGGTCGAGCAATCGCGCGGCGTCTTCGATGTTAAACTGGTCTTGGGTAAACTTGGTCCAAGGCAGGTTGATCAGCCAATCGAGGTAGTTGCGCGTCATGGTGTATTCCGCGACCGCTGGCGGCATCTGCTGGAGCCGATCCAATTCCTTAAGAGCATCTTTCCTGGGTTCCTCGGGCAGATTGTTCTGTTCGATCAGCTCGCAATTGCTTGGCTTCGGCGGCGCCCGGATCGGACTCTCCCAATTCGCGTTGAATCGCTCGAATTTGCTCGCGCAAATAGAACTCGCGCTGGTTATTGGAGAGCGAGGTTACGACATCATTTTGAATCTTGGAACCCAGCCGGAGCACCTCCAATTCGCGGCTCAAAAGCGGCAGCAACCGCACCAATCGCGTTTTGACAGATGGAATTTCGAGCAGGTGTTGGCGTTCTTCCAAGCTCAGATTGAGATTGCCGGCAATCAAGTCAGATAACCGGGCCGGATCCTCGGTGTTCAATGCCGCCACTTTGACCTGTTCGGAAAGGGCGGGCAAGAGTTTGACGATTTCCTGGTACTCGCGCTCGGCGTTGCGCGCCAAGGCGGTCATTTCGAGGGAGTCCTCGACTTCGTCACTGAGTTTCTCGATTCGCGCGATCAAGTACGGCTTTTCGGCGGTAAATTCGACAATGTGAAAACGGCGGAGTCCCTCGACCAGCAGGCGAACCGTGTTGTCGGGGAACTTGAGCATCTTTAACACCCGCGCGGCACAGCCGTGAGGCCAAAGATCGGCAGGGCCGGGATTGTCATTCTCCGGGTTGCGCTGCAACACCAGCCCGAGAAATCGGTCTCCAGCAACAACATCGTCAATTAACCGGATGCTCTGTGCTGTTTCCACCAACAACGGCGTGACCGTGCCCGGGAAGATGACGATGTCGGAAAGGCCGAGAATAGGCAGGCACTCAGGAAGAGCATTAGACCAGGTTTTTGTGCCCGACGGGTCAGAGCTTCCCGTGGCGCCGAGAATATGGATGAGTTCGGATTCCGGTGTGGGCATGCTGTTTGGATAATTTGGGGCCGTTAAATCAGGGTGTTTTATCCTCGGGCGAGGATACCGGGATTGTCTTGGAAGAATTGGGCTGATGAGGGATGTCAATCCGCAGGAACCCGTTTTGGTAAGCGGCGCGAGCTTGCTTCAAATCGTAACCGGACGGGATCTCAATGACGCTTTGGAACGGACCGTAATTAATTTCCATGACCAGAAACTTGCATTTCGTGGCCCGACAATCATCAGGCCGTTGGCCGCTGACCTTGATGCGATGGCCCTCAATGGTGAGCTCTAGATCCTCCCGGCGCATTCCAGCCAGTTCGACCTTGATGACCAGCCCAGAATCGGCGATGTAAACGTCCGTGTTCGGAATCCAATGAGCTTCGGTTTCCTTACCCGTTTGAGCCAGGCGGGGCTTTGAAAAGTGCAATGACGAACTGGTTTTTTGCATCGTAACTACCCATCAATCGTAACCTACTCGCATTAACGGCGCAAGTGACATTACGCCGCTACTTCTTGCGGCTTGCCGCCGTTGATCAGGAAAAGCACGGCCATGCGCACGGCCAGTCCATTGGTTACCTGCTCAAGGATGACCGAACGCTTGCAATCGGCGATTTCGCTGTCGATTTCCACGCCACGGTTGATCGGTCCGGGATGCATGATCAAAGCGTCCGGCTTGGTACGTTCCATGCGGGCGCGGGTCAGGCCAAAAAGACTCGTGTATTCGTTGAGGCTCGGAAACATCGTCTGGCGCTGGCGTTCGTGCTGAATGCGCAATAGA
>JBAXHE010000176.1:0-3859 GCA_037139055.1 Betaproteobacteria bacterium | reverse complement strand
GCCTGAGCGGTCTTGTTTGTGACCGCTGTCGATAGCGAAAGACGTGCGGCGCCAAGCGCCCTGGCGTACTCGATGGCGTTCCCGATAAGCAGCGATGCAACACCTTTGTTTCGGCAATGCTCGGACACAAAGATGTCATTGAGAATGAAGATGCGCGCAAGCGAGACTGACGAGAAGCTTGGGTAGAGTTGAACGAAGCCAACCGGGGAATTCGCTTCATGTGCGATGAACAAGACGGACTCGCCGTGATTGTAGCGAGCCGACAAAAACTCTCGGGCAGCAGCACCGTCACTAGCTCGGCCGTAGAACTGGCGATAACGATCAAACAGAGGCACAAGTGCTTCGAGATCGGACAGAACAGCTTGGCGTACGGTGACGGTGCTCATTTTTTCTGAGAGGTCCAATGTTTGGATTAACCGGCTAGCGCGGCTTTGTCGCGCCATTCCGTGTTGAATGATGGGTTGGGCGTCACTTGGATGGCAGTACCGCCATTGCGTTGATAGTGAGCCGTGCTCCGGGTTTTGGTAGCGCGGCAATGCCGATGACGGTTCGCGCCGGAAACGGCTCAGAGAAATACTCCGCGTAGGCCCGGTTCATTTCGGTGAAGTCGTCCACATGGACCAAGTTCACCTGGACGGCGGTGATATCGGCTTCGGTGCCACCTTCGGCAGCAACGCACTCAATTACGTTTCGAATTGCCTGCGCTGCCTGTGCATACGCAGTGGCTCCAGCCAACTCGCCAGTCTTTGGATCAACTCCTGGTGTTCCCGAGACAAAGATCAGATTGCCAGACTTGACAGCATGGCTGTAGGGGCCAATTGGTTGAAATAAACTGCATTCTATGAATTCTCGTGGCATGTTTGATTCTCACTTCTTTTCTCTGTGGATGTGGAGGAAACCGGAGCGACCCTCTCGAAGCGATTGTTAGGCATTTTTCCCCTCGAATATCGGCTTTAGATGATATTGGGCCAATGCCTCAAGTAGACCAAGCACGAATGAATCACCGCAGTCTTCGATGAGAAATTCAATGCGGGACATGTTGTTTTTGATCCAGTCCTGAATAGACAATTTGGATAAGCAGTCAATTTCCGTGTGTTTTTCGACAGGGAATTGATTCTTGAATTGCTCTTTGTGCTTCAGTATCGATTTAGGCAATGTGCTTGGGGTTGTTTCGTCAAGGTTGTAATGATGGGAATTCCATCTGGCTTTGCTTTTTGCACCAGCCTTTCCAACCTTGAAACAACAGTTATCGTTCATGAAAACATAGACACCACACCATCCAGTTTGAAGGGTAGTGGGATTGTGGCTCTTGCCACTTTTGATAAACGTGGCTGACACGCTCATGTTTGTTAAGCGCTCAAACTGAGCCTTTATGGTGTCGGCGATTTCTTGGCTCATGGTCGGTAATGCCTAACGTCTGAATTCACGAGCGATGCGCGGTTTTATCGCGCAGCGTCCGGTGGGAGATGGGTTGGGCGTCATACGAGCCGACACTACCTAGATGACCCGGCCGAAAATCTGATCAGGCGGCAAATAGGCGACGGGATCGGTTAGGCGACTACCCGCTTGCCGAAGCCAAGAATCGAACCAAACGTACCAAACCATTAACGCGTTCTCTCCAAGCTCACTGACTTCAGCTGGCTCTGGAAATAGTGAGTCCAGATTGGCGCCGTGCTGAGCGTGCAACTGGTTTCGGTAGGAACTGCCAGCTTGCCCGAGCTTTGATATTTCAAGATAGCTGCCTGCGCGTGCAACAAAACTGTCAGGCACAACAATGAGGTCCGGCTGTTCCGATCGAGGCACATCCGCAAGTGCGGCCATGAGGTTTGCTTTGACGGTAGAAGGGGCAGCAGAATCGAACGCCCAAATTACAAACAAGGAATCGACTAAGCGCTGAGCTTGACCAGCTTCGCAGAAGCGGCGCTTGAGTGACTTGAATCTTCGCCCTTTTGCTATTGCATCTGTCAATTCAGCAGGGTGGAGCGTGGTTTTTACTTCGATGAGTGCATAGACTGTTTCCGCTGGCCAGAGTTTGTTTCGTGTGGAGCCATACAGCGGCGCATTGTTTTGCTCATCGACAACTACAAGATCAGCTTGATTTGAAAAGACACCATCATGCGAGATGACCATGCCACTACTAACTCCGAACTTGCGCGGCAAGTGATTTGCCAGAAAATCAGCAACAAGATCTTCTCTATTTTCTCCGGCAGAAAGCCTATGTGAAGCGAAGTCGCGGCGAATCGCCACTGACTTCGACCGCATGTCACGCGCTACGTCTGACAGGTATTCAGGAAGGATCATGGCAGAAACTCGATTGATGACGCCCAACGTGGAGGTAACCGGCCTTGCGCGGCTTTTCGCGCAAGGTCCGCGTTGACCGCAGGGTTAGTCTCACTTTAGTGACCAAGTGCACGAATGTAGTAACGCATAGACCTTGCAAACCCATCTAGCCCAGGAAACAAGGTGCTTGCGCCAATGTTCATTTGATACAAATCTTCAATCGCGACCTTATGGATAGCCCTAGGTAGTACTATCTTTACGGCGCCGTACTCCCAGCGCCTTTGGTCAAACTCATCCCATCCGATCTCCGCAAGAGCAAGACTAGTATTCGGATCAAGATTTAGCGTTGCTGCCAAGCTAGCCTCGAAAGGAACGAGAAGATTCGTTGGGCAAAGGAAGAAGCCTTGCTGCATCGTGAGCCGCCTATGAAGCCGATCGGGTTCTACAGGTACAACGACACTATGCGGAGTATTTGGCGCCGCATCAAGGCACAAATAGGGTTCCAAGAATCCAGCATGGCGCGTGTTTCTCTGGTCAATGTTTTCCTTCGATGTCTCCACCCCGGCCAACTTGGCAATATTCTTCCCGACCAAATCGTAATTGACAGCCCAAATTGCGGCATCCCCTTGCGCTGACTCCATTGCAAAAAAGGATGCGACATAAAAGGAATGTGAGAAATCGAGGAGTCGGGTCGGGCTACCGTAGTGCTGCATTAGCGCGAGCCAGTCTAGCTTTGAAGTTGGCAGTGGTTGCCCGTCGAGATAATCAAACGCCCGTCGTTCAAATTGCCGCTGCATCCAATACTCACGATGATTCAAATGGTCTAGCAAGCAGCCGCATTGGACCGCAGACCTGACAAGTGTCGATTCGAGTGGCCAAGTGGCATCCGATTGACCGCGGAATCCCCAAAGGTAAAGCGGTGATATCCGCTCTAATAGATCCTTCCAGCTTGTCGCGCGAAGAAGTGCCAGCATGATTGTGAGACCTAACGTTAAATTGGGAACCTAATTGACGGAAAACATTGCTTCAATAGAATGGAAACCGAATGCTGGATTTCATTTTGTTATTTGGCTGAAACAAGTTTTATTCATCATATAGACCCATGTCATGATGCGCAATGAACTTCGATGGTTACCAGCTACTGGCGAAGCTATTGCTAAGGGAATGAAGGTTTATCCGGCGCGTCCCTAAATAAGGTCAGGCAGACCTTGCGGAAAACAACGCGTACCGTCCAGTTATTGGAATTCCTCTAACTCCCTTTGCTGCAGACGGTTGCGGTGCGGGCAGTTGTGGCTTCTATGTGCGGAAGTCCTGCCGGGAGCAGGCCAGAGCACTTGCCGTCCTGAAGTGACACGCCCCAGCAGATTGTGCGATATCCTTGTCAGATGATTCTGATTATCCATGCCCACCCTTATCCGCAGCGTTCCCGCGCTTGTCGTGCCCTGCTTGAAGCGGTTCGCGATCTGCCCGGCGTCGAAGTGCATTCGCTCTACGATCTCTATCCCGATTTTGACATTGATGTGGCTGCCGAGCAGGCGGCCCTGCTGCGCGCCGATCTGGTGGTCTGGCTGCACCCGCT
>JBAXHE010000175.1:0-3884 GCA_037139055.1 Betaproteobacteria bacterium | reverse complement strand
ACCAGTGCGCCGAAGCGGGCATCAGCAAGATCCGCGATCGCCTGAAGTAGGTTCCCGGGGGCCTGGCCAGCGCATCGCGTTCGAGGACCTGTCAAAACCCAACCTGGTTATCGGCCAGGCTCCGCAATAAAGGGCCTTTTCGTTTGTTTGCCGGAGCTAAAAATGAATCCAAAAACGGCAAACTCACTCCAAACTCACTCCGAATCGCAGCGTGCGGTTCGCAAGCCTTGCAGCGACGGCTCTCGGTCACCCCTAGGACCAGAGGGACTCGATATTCGCCGACTCATTGAGTCACAAGACGCCTTCCTTCACGCAGATTTCCATGAATTCCGATGAGCTGCGCTGACCTGCAATGCGGATCCACCGCTGGTCCCGGGGAGAGCGCAGGAAGGTGATGGGCATGAGCGGACCTTCCCCCGGCACCCTGTCCATGAGCTCATGCCTGAGTCGCCTCAGTTCAGCATCGCTGCCCGTGTAGAAATCCCAGCCCTCCTTGGCTCGAAACTGGGCCAGGAAGGCTTTCATGGCTTTGGGTGAGTCCTGCACGGGGTCGAGGGAGATGGCCAGCAATCGGACCCTGCCCGTTTCGCTCCCGAGCCGGGACTGTAGGGTCGCGAAGGAGGCCGCCAACTGCGGACAGTCTGTTTTGCAGGTGGTGAACATGAAGGTGATCACCACGGGCTGATCCGCAGGGAAGGTGCCTGCCAGGTGAACGTCCCTGCCGTCTTGATCGATCAGCTGGTAGGCCGACAGGGGGAAGTCCACGACCCTCGTTGGCGTGGAGGGTTTTTGTGCGCACCCGGCCAGGAGCAGGGCGCAGAACAGCAGGCACGCCTTCACGCCCCAAGCCAACGCCTGGACGTGCGTCAACGCTTCCCCTTGAAGTCCTCCCTCGCCGCTGTCTCCGCCTCGGCAAAGGTGGCCAGCTGACCGCCATTCACGGCGATGAAGGCCTCCGCGGCAGGCCGAGCTGCGAAAGCCCATTTTGCGACTGGGGTCATGACCCCGCGGAGCTTGCCACCGATCACCCAGGTGGCCAGCCGGGCATCGATCAGGGGATTCCCTTCCACGCCGTAGTCGCCAACAAAGAGGGCGGAGACGGTCTTCTTCCCCTTGGCGTCCAGATCGACCACCAGGCAGCGAAGGCTGCAGGTCCCGGCCTGGGAATCATCCGAGTACTTCACCAGCATCCGGCTGCGGGAGAATCGAATTCGGTTCATTCCACAGTGCTGGCAAGCCTCTGGGGCTTCGACCTGGACAGAAGCGGTCCCTGGGACGACCGCAGCAGAAGCGGGTTTGCCTGCCTGCTGACCCATGAGACTGCTGGCTCCGAGGACCAGCATGGCCAGGGCTTGTGTGGATCGATGAAAGATCGGGTTCATGCCGTGGCTCCTCGGTTTTCCTTCGTTGGGATTGAGTGGGTGGTGGCCTTAGCGCCCGCCTCCACTCAACCATAGCCATCGCCCTTCCGGTGGCAGTTGCGTCAAATTGTCGCGGGGGCAGCAGGCTCGGCCCCCCTGCTCCATTCCTACTTCGCGGAGTGCCGCTGGAAGGCTGGCCAACCGAAGAGTGGACCAACGACAAAGAGCGCCGTCAGTCCAGTCGCCACCAGGAAATCGGGCCTGGCCAGGCTGATCCGCTTGGCGCGATCCCGTGCTCACCAGGACGGTAAAGGACAGCAGGGCTGTCAAAGATGTCACCTTCCTCAAGTTCATTGGAGCGCTCCCCTTCTCTCCATGGAGACAGGGGAGTGCTTCGGAAGGTCTGGCCTCTCGCTTGGGTGCAGATCGATGCGGTCCAGTTGCAGATCCGGGGGGCCGAGAATCAGGCGTTCCCGGACGGGGTTGGGAAGAGGCGGTCAGGTGGTATACCGGAAGGCCGCAGCATTGGATTAATCCTCCGCAAGGGGATGGAACCTCCTTTTGACCCGTTCTGCCCTTGCCCATAGGCTCACTTCAGCAGGTGCACGAGGGGGTTGAAGACCTGGGTCAACAGCCCGCCCAACGCAGGGCTGAAGGTCGCCAGCAGGAGGACCAGGGGCACCAGGACAAAGCGGATGCCGTTCTCCACCAGCCCCAAGCTCAGCTGCACCTTGCCGGGGTCGGTCCCTTCCATGAGGCAGAGGAGCGGATCCCGCTCCACCTGTATGATCCGCAGGGTCACCCACCCGGCCATGACCAGCAGGACGGCACCGAGGACGGCGATGGCGTCCACCTTGGGCTGGAAATCAAGGGCTGCCAGGCCAAACAGGAGCAGGAGCAGCGAGCCCAGGGAGCCCACCAGGAGGTGACGTGAAACGAGGAAGGCCTGGCGGAGGAAGATCACGGCGCGCAGGGCCGAGAACAGATTCAAGTCCTCCCGGTGGCAGGCAGCCTCCTCTGGGTGCAGGCGACAGGCTCCCTGCAGGTGGTCGCCACAGAGGGTCATCAGGCCCGCCACCCGCATGCGGAACTGCCAGCGGGCGTAGCCGTTCAGGGATTCTCGGCTGGGTGGAACACTGGCCTCCTCGCGGTGGAGGGCAGCGAGTCCCTCGGCGAAGGCCGGAACGGCTACTCCCGCCCAGCCCTGCTGGGCTTCCATCAGCTCCCGCCCGCGCCGGCTGGAGCGATGGGTCTCGAGGCCGCGGCCCAGGGCCCGCATGGCGTTCCACTCCATCAGCCTGCCGGCCTCGGCGAAGGCGGCCCGATAGGGGGCGACGTTCAGCTCGTCCAGGATGCGGGCCAGCTCCCCCCAGCCCCGGTGGAGCTGCCAAAACAGGGCCAGAGAAGTGATGAAGATGCAGCCCCCCACCGCCACCGCCAAGGCGGCCACACCCTGGACCTCCATGAGGGTGCGGATCACGCCCCCCTGCAGCAGCCACTGGAAGGCCAGCAGCACGCCGACAAGGAGGTAGCTCCAAGTCTGGTAGCGGAGCCTGCGAAGGTGCCGGAGCGGCAAGCCGTGGACCTCCGAGAGCCCCAATGGAGCGGGCCAGAGGGCGGCGTGCCCCTGGCGCCGGACATCAAACCGAGTGCGCAGGATGAGGGCGAGGGCCGAGGTCAGGGCCAGGAAGGCGGGCAGGATCGACACCCCTCGGCCCGGGGAGGTGAAGCGGAGGTAGCCCGGCATGAAGGTCAGGAAGTGGAACCACCCCCACAGCCCCACCCCCGCAGCGGGCAGCAACGCTAGGGCGAGAAGGAGAACGGTTCGCCCCCACCCCAGCCAGCCCTGAAGGGCCCGTGCGGCCAGGGCCAGGAACCCCGCCAGCAGGAGCAGGTTCACATACAGGAAGGTGACATTACCCACGGGGGCCTTCAGCAGGACGGCGAGGGGGAGGAGGTAGCCCACCCCAAGCAGGGCCAGGACCGCCATGGCCAGCACCGAGCCCGCCACCAGATTGAGGTAGGACCGGAGCCCTGAGGCCGGCGCCGGGACGCCCCGCACTTCGTCCAGAGGCCTCAGGAAGCACCACCAGGCGATCCCCCCCAGCAAGACCACCAGCAGGCTCAGTTGCTGCAGGCGGGAGAGGGCATAGCGGGCCAGGTCCGGGCTGGCTTGGGCGGCGGTGAGGTACTGAGCGTCCAGGCCCCGCTCCCAGTGGGTGACTCCGCTTGCGGTCACCTGAACCCCGCCATGGCGAAGGGGCCAGATGTTGCCTGACTTCACCATCGAGACCAGCCCTTGCTTCCCCCAGAAGCGCCGATCCGGTGCCTCTGCCCGGGAGGGCTCCAGGGCCAGAAGGGCGGCGTAGTAGGCGGCGTACTCGCCCTCAGAGGTGAACCGAACGGGCGATTCCAGGTCCTTGTCCTTGAGGGAGATCGCCCGCATGGGATCGGTTAGGGGGTAGCCGCCGAACAGCACCATCCCATCCATGGCGCTGCTGAAGTTGGGATGGGCGAACAGCA
>JBAXHE010000174.1:0-3980 GCA_037139055.1 Betaproteobacteria bacterium | reverse complement strand
CCCGCCCCAAGTGGATCGCCCTGGACACCATGAACTACTGGATCCGGGGTGCCCGCCCGGCCCTGGAGGCCGTGCTCCGGGAGGTGGACATCCTGCTGGTGAACGACGCCGAGGTCCGCGAGCTGACCCAGGAGCACAACCTCATCAAGGCCTATCGCCGGATCCAGCAGCTGGGCCCCCGGATCCTGGTGGTCAAGCGAGGCGAGTACGGGGTGGCCCTCTTCACCCCAGAAGGCATCTTCGCTGCTCCCGCCTATCCGCTCGAAGACGTCTTCGATCCCACCGGCGCTGGTGACACCTTCGCCGGAGGCTTCCTCGGCTACCTGGCCTGGATCGAGCGCTCGGACGCCACCGCCCTGAAGCACGCCGCCCTGATGGGCTCGGTGATGGCAAGTTTCACGGTGGAGCGCTTCAGCACCGAAAGACTGGAATCGGTGTCCCAGGACGAGGTGCGGAACCGATTGTCATTATTTTCAGATATGATCCGCGTCGAAGACTTATAATTACCATTATCCGCTCCTGACTGGGGGATCCCGATGCGTCAGACCGCACGCCTGAATGCCGGACGGAAGCACCTGCGGGTGTTGGCTCCGGGACTTCTCCTAGCCATCGCCGCTGGGGGCCTCAACCTGGGTGCCCAGGCTCCTGCGCCCGCTTCCGTTAAGGTCGAGGCCCACTCCTCCCGCTGGGATTACCCCAAGGAGCTCTCGGTCCCCGAAGGCTCCCGGACCCACATTGTCGTGAAGGGAGATACCCTCTGGGACCTGGCGGGCAAGTACCTGGGCAACCCCTTCGCCTGGCCCCAGATCTGGGAGCTGAACCAGTGGATCAAGGATCCCCATTGGATCTACCCGGGCGACCCCCTGGTGATCGACCTGGCTCGCGCCGTGGCCACCTCAGCCTCCCTCCCTGAAGCCGTTGCGGCCCTCCAGCCCGACGTGAAGCGTGCGGAGTCCAGTGCCGTTCGCAAACCGGAGCTCGGCTTCACCTTCCAGGACTACATCCAGCTGCCTTTCCTGGCCGATGGCGGTGCCGAAGCCCACTATTCGGCCCAGGGCGCCTTCGCCATCATCGCCAACAAGCGAGAGGACCGTAAGTACCTCGGGGAGGGCGAGACGGTCTATGTGAACGCCGGGACCGAGCAGGGCGTAAAGGCAGGTGATCGCTTTGTCGTGCTCAAGACCTCTCTGCGAGCCCTCCCCCACCCCCGCGATGCCAAGAAGAAGCTGGGCGATGTCATCCAGCAGACCGGCGTCATCCGGGTGGTAACTGTCCAGGCCAAGAGTGCTGTTGCTGTGATTGAGCGCACCCTGGACACCGTGGAAATCGGGAACCGCCTGGTGCGCTTCATCGAACCCGCCAGCCTGCCCATCAAGCTGCGTACGGACATCACCGATCCCGTTCAGGTGGCCTCGGATGCGGCCATGGTCATCTTCGCCCGGGACAACAAGCAGTACACCTCGACCGGGGACCTCATCATCATCGACCGCGGCGCTCAGGACGGACTCAAGGTCGGGGATGTGCTCATAGCCGCCCGCACCCGGACCTTTGCCCTGGAGCCTGCTGACGAAAAGCGCAGCCCCTCCGACAGCACCACCCACTACCTGGGGCAGGCGCTGGTGGTGCGCACCGAGGCCCAGAGCGCCACCTGCCGAGTGCTTCGGACCAACCAGGAACTGCGCGTGGGGGACAGCCTCAGCCGCTGATCAGGAAATCAGGGAAGGACGGACGGCCCTTCCGGACTGCGATGCAGCTCCACCACCACCCGTTGCCCGCGGGTGGGCAGGGTGTAGGGGTGAGCCTGGGCGGTCCAGTCCGGAGGCAGCGCTTCCCCCTCCCACCCAGGGCCCTTGAGGGCCAGGAAGGGTGCGCCGGGGCGGCCATGCCGGCCCCACCAGGTCGCCAGCTGCCCCAGCGGAGCCAGGGCCTTGGCTGTACCCCAGTCTGCCGCCAGGGGCGGTAGTGCCTCCAGGCGACCCTGGACGACCTTCAGGTTCGGAATAGGCAGTTCCATGGCGACCTGCCTCAGGAAGGCCATTTTTTTTGAAGCGGCGTCCACCCCGATCACTTCCAGGTCGGGCCTGGCCAGAGCCAGCACCACCGCCGGTGAGCCCATGCCGGTCCCCAGATCCACCACCCGGGCCCCGGGGGGAAGCGTGGCCAGGAAGGGCAGCAGAACAGCGGCATCCAGCAGGAGCTCCTCCCGGCGGACCTCCTTGGGGAGGGAGGTCAGGGCATGGGTCCGGTTCCACCGGTCGAGCAGTTCGAGGAAACGACCCAGAGGCAAGCGCAGTTCTGGAGGCAGGGATGGGTGCATACACCCAGGATGCCAGGGATCCATGGCTTCGAAAAAGATGTAAATTTATTTGTTTTACTTCTTTTATTTATTGATTTAAATCATTTGTCACAGCAATGTATATCGAATTGACAATTACAATAACTCCACTCAAACAGCGAGATAAATCCTCCATCTATACTTCACACATTGACATGTGCTCATAAAAGCACCATAATGGTTGACTTTCCGCTGAAAAGGCTGAGGAGTAGCCCATGTCTGATAACCAAGTACCTTTTACCATCGACTGGTCCACCCGCAGCAAAATGCGGGGCCCCGGTGAGCAGTCCATTGGAGATCTTGTGCGTAGCCTTCGGGATCGCCTTGCTCCTGAGGCCCAGGGGGTCTCACTCACCTATGTTGACGATCGGGGCATGCGCAAGCTCAACCGTGAGCACCGAGGGAAGAACCTCACCACAGATGTGCTGAGCTTCCCGGCGATCACAGAAAAGGGTGCATTTCCGCACCTGGGCGACATCGTTATCAGCCTCCCTACTGCGGAAAAAATGGCTAAGAAATTCGGCGTGAGCCGCAGGCGCGAAGTCGAGACACTGCTCATTCACGGATTTCTGCACCTCTGCGGCCAGGATCATGAAACCGATTCGGGCGAAATGATGGCCTTACAAGCTGAGCTGGAACGGGAGTTTCTTGGCGAGGAACCTCTGGCGATGGCCCTAAAGCGGGGCCGTAAACCTGGGAGCAAGGTCAAGAGCCTCAAGGACGGCAGCCGGGTGGTGGTGACTGGCCGGGCGGCGGCGGCCCTCGTGCGCCGGGAGAAGTCGAAAAAAGAAAAGAAAGTAAAAGTCCGGAAGGCCGTGAAGCCCGCCGATGACATCCCCCGCCGCGGCCCCGGTCGCCCCCGCAAGGAGGCCACGCCGGTCCCCGCGAAGAGGGTGCTCAAGCGCAAGCGAAGCGGGGTGCCCCGGAACGGCGTTATTGGGTGATTGCGACCTGAGCATGGCAAATGCGGCCGGAGGGCGATAAAATAGCCCCTTGGCCCGGTTTCGGGCCATGCCCTCCGGAGTTTCCGTGATCAACCTCCTGCTCGGCCTGGGTGCTGCCCTGGCCGTGGTCATCCTGGCCGCCCTCCTTACCATCAAGCTCTGGATCAGCCTCCCGCTGGGCCTCCTGGCTGGCGCCGCCCTGTTCATCTGGCTGGGACGCCAAGTCCAGCAGGAGCTGGAGAAGATCTTCGGCCGTGCAGGCGAGCTGATGAAGAAGCAGCAGTTCGATCAGGCCATCGAGGTCATGAAGGAGGGCTACAAGTTCTCCTCCCGGCAGTTCCTGGTGAAGGGCAGCATCGACGGTCAGATCGGCGTGGTGCACTACATCCGGAAGCAGAATGAAGCGGCGGAGCCCCTGCTGGCGACGGCGTCCATGCAGCACTACATCGCCAAGGCCATGCTGGGGATCATCCAGTGGAAGCGCGGCGAAAAGAAGAAGGCCAAGACCACCTTTGACCTGGCCCTCAAGACCGGCAAGAAGGAAAGTCTCCTCTATGCGGTCTACGCCTATGTCCTCCTTGAGATGGGCGAGCGCGACAAGGCCATCGAAGTCCTCAATAAGGGCCTCACCGTCTGCACGGGCGATGAGCGCCTCATCACCAACCGCAACCTGCTGCAAAACGGCAAGGCCCTCAAGATGA
>JBAXHE010000173.1:0-3986 GCA_037139055.1 Betaproteobacteria bacterium | reverse complement strand
GCACTCGGCGGAACGATAGGGATGTGGGTCGCCGGGGTGAGTTTTCCCTGCTTGAACGGGGCCGAGTCGACGACATATTTGATCGAGCTTCCAATCCCGGTCAGCGCGATGGTGGCCAGAGCCTGATGGCCGGCGCCCCAGATGGCCACGCTGCTTGCCGGGAATCCGGCAATGAAGGTTTGTAAGGCCTCGGTGATTTCAATCCGGCGCGTATGCAGCAGCGACAGATCAACAGGCGAACGTTTTCTGACCACCGCCGAGAGAATGTAGTCGTGCCAGATGCACTCGCAGCGCAGCAGTTCAAAGCCGCTCTGTTGCAGTGTGAACGCCAGGGATTCGGCGGTGAAATACGACAAGTGGTCGCTGATGAATTCCGAATAGAGCCCCTTCTCGAGAATCATGTCGAAATTGGGCACTTCGACGAAGCCCAAGCCCCCGTCGCCGAGCTGGTCGCGGATTCCCCTCAGGCTGGCTACCGGGTCGGGCCAGTGCTCCATGAAGTTGAAACAGAAAAAGGCGTCGAAGGGTCGGCCGGCAAGCGCTGATAAAGAATCGGCGACAAACCCGCGTTGAACCGATAAGCCTTGAGCGGTACAGGCCTTGACGGCGTCCGCGGAATACTCGAGTCCGTGCGCATTGACCCCGCTGGCCATAAGTAACGAAAGGTATTCGCCGCGGCCGCAACCGATTTCCAGAACCTTGCTGCCCGTCAAGCCGAATTCGGCTACCCACGATCTGAACTGTTGTGTCCGGAAATTCCGCATTTCTTCCGAGAATGCGGAAGCGCGGATCACTTCGCGGTAGTAAGGGACCTGACTTTCGCTCAGTTGTACGAGTCCGCAGACAGAGCACTGGGTGACGGCCAGATCGGTGCCACGATCAAGAATTGGCTCCTTGGCCTCTGGAAAGCTCTGCGCCGCACAGGGCATATTGCGGTAGAGCACCAGAGGCTCTGGGAACAGCGCCTGTCGGCAGACCCGGCAGGCTGGGCGGGCGGGTACGGCGTCAGTCATCGCTGCGCGCAGCAATCGAGGCTGGGTGAAGCGGGATCAGCATCTCGGCGGCGAGCTGTTCCAAGGGAAGAAGTGGCGACATGTCTTCCAGCGGCATCGAAAGCATCGATCCGTTCGCTTGTGGTAAGGCCGCGACTTTCGGCCACAGGACTTCATCGGGCTGGAGCAGTATTTCACATACCAGCGGGCCGGGATGGGCCAGTGCTTCTTCCAGTTTGGAGCGCAATTCACTGATCTCGCTGATCTGTAACGAAGGAATTCCGTATGCCTGGGCAATTTTTTGCGCTTCAGGCAAGTGCAATCCGGAGTCCGGGCCAGTGGCTACATATCGTCCCTGGAAATAATTCCGTTGGGTGTTGCGGATCGACGCATAACCATTGTTATTCATGATGAACATGATGATCGGAAGCTGCAGCCCGGCAATCGTGGCCATTTCCTGCAGATTGAGCTGCAGGCTGCCATCGCTCTCGATCAGGATGGTTTTGTTCTTGCCGCGCGCCATGCACGCGCCAATTGCCGCCGGCAACCCGTAACCCATTGAACCCAGGCCGGACGTCAGGAATACCCGCTGCCCGCGTTTGTTGCGAAAAGCGGTATAAAAGGCCTCGATGCCCAGCCCCGAACTCCCGGTGGCGATTGTGGCGTCCTCGGGCAGTACGTCAGAGAGGGCGTCGGCAAGCTGGTAATGGCTGATCGGTCCGCTGCTCGGAAAGGCTGCGCCGTCGAGCAGGGGGTAGCGCTGCTTCCAGCCGCGACAGGTTTTCTGCCAGTCGCTCCAGTCAGGAAGAACCTGGGTGGCTCGCTGAAGGGCAAATTCCGCAAGGAATTCTCCGGCATCGGCGCAAATCGCGGTCAGCTCGCCGGTGAGATCGAGTTTTTCCAGTTCCGCCGGGTCGATGTCGACCACCACCTTGTCGGCGGCGCGGGCAAAGCCTTTGGGGTTATAGGCGGTGATGATGTTGTCGAGACGGCAGCCGACGGAAATTAGCAGGTCGCAGTTCTGGAGAGCGAAATTCGGGGCGCGCAGGGCCACCACGCCGGGTTTGCCGATATTCAGTGGGTGCGTGTGTGGTAACAGGTCCATCGCATTCCAGGTGGTGACCACCGGAATTGCGCAGGCTTCGACAAGAGCGAGGAATTTATCGGCTGCGCCGGCCAGCCGGATACCGTGACCGGCCAGAAATAACGGACGTTTGGCTTTCGCCAGCAGATGCAATGCCGTGCGCACGCCTGAGCACAGGGTGCTTTGCCGCTCGCCGGCGGGATCGGTCGCATCGGGCGTGAATCCTGGCAGAGTCTCGGGAGTCACCAGACTGGCCTGAACGTCAAGCGGGACATCGATCCAGACCGGACCCTGGCGTCCACTTCGCGCAAGGTGGAGCGCTTTTTCCATATGGAAGCGGATCATCTCGGGCACGTCGATGGTTACCGCGTATTTGGTCACCGATTCGACCATGGCCACGATGCCGACTTCCTGCACGCCGTTTTGACGCAGGCCGCTATCGCCGAGCAGATCGGCGCGTTTGACCTGCCCGGATACGACCAGCAGCGGGGTCGATTCGATCCACGCGCCGACGACGCCGGTGATGGCGTTGGTTGCTCCCGGACCGGTGGTGACCAGTGCCACCCCCAGGTTTTCAGTAACGCGGCCGTAGGCTTCAGCGGCAATGGCACAGGCTTGTTCGTGGTGGTTGGGGACGTACTCAAGATCGGAGTTCTGCCCAAGGGCATCGACCAGATGCATGGCTCCGCCACCAGGTAGAAGAAATACGTGCTTGACTCCGGCGCTGGCGATGGCGCTCATGATGTAGTCAGCGACGCGAACGGGAGTGGTCATGAGCGTTACATCCAGTACGTGAGAAGTGTTTTGCGGTTGCTGTTGCTCATGATCGCCGGATCGGTGTAGTAGGAGTCATCGGGGTAGTGCGACGACGACAGTTCCTCGAAGACGACGCCGGTCTTGGTGTGGAATTGGTGCCGAACTCCGCGCGCCACGGTCACCACATCACCGGTGTGATAGGTTTCGGCTTGGCCATCAAGGGAGAATTCGACTTCTCCGTGCAGGACGAGAAAAGTTTCCTCTTTTTTGAGATGGTACTGCTCCGGGTGGGTTTGGCCGGGAAGCATGACCAGAAGTTTTTTGCAGTATTCGCGGTTGATCACGGTGATCATGACCAGGCCGAACTGATCGAAAAGATTCATCCCGTAATGATGGGATATTTCCAGATCGGATTTTCCGGGAACAACGATGTGCCCCTTTTTGAACAGCGCCTTGACCTTGTCGACGGTGGCCTGGACGTGTTGCCGTAAATGCCGTGTATCCAGGGCGTCGCGCGACAGTGCGCCGAGAGCCGGAATGTCGTGTTTGGCGATGTACTGAGAATACTTTTCCCAGTCGTTGGCCAGCAACTGGTTTTCCTGCGGCGGGAAAGCAAAGAAGATGTCGGCGCTGCCGACCACTTGGCCTGCCGCGATCGGGTGTTTGGCATAAACGCCGCGACGCAGCGCGTTCAGGCTCTCCAGTTCGCTGGCTCCGGCCGTGGCCCGTCCTTCGAGCGGGCCGCACATCGCCAGAGCGTCCTGCGCTGAGCGCAACCATTCGCGTACCTGTGCGGGAGACGCCGAATAGGCGTTGAGCGGCCATTCCGGCGTGGCGACACCGACGTGTTTCTCGAACAGGGCGGCGCCTTTGGCGATGGCCATTTTGATCGCCACGGTCTCATCCGGGTTTTCATGGGTCGAATAGCCGACCGGAACGGAAGGGTAGCGCTGACGCAGCACGTCGATCTGGTTGAGGTGGTAGTGCTCGTGCGGTGTCGGGTACTCGCCGACGCAATGCATCAGGCTGAGCGGCCGTTGGCGGTGCTCGAAAAAGCTGACGACACGGTCGATGTCTTCGAGTTGCGAACCGGCGGTGGACGCCACGATCGGCTTGTCCGAGGCGGCAATCCGTTCGAGCAGCGGCCAGTCGTT
>JBAXHE010000172.1:0-3988 GCA_037139055.1 Betaproteobacteria bacterium | reverse complement strand
CGCTCAACCTCGCTCCTTTCAGTCGCTGGACGCTGCGCGATAAAGCCGCGCAGCGCCGGTTAGCTCCACGTTAGCGATCACAAAATGCGCTGCTCTCAGTTGCTTATCGCTTGTCTTGCACTTCTGGCCTCGCCCGCCATATGCGCCGACGTAGAGCTTCCTGCGGGGTGGCGGTTGCCGTTGAAACGAGACATAGCAGATGATCTTCATATTCGAAAAAGCTCACTTACGAATTATCTCCGAGCAGTTGCCGACTTTAACGGCGACGGAATCGACGATACGGCCTATCTGTTAAAGCCGACAAAATATGGAGGTGAGGGCCTTTGGGTCAGGCTCTCCGATGGCCAAGACTTTAGGTGGGTGAAACTCGCCGAACATCGGTGGGAAAGAAAATATTCGCCTATCGGGCTCGCAATGGGAATCGAAGTTGTATCTGCCGGAGTTTACTCATACGCCTGCTTCGATGACACAAAGGAAGAGTGCAACTTTGGACCAACCAGCGAACGCCAAAAGCTCAAATTGGCTGATCCAAGCCTCACGTATTTCAAACTCGAAAGTGCTGCATCTATGTTTTTCTGGAGCCGTAGATACAACAAATTTTTGCGCGTATGGCTAAGCGACTGATCGCTAACCCGGCAATCGAGAGGGACGCCGTAAAAGCGGCTTCTCTCCGATTAATCCGCCTCGCGCGGCGCCCCTCATTTTTACGTTAGGCACCTCCCATGCACTCAGAAATTGAAGCGCTGGCTTCCATGATTGACGAAGCCGAGGGGCTTCTACGAAAACACGGAATTTCTCACTGGGCTGATTGGCTCAAGAAGGATTCCCGGTTCATTCGCAATCTCGATTTCTATGGCATAGAGCACTTGTTGTCTGCGTTCGGTGGAATGGGAAGTCTCAATGACTTGGGGTTGGCTGAACCAAGAAAGGACAATCCAAACGTTTTGGTTGCTTCACCAGACGATGAGCGTTTCCAATCCTTACTGACCGAAATTCATGTGCTGGCAACCAAATTATCAAGGGAAGAACATCGTGTTTAATGCGTTGCCTAACCCATCATTCAACACGGACTGGCGCGATAAAGCCGCGCCAGCCTGTTAATTCAAACGTTAGAAGGCTAATCATGATTCGGTCGATGCCGTCACCAGCTTCTTGGTTGCTAACCGCCCTTCTGGTGGGCTGTGCAACCAATTTTCCAGCAAATGAGTGGAAGAAATTTAAGATTGACCTGTCGGGTAAAACAATCTCAATTTCAGCTCCTGACGGCAGTTTCCGCGGAACAAACTTGTCATATGTCGACTTAACTCGCAATGAAAAGAAGCTCGTTGTCCTCTTTGAGCGGTCTTGGATTGCGTCTGGTATGTTGGCTGACAAAGGTGCTTTGGAGACGAAGTTACTGCTAAAAAGGTTTGAGAATCGAAAACCTCATCAAGATTTTTTGGGAGCAGTAGCCCTTGACTATCAACAGGTCATAGGAAGAATTTTTCCAGGCGTGGAACTCGTCAATATTACCCAGCGAAAAATCGGTGGAAAAGAATGGACATGTTTCTTCGTCACCAAGATGCAGTTACCGGATTGCGTACTGGAGCTTTCGAGCGATTACTTCTTGGTCTGGAGGCGTTCTTGGATTGTCAATACTGACAGCCACCCGACAAGTTCGATTAATCAGGTTGCAGAAAACATAGAGCAGTCCATCGAGTTGGCCTTCTAACATGGCACTCAACCTCGCTCCCTTCGGTCGCTGGACGCTGCGCGATAAAGCCGCGCAGCGCCGGTTAGTTTTACGTTAGGTTCTTGCGGGCAAAGAGTTCTAGGCCCAATTTCTGCCAAGGGAATTGCCTTGATCTTGTCAAAAAAAACCTACCCACATGTACAAAATATTTACCAATTTTTCGGGAGAGAACTGATGTTGAAAATGACTGTCGCGCTGTGCTCTACTTTGTTAGTGGTGACCCCCGCTTTTGCTGAATCAGCTGAAAGACCTGCCGTTAAGCCGGGAGACACCTGGTCGTATCAGACCACCTTAGAGCAAAGCGCAAATCAGATGATGCAGACGCCAAGCCAATGGTCGGAAAAGCACTACGAGATAACAGTTATCCGTTCCAGCTCGACCGGCATCCTGGTGTCAAGAAAGGAGCGCGGTTCAAAACTGCCGCCACTTGAGGTTATGGCCGGTTCTGATTGGAGCAAATACAAGAGCATCAATGGCGAAGAAACCATAATAAACCAACCACTAAAATTCCCTCTTGAGCAGGGAAAGTCGTGGGAGTTGAAATTCCTTGAAAACAATCCATCCCGTGACTTCAAATCGGTCGAGACCCGACTGAATTACGTGGTGGCGGGATGGGAAGAGGTTTCCGTTCCCGCCGGATTATTCAAGGCCCTCAAGATTGAAGCCGATGGCAAGTGGAAATCCGAACGCGAGTCGTCCACCAACGTCTCAACCAACATCCGTGCCGACGCAGGCGGAGTAACCACCGTGATGCAAGCCAATAAAGCAAAGCCCGCCCCCTCTACCGGTCGGATGTACAGGGCTTACTGGTATGTACCTGAAGCAAAGATTTACGTTAAGTCGATTGAGGAGAATTTCTTCTCAGATGGCAGTCTGTCACGAAGAAGCACGGAGGAGCTTGAATCATTCAAGCTGTCGCAGTAAGCCGAAAGTCGCGGCACGCTCATTTTGCGTCCTTCAGCGAGTTGCAACTCGGTAAGCTATACAATGGGATAAACCCGCGCATTCGCTCAAGAGACCCAACCATGCCCATCCCCTGGCTTACCGTACTGCAAAGCGTTCCCTGGACCGAAGTCATCAGCAACGCGCCGAAAGTCGCCGAGGGGGCCAAGAAATTGTGGGGGGCTGTGCTCAAAAAACAGTCTCCGGTCGAGGGTTCTGACTCAAGCCACCCGGTCGCCACTTCGCCTGAATCGCAAACCCTGGCTGCGCTGGAAGCCCGTACCAGCGCGCTGGAAACGGCGGTAACTGACTTGCACGGGCAGATGCTAGCCTCTTCCGAACTGATCCAGGCTCTGGCCGAGCAGAACGCGCAGCTGATCCAGCGCATCGAAGCGCTACGGGTACGAGTGCTTTGGATAGGCGTGGCGACCGCGGCGGTCGTGATTGGCGCGCTCGTCGTTCTGCTGCGATAATCCGGCCCCTACGATTCGTCTTCGGTTTCACCGCCAGCCGGAGGCAGGTCTCTTCGCTGGCTTTTTTCTTACCCAACACCTCACCAGGTTCACTCATGTCTTCCGAAATCATTCTTCTTGCCGTTGGCGCGGCCGTCGCCGGGCTGATTCAAGGCATCTCCGGATTTGCCTTCAGCATGATCGCCATGTCGATCTGGGTGTGGGGCATTGAACCGCAGGTGGCGACCATCATGGCCGTCTTTGGCGGCCTCACCGGCCAGATTCTCACCGCTTTTACCGTGCGCCGCGGGATGCGACTGGCCGTTCTGCTGCCGTTTCTGCTCGGCGCGCTGGTCGGCGTGCCGCTCGGCGTCATGGTGCTGCCCTATCTCAACCCGGCGACGTTCAAGCTCACCCTCGGCGGCATGCTGGTAATTTTCTGCCCGGCCATGCTGATGGCCCAGAGCATTCCAAAAATCACTATCGGCGGTCGTTTTGCTGACGCCATCGCCGGGATGATCGGCGGCATCATGGGCGGCATCGGCGGTTTTACCGGGGTCATTCCTTCGCTGTGGTGCACCCTGCGCGGCTTCGACAAGGATTTGCAGCGCACGATCATCCAGAACTTCAACCTGTCGGCGCTGGCGGTCACCATGGGCGCCTATCTCTACACCGGCGCGGTGACCCGCGAAATGCTGCCGATGTTTGCCGTGGTTGCCCCGGCGCTGCTGCTGCCTTCGCTGCTCGGCGCGCGCATCTACACCGGCCTCAGCGATGCCGCTTTCCGCCGCATCGTCCTGATTCTTCTGACCTGCTCCGGCCTGGCGATGGTGGCTTCGGCGCTTTCCGGAGTTCTCCGCTA
>JBAXHE010000171.1:0-4023 GCA_037139055.1 Betaproteobacteria bacterium | reverse complement strand
GGATGCCGCGACGGTCACGGTGACTGCCAACAAGACCAACGCCGTCACCAGCCAAGCCAATACTGGCTCCGCCACCAGGACCACCACCTTGGCCCCCGTGGCCCCCACTACCATCGTGGTGAAGAATGATCTGAACGTGCAGCAGGACACCTACCTGACCGCCGCCAAGGCCGGTCAGGTCGCCACCGCCAGCGGCGGAACTGGCACCACCTGGGAGTGGACTGTTACCAACGCCACCGTTACGGCCGGCGCTGGCACCGCCCAGATCACCTTCACCCCCACCGCGACCGGCACCGTCACTCTCAGCGTGAAGTCCCTCAATGCTGCCTTGGCCAAGTCTGCGGCCTTTGCGGTATCCCGGACGGCCCTGCCTGTGGCTGATGCGACCATCACGACGACTTCCTTCGAAGGCATCACGGGCTCCTTCGCGACGAACGGCATTGCCGGCAACATTGCCAGCGTCCCCAATGCTGGCACCGGCGCAACCTACACCTGGACCGTCACGGGCGGCACAGCGGATGGCGGGATTGTTAACACCCGGAGCATCCTCTTCACCCCCGCCGCTGGCGCTGGTGGCACCACCACCCTGTCCTGCACTGTTACCAATGCTGCGGGTAACTCCGTGACGACCCCCCTGCCGGGCAAGGTGGTCCGCACCTGCGCGGTGCCAACTGCGCCCAGCACGATTCTATATACGGGCGTCCACACTTCTAACGGCACTATTCCTGATTACATGACGCTTGGAAGTGCCTACACCTACACCGCCGCCATCACCGCTGGTGCACACGCCACTGGGACCCCTGGTACTTATGACTACTTCACCTATGACTGGTCAGGCTCCGTCAATACGACCATCAAAACTGGGGCTGCTTCCAAGACCATCACCTTCGCGCCCGTTGTGGTGACTGCCAACCCGGCAACGGATGCGACCAAAAATACCTTGACTGTGGTGGAAGTCAACGCTGCCGGCGCCGTCTCCTCTTCATACGCTCCCTACAAGGTGGCGGTCGTGGCTGCTCCTTCGGTCACTGGCTTCACGATCGATAAGGCTGCCATTACTGCTGGTGATGTCGTCACCGGAACCCTGGCCTTCTCGGGTGGCAGCGCCACCATCATCGACAGCTATGGCGATGTGCCCAGTGCTTCGATTCCTGCTGGCTCCACCACCGGCACTTGGACCAGCGTTTCGGCCAATCCGCTCGGCACCGCCCGTAAGCTGACCCTGCGTGTGACCAACGCCGCTTCTGACGTGGCTGAGCTCTCCCAGAACATCGATGTCGCTGCGCTGCCTTCTACGACCTCATTGGCAGTCGCTACCGTTGCTGCCTACTCTGGGACCGCCGTGCCCTTTGGCACATCTTTCAAGCTGACACCCACCTACGTGGTCGCTCCTGCTACCGCAGTCGCGCCCTTCGGATTCGAGGGCCAGACGGCCAGCATCACGCCCGGCAACTTTAGCAACCCTGCTACTGGCAGCCTCAACTGGGTGACGCCTGCCGCCGGGTCGACCATCTACAACTTGAACGTTACTAGCCGTAACGGCAAGACGGTGACCGTCAGCGGCGACTACGCTGCCAATGTCACTGCTGTTGCAATCTCGGCCATCACTGCGCCGGGCGCTGGCACTGGCAAGATCGGCATCGGCGAAACGGTCACCTTGGGTGGTGGTCAGGTTTCTGGTGCAGTGGATAACCATACCGCCTGGACATACACCGGGACGGGCAGTGGTTTCCTTAGCGCCACCACGACGGATGCGGGTAGCTACCCGACCCTGCTGGGCCAGACCGCTGGCACCATCATCCTGAAGGGCACTGCCGTTACTGATCCCACCATCAAGACCGCTACCTTTACTTTGACTGCGGCGGCCATGTCCATTAGCGCCCCTGTCTACCCCACCCCCACCGCCGGCGACCACACCACTGCGGTAACGCCCACCACTCTCGCCTTGGTCGCTGGTGCCAATAACACGACCGTGGTTTACTCCAAGTCGGGCGGAACTGCCACGGCTACTGTGAACGCCACCGGTGTTATCACGCCAACCACCGCCGGAACGGTAATTGTCACGGCCACCAGCTCTGCTTCCACGGGCTCGATGACTTCGACAGCCACCGTTACATTCTCTTAACCACGACCAGGCCCAGCGCCTGCAAGGAACCACTGAACGGGCGCGCTTTTATGCGCGCCCGTTTTTGCGTTGTAGCCGAATGGAACCTGCCTGCTAGGCCCTGCAATTGCTACCTGCCGGAAAACAGGCCAAGGGAGGCCGCAATCCCTCCTGGGCAGGAAAGTTCTAGGCCTAAACCATTGATCAGCAGGTGGTGGCAGTCCCAAACGACCTCTTGCCTCGACTGGATCGGGCAGCAACCAAAGGGCGTCCCGGGTCCAAGCGTCACACCCATGACCCCCCATGCCGGAGACCTGTCTCCGGTGCTCAGCCATCGATTGAGAGACGGTCATGCGGATTCTGGAGCGAGCCCTGATCGTCACGGAGGGGTGCAGGCGGGCAACGCGAGCGTCAGCATTAACCGAGTCGGCGAACACTGGGCCGCCCTTATCACATGGCCTCCCGGCCACCATCCAGGTGTGCGACGCCTTCACTGCCAACGCTGTGGGCGAGGCCGGGGAGTTGCACTCCTTCCCCGCCCAATGCCTGGCCACGCCTGTGGCCGGTTCGTGGAGGCAGAGAACAGGTTGCGCGCCGAAGGAGATCACATGCCGCTGAAACTCCGGAAGGGTTATCGGACCGATTCCCAGACCAGGCGGGTCATCATGCACAGGAAGAACGCGCTGTTCACTGGCCGTAACCCTGAGCCAGGACTGGGGACATGTTCATGAGCCTGATCCACTCTGCGGAACCGAACAGAGTCGAGGCATTCGTGTCCTGATCGAGTAGATGAAGCCCCAGGAGGGGGAAGAGAACCAACCACCCCGGCTCTAAGCTTCGCATTTACTCAAGGCGGGTTTAACAATCTACCTTGCCAACAGGTCCGAGGGGACCAGATGCTAGAGGGAGAACTGCATCGGGGGCCCAGTGAGTGAGTCGGGTGGTCAGGAAGAGGGGCAGTTGGCCGAACTGATCGACCAGGCCATCGCCTTACACCAGTGCGGTGAACTTTGCGAAGCCAAGGCACTTTACCTACGGGTCCTTCAGATCCAACCCGACGATTTTGACGGCTTGCACTTGCTGGGAGTGCTTTCCGGGGAACAGGGAGAACATGCTGCAGCCGTGGAGCTGATCAGCCGGGCCATTAAGGTCAACCCTGGTTTTGCTCAGGCTCACTACAATCGTGGGTTATCCCGCCAAGCCCTGCTGCAGCGGCGTGCTGCCCTCGCAGATTACGAGAAGGCCATCGAGTTGTTGCCTGCCTATGCAGATGCCCACAACAACCGCGGCAATGTCCTTCAGAGCCTCAACAAGAACGCCGAAGCCTTGGCGAGCTATGAAATGGCCATCGCCGTCGACCCTAAAGGAGCTGATGCCTATAATAACCATGGGTGTTCGCTATTGGCGCTGAATCAGTCTGCACAGGCGGTAGCCAGTTTCGAGAAGGCCATCGCACTCAAACCAGACTATAGCGAGGCCTACAACAACCTCGGCAATGCCTACAGAGCGCTTTACCAGCCAGACTTGGCCCTCGGCGCCTACGATAAAGCGATCACCCTCAAGCCAGACTTCTCGGGTGCTCACTATAGTCGCGGGACACTGCTACGGGCAATCGGCGAACACCCGGAGGCTCTTTCTTGCTTCGAGAAAGTACTCGCGCTTGATCCAGGATTCCCCTACATCCTGGGTGATGTGTTGCACACCAGAGCGTTCCTTTGCGAATGGACCAACATGGCAGAGCATTTTGCCATGTTGGAGGCACAGATAGAGGATGACCAGGCGGCCATAAGTCCCTTCGCTCTTCTTTCCATGACCTCATCGCCCGCCCTCCAAAAGAAGGCGGCGGAGCGCTTCGTGGCCCATATATCGGGCGACAGCCAAAACTGACCCCCTGGCGACAGAACTATTGACCCCCTGAG
>JBAXHE010000170.1:0-4177 GCA_037139055.1 Betaproteobacteria bacterium | reverse complement strand
ATTTGACACGCTCCCACGGTGGCCAGTCTGGCTCCGAGTTTTGGGCGTGGTTCGATGACCAACCACTGGGTGGACATCAAGAACGCTGATCTGGTATTGGTTATGGGCGGCAACCCCGCTGAAGCGCACCCGTGCGGCTTCAAGTGGGTGATCGAAGCGAAGAAGACACGCAAGGCCAAGCTGGTCGTTGTCGACCCGCGCTTCAACCGTACGGCTTCGGTGGCGGACTATTACGCTCCGCTGCGCTCGGGGTCCGACATTGCCTTCCTCGGCGGTGTCATCAACTACCTGATCAGCAACAACAAGATTCATCAGGATTACGTCAAGGCGTACACCAACGCCAGCTTCCTGATCAACGAAGGCTTCAAGTTTGACGACGGCATCTTTGCCGGTTACGACGAGGCCAAGCGCAGCTACGACAAGGCAACCTGGACCTACCAACTCGACAAGGACGGTTTCGCCAAGGTCGACGACAGCTGGCAGGACCCCAACTGCGTCTGGCAACTGATGAAGACGCACTACTCGCGCTATACGCCGGAGATGGTCAGCACCATTTGCGGCACGCCGAAAGACGCTTTCCTCAAGGTCTGCGAGACCATTGCCGAAACTGCCGCACCGAACAAGACGATGACCAGCCTTTACGCTCTGGGCTGGACCGAGCACTCGGTCGGTTCGCAGAACATCCGCTGCATGGCCATGATCCAGCTGCTGCTCGGCAATATGGGCGTCGCCGGAGGCGGCATCAATGCGCTGCGCGGTCACGCCAACGTTCAGGGGATTACCGACTTTGCGCTCTATGCCCAGCAGTTGCCGGGCTATCTGGCCGCTCCGACCGATGCCGACAAGGATCTGAAGAGCTTCCTCGAGAAGAAGACGCCCAAGGCGCTGCGCCCGGGTCAGATGAACTTCCCGCAGAACTTCCCGAAGTGGTACGTCAGCCTGCAAAAAGCCTGGTGGGGCGATGCGGCAACCAAGGACAACGGCTTTGCCTTCGACTACATGCCGAAGCTCAGCGGTGCGTCCGACGTACTGTCGATCTTCGACCAGATGTACCAGGGCAAGATCAACGGTTTCTTCTGTCAGGGCTTCAACCCCCTAGCCTCAGTATCCAACAAGAAAAAAGTCAGCGATGCGCTGGCCAAGCTCAAGTACATGGTCGTCATGGACCCGCTGGCCACCGACACCTCGGAGTTCTGGAAAAACTTCGGCGAGTTCAACGACGTCGACCCGTCGAAGATCCCGACCGAAGTCTTCCGCCTGCCGACGACGCTGTTTGCCGAAACCTCAGGCAGCTTCACCAACTCCGGCCGCGTCATCCAGTGGCGCTGGAAAGCCGCTGACGGCCCCGGTGACGCCAAGGACGACACCGAAATCATGGCTGCCCTTTTCCTGAAACTGAAGGAAATGTACGCCAAGGATGGCGGTGCTTTTTCCGAACCAATCCAGAAACTGACCTGGGCCTATCGCATCGCCAGCAAACCTTCGCCCGAAGAGCTGATGATGGAGTACAACGGCAAGGCACTGGCCGATGTACTCGACCCGAAGGACCCGACCAAGGTCCTGGTCAAGGCCGGCGATCAATTGCCAAGCTTTGCCATGCTGCGCGACGACGGCTCGACGACCTGCGGCAACTGGATTTATTGCGGGGTCTGGTCGCAAGCCGGAAACAACTCGGCACGGCGCGACAACAGTGATCCGTCCGGCCTCGGCCAGACGCTGAACTGGGGCTTTGCCTGGCCGGTGAACCGGCGCATCCTCTACAATCGCGCGTCGGCCGATCTGTCCGGCAAAGCGTGGGATGCCAAGCGAACGGTTCTGCGCTGGACGGGCAAGGTCTGGGGCGGCAACGACATCCCCGACATGCGCCCGGATGCGGCACCCGAAGAAAACGTGATGCCTTTCATCATGAATCCGGAAGGCGTCGGTCGCCTGTTCAGCCGTGACCTGATGGCCGAAGGCCCGTTCCCGGAACATTACGAGCCCTTCGAAACTCCGCTTGACAGCAATCCGCTGCACCCGAAGAACGCCAAGGCCACCAGCAATCCGGCCGCCCGTGTTTACAAGGGCGACATGGAAGCCTTCGGCAAGGCCAAGGATTTCCCGTACGTAGCCACCACCTACCGCCTGACCGAGCATTTCCACTACTGGACCAAGCAGTCGAAGGTCAATGCCATCATGCAGCCGGAACAGTTCGTGGAAATCGGCGAGGAACTGGCCAAGGAAAAAGGCATCAAGGCCGGTGACAAGGTCAAGGTGCGCTCCAACCGCGGCTTCATCCGCGGCGTGGCGGTCGTCACCAAGCGCATCAAGGCGCTCAATGTCGATGGCAAGAAGGTGCACACGGTCGGCATCCCCACGCACTTCGGGTTCAAGGGAGCGACGAAGCCTGGCTTCATCGTCAATACCCTGACCCCGTTTGTCGGTGACGCCAATACGCAAACGCCGGAATACAAGGCGTTCCTGGTCAACATCGAGAAAGTCTAAAGGAGAGCTGATATGGCACTGCAATCGCTAGACATCAAACAGCGCTCCGCGACGACGACGCCCGCCCCCCAGGCGCGGCAGACGATGGAGATCGCGAAGCTTATTGACGTATCCACCTGCATCGGCTGCAAGGCCTGCCAGGTCGCGTGCATGGAGTGGAACGACATCCGCGACGAGGTCGGCAACTGCGTCGGCGTCTATGACAACCCGGCCGATCTGAGCGAGAACTCCTGGACCGTCATGCGCTTCACTGAGACCGAGCAGAACGGCAAGCTCGAATGGCTGATCCGCAAGGACGGCTGCATGCACTGCTCCGACCCGGGCTGCCTGAAGGCCTGCCCGGCCCCTGGGGCGATCATCCAGTACGCCAACGGCATTGTCGATTTCCATCAGGAAAACTGCATTGGCTGCGGCTACTGCGTGACCGGCTGCCCGTTCAACGTCCCGCGCATTTCCAAGAAGGACAGCAAGGCTTACAAGTGCACGCTGTGCTCCGACCGGGTGGCAGTCAATCAGGCCCCAGCCTGTGTGAAAGCTTGCCCGACCGGCGCGATCCAGTTTGGCAGCAAAGAGGACATGAAAGACTACGCCGCCAAACGCGTCACCGACCTCAAGGAACGCGGTTACGAGAAAGCCGGGCTGTACGATCCGGAAGGCGTTGGCGGTACGCACGTCATGTACGTACTGCATCATGCCGATCAGCCCAACCTCTACGCCGGACTGCCGCAGAACCCGAGTATCAGTGCGCTGGTCTCGATCTGGAAAGGCGCCACCAAGCCGCTGGCCACGCTGGCGCTCGGTCTGGTCGCCCTGGGTAGCCTGTTCCACTACGTGATCAAAGGTCCGAACGAAGTCTCCAAGGAAATTGAGGACGAAGTCGAAAAGGAGGAAGTATGAACACACCCTTCCCCCCGTCCCCCTTCCCCACGAAGGGGGTGATTCCGGTTCAGCCGCCCTGCGGCTTCCGGGTGGTTGACTCGCTGCCCCCTTGGGGCGGCCCTACGGAGGCAGCATCATGATCCGCGACCCTAAAGACCTGCAACGCTACACGGCGTCTCAGCGCGCCAATCACTGGGTGACCGGCATCTGTTTCATCCTGCTCAGCCTCTCCGGATTGGCCTTCTTCCACCCGGCCTTCTATCCGCTCACCCAGCTTTTTGGCGGCGCAACCTGGGCGCGGATCCTCCATCCGTATCTCGGGGTGATTCTGGGCGTGTCTTTCGTCATGATGTTCCTGCGCTTCTGGCAATTGAACCTCATGAACGAATCCGACAAGGAGTGGCTGACGCGGGTCGGTGAAATGATCGACGGCAACGACCACAACATGCCGGAACAGGGCAAGTACAATGCCGGCCAGAAGATCGTCTTCTGGGGAACCGCCGTATGCACCCTGATCCTGGTCGTTTCCGGCATCATCCTCTGGCGCAGCATGTTCAGCTTCCCGGTCGGCCTGGTCCGACTGGCCGCAGTGGCGCATGCGGCAGCGGCGGTGTTCATGATCATCACCATCATCGTGCACATCTATGCCGCGATCTGGACGCGCGGAACCATCCGCGCCATGTGGTACGGCACGGTCACACGCGCCTGGGCCAAGCAGCATCACCGCGCCTGGTATCGACAAGTCACCGGAAAGTAATCCGTTTGTAACGACCCAACCCGCAGCAGCACCCCTGCTGCGGGTTTATTTTTGAGC
>JBAXHE010000169.1:0-4199 GCA_037139055.1 Betaproteobacteria bacterium | reverse complement strand
GAGGGGGGTCAGTTTTCATGTCGCCAGAGGGTCAGTTTCTGATGTCGCCTGACATTGGTTGATGTCCTCATGAAATATCGTTGCCTCTGGGTCATTACCAACGAAAGAAAGCCATGGCTCGATACCGCTTCCTTGGAAGCCAGCGATAATTACTTTGGCTTGCTCAATAGAGATGCGGCGCCACGCCATTTGGGCCTTCAGTTTCTCCTGTTGAAGATTGGCTTGGGCAGCTTCAGCCTTTGCTTTGGCAGTCTCGGCTTCGTTTGTTGAAATACGCAGATCCGCATAACGCTCGCGAATGCCAGTGCTCCAAAAAACGCCTACTGTGCCGAGAAAGGCCAGCACGGTGCCAACGACCAGAAAGATGTTTGACCAAGAAAAAACAACTTCCGCAATTGGTAAGGGGATGTTGTGCATGGTTTTTGATAGCCAAGTGGTTTTCATGGTTGGTGAGAACCTTAGGGCAACACCTCAAGCACTACCCGACCAAGCAGGACCAGGAACTTGCCGTCTCGGTAGATGACGCGACCAAGCGTAGAACCGACCTCTTGGAGTGCCCCCCCTGGTATCGATTGGTAACGCTTAGGCGAGTGTGTTAGGAGAATGGTCCCATCGGGGCCAATGCCATCAATGGTGCTTGCGGTCCCGTAGAAGGTGACTTGCTGTTCCCCTCCTGTGCTGTGTCTCCAAACTTGAGCGACCTTAGAGATATCAGCCACTGGGTATGCAACATATCCCCCCGCAACAGCAAAACGACCTCCACTCGTTGCAGATAGAATGGTTTCTGATGAACCGTTGTGAAGGGCAATGCTAGAATTCTTGAAATAAACTACATTGATTCCATCAGTTACAGGAGAACCGTTCTGGGTTGCTGGGTATGTATCGCTTGTCAATCTTTGGGATGACCCACTCCGCCACCGAAAGATGTTGTATGGAAGTGTTCCTGCAGATGTCCAGTAGGCAATGTCTCCGTTTGATGCGACATCGTTATCAATATTGCCTGCATTAGCCGTGAGCAAAGTAGAAACGCCTGTCCCCAGATTCCGCCAGTACAGGTTGTAGAGGTTTGTGACTGGATCAGAGGCACTATAGATGGCCCAATTCCCCGCGACCCGAAGCGATTGTGCCGAGTTGAGCCCAGCGAGGTTGGTCAAAGTCCCGCCTCGCCATTCGAACAGCCAGGAGTAGGGATAGACCAATGGGTTCGCCCCACGCACATAGATGGCGCCTGATGCAGTGAGATAGCCATAACAACCCCAGGTCCCTACTAGGTTGGTTGTGGTTTCGACCGTCTGTGTCACCCCCGTGGCCGAATCTAGGATCTTGAGGGCCGGGACTGTCCCGGTCGAATCAAGGAAAAGAGTCCGAGTTCCAGAGACATCCCACACCTGACCATTTACTTCGGTCCATACAGAAAGCCGGGTGCTGGACTCTACATTGACGGTTCGATTCACGGTGGTCCGCTGTCCGATAGAGTCCACCCCAGTGAAAGCAAGGGTGATGCTTTGCCCTTCATAGGCAGATAAATCCACCTGCTGGGAAATGGCATTTACACCAGTCGCAACGACCGTCCCGTTGACTGAGGCTGTCAGAGAAACTGGACCAGCAGGATCATCGTCGGAGCAAGTGGCGGACAGATCGATCTTTGGCCTAGCGACACTCCCCTCCAACGGGGTGGCAACAGTCACTGTCGGGTAGCGGTCGTAAACGGCAGAAACAATAACATCTGTCGTGTGGGCTAGTGCGTCCGTCGCTGAAAAGACAACCCCGATGGTGCCCCTGGGCTGGCCCACCAGGGAGAGGGTGCCATTCCATGCATTCCCCCCGTAGCGTCCATACGGCCCATAGGTCAACAGGACGGATGTACCGTTCACGGAGGCTGTGACTGTCGAGAGCGAGTAAGTGGAAGTGACCGTGGCAGCCACGATCATCGACTCATTCACTGTCAGCCCAGCGGTTGGTGCCATTACCGAAATGGATACATCCGCCGAGGTGTTGACGGCCTTCGCTGTAAAGATGGCAGAAGTAAGACCAATAACACTTGCACTAACAGTATTTAGACCCTTTGCTGCGCCCAATCTCCATGAACCACAGGAGGCCTTTCCCGTACCATCCGTTTGAGCAGTAGTGGATTGAATCGTCCCTCCGCCTCCAGTGACTGCGAAGGTCACATTGGCCCCGGCGATTGGAACACCCAGCGTATTCCGAACGGTGACTACTGGAGCAATCGCAACTGCGGTTCCTGGGGGTGCTGATTGATTGTCTCCGGCTGTTTTTGAAATGCCGGGGGGGGCCGCGATTACCGTTATGGTTGCTGGCGCGGTTACGGGGAAAGGGGTGTCTGCGGTATTGGTGACAGTGAGCGTGTAGGTCGTTGTGGAAGTGGGATTCACATTTTTTGTCCCCCCACTCACCACTGCCCCTACTCCTTGATCGATGGCACCGGTCCCCCCTGTGAAGGAATAGGACAGGATGGAAGCGTTGCCTACATCGATGGTGGATGGTGCGGCGGTGAAACTAGCGATCACTGGCTCTGGGATTACGGTAATCGTGAGGTTTGCCGGAGTGCTTCCGCCAGAGTTGCTTGCTGTGACGGTGTAACTCGTTGCAGTGGAGGTGACTGTCGGTGCTCCAGTGATGATCCCGGTTGAAGTATTCAGCGTCAGACCCACTGGCAGCGCAGGATTGACGCTATAAGAGACCACTGCACCACCGGGACTGGTAGGGTTGTTCGTGGTAATGGGCGAGGTCCTAGTATAGGTTGGCGAACTTGTTGTATATGAAAGGCTTGCGGGTGGACGAGCAACGGCAGTGGCGTCAAATGTAGCAAACACGATGGCAGCGCCTGTCTGCGAATCCACAGCGCGCGCCTCAAGTTTCTGGGGTGTGGGCGAGGTCCCAGTAAGAGGTCCCAGGGTCCATCGTTCACGAGAGGTCCCGTTAGAGTCTGATAGCGAGGAACCCGCGAACACGCTTCCCCCGCCAAGAGTCACTCTGTAGTTGATGAGTTGGCCTACAACAGGAGCCCCTGCGGAGTCCGTGACCCTGACAACAACTGCAACAGGTAATTCCTCCCCTGCGAAGCCGGTTTGGGTGTTCCCGGAAACGATCTGGAGGTTCGCTGGAAGCGTGGGTTCGAGCAGAACCGTGATATTTAGGTTGGCCGGGGTGCTCCCACCCGTGTTGGTGGCAGTGACTGTATAGGCGGCTGAGGCAGTAACAGTCGTGGGAGTCCCGCTGATGACCCCGGTTGATGTATTCAGCGTTAGACCCAATGGCAGAGCGGGGCTGACACCATAGGACACCACTGCACCACCGGTATTTGAAGGTGAATTGGCGGGGATGACAGTGCCCTTGATGTAACTCGCCGTGGTGGTGGTGTAAGTCAGATTCGCAGGAGCAGCGTCATTGACGGTAATCGAAAGGGTGGCCCCAGTGCTGCCGCCAGTGTTGGTGGCCGTCACAGTGTAATTGGCACTGGAGGCCAGGGCTGTTGGCGTCCCGCTAACGACACCAGTGCTTGTGCTGATCGCTAAGCCTGCAGGGAGGGCGGGACTCACGCCGTAGGAGACCACTACTCCACTGGCACTTGAGGGGCTGTTGGCTGTGATTGCCGACCCTTTGGTATAGACCGCTGGGTTGGTGGAATACGAGAGTGCCGTAGGAGGTTGAATCGCTGGCGTTGGCGTTGGGGTAGAACCTCCTCCACCTCCGCCACAGCCAAGTACCAGCAACAGCGATCCAGCCAATGCAATTAGGAAGGGTCTCGTCCGGTACATGGGTTCTCCCGTTGGATACAGAAACTACAGTCTGCCCATTGTCGGGTGATAGTAGTCACACAAAATGCCGGTATTTGACAAATTATGTCCAATGGCAACAAAAGACCTTCGGGTACGCTGAGCCGATTGTGTCTGGTGCCAAGACCGCGGCCCACCAAAGCATCGGGAGCCATGGAGCATGAAATCCCGAGGGGCGATGGGTTGTCTCGCTACATTGCCCATGAGCCTGTCGAGATCCCTTGCTTCCCCTCTGAGCACGAAAGCATGTGCCTTACGGTTGCTTGGGGCATGACTCTACCATTAGTCGATTAAATCAATACATAAAAATAATATAGTAAACAACTTACACACCAAAACGCCAATGCCCAGAAAAAGGCACCCGCAAGCGGGTGCCTTTTTTTGATTGGCAAAGGCTCAGAG
>JBAXHE010000168.1:0-4247 GCA_037139055.1 Betaproteobacteria bacterium | reverse complement strand
GGCAGGACGATCAGGTCGCAGGGCGGCGGGGTTTCATTCGGGCCGACAAAGGTGAAATCGACGTCCGGGTGGAAGCGCATCGGATCGAGGTCGTTGTGGTTCGAGATGCGCGGGTAGGCTGGGGCGATGACTTTCAGTTTGGCGTCGGCCTTGGCCTCCTTGCCGCGAGGCAGGGCGTCTTCGGCGTCGAGATAGAGACCGTGCAGGTAGGGGATGACGCCGAGAACCGGCTTGCCGGTGCGCTCTTCAAGCCAGCGCAGGCCGGGTTCGAGCAGCGACATGTCGCCGCGGAAGCGGTTGACGACAAAACCCTTGACCCGCGCCTGTTCGCTCGGCGAGAGCAGTTCCAGAGTGCCGACGAAGTGGGCAAAGACGCCACCGCGGTCGATGTCGGCGACCAGGATCACCGGGCAGTCGGCGACTTCGGCAAAGCCCATGTTGGCGATGTCGCGGGCGCGCAGATTGATTTCGGCCGGGCTGCCGGCGCCTTCGACGATCACGCAGTCGTAGGCCGCACACAGGCGTTCCCAGGATTCGAGCACGGCCTTCATCGCCCGTGGCTTGTATTCGTGGTAGTCGCGGGCATTGAGGTCGTTCATCGCCTTGCCGTGGATGATCACCTGGGCGCGCTTGTCGGACGACGGCTTGAGCAGAATCGGATTGAAGTCGATGTGCGCCGGAACACCCGCGGCCAGCGCCTGCAGCGCCTGGGCGCGGCCGATTTCGCCGCCATCGATGGTCACCGCCGAATTCAGCGCCATGTTCTGCGGCTTGAATGGAGCGACGTGCAGGCCGCGACGGGCCATTACCCGGCAGAGCGCGGCGACGAGAATGGTTTTCCCGGCGTCGGAAGTGCAGCCCTGAACCATCAGGCTGGGGGTTTTACTGGGGGGTTTGGGTGTATTCATCGTAAAATCTCGGATTGTCAGATTCTTGGCCAACGTAGCCCGCAATTTTCTCATGTCTGCCACCTTTTCTCCCGATCTATTCGCATTTTCTCTTCCTGCCACCTTGTGGCTGCCTTCGGCGGCCATCGCCGGTGTTCTGCTTGATCGATTGCTTGGCGAGACCCGGCGCTGGCATCCGCTGGTCGGTTTCGGCGCGCTGGCCGATGCCGTCGAGCGCCTCCTGAACCGCGGCGGCGGGAGCAGGCTGAACGGACTGCTGGCCTGGGCGCTGATCGTTCTGCCCTGGGTGGCGCTGGCCTTTGTCGGCAAGCGCACTGACCTGGCCGGCTGGCTGATCGACGTCGTCCTGCTCTACCTGGCCCTTGGCGGGCGCAGCCTGGCTGAGCACGCCGAGCGCGTCGGCCACGATCTGGAAGCGGGTGACCTGCCTGCGGCGCGCGAGCACGTCGGCTGGATCGTTTCGCGCAAGACCTCGGAGCTGGACGAGTCCGGCGTCTCCAAAGCCTGCGTCGAATCGACGCTGGAGAACGGCAGCGACGCCGTCTTCGGCGCCCTGTTCTGGTTCATGATGCTGGGCGGCGCGGGCGTTGTCCTCTTCCGTCTGGCCAACACGCTCGACGCCATGTGGGGCTACAAGAACCCGCGCTTTCTGCATTTCGGCTGGGCCGCAGCGCGCATCGACGATGTGCTGGGTTATGTGCCGTCGCGTCTGACCGCGCTCTCTTACGCCCTGTTCGGCCAGACTCGTCGGGCGCTCGCCTGTTGGCGCAAACAGGCGCCGATCTGGGACAGCCCGAACGCCGGGCCGGTGATGTCGGCAGGAGCTGGCAGCCTCGGGCTGGCACTGGGTGGGCCTGCCATCTATCACGGCCAGCTCGAAGAACGACCGGTACTGGGCGAAGGGCGTCCGGCCCGAGGTGAAGATATTCCTCGGGCGTTGGCCCTGGTTCGCCGCAGCTTGGCCCTGTGGCTGGTTTTATATTTCCTAGGAGGGCTGGCCGGTGCTTGAACATGGCGGAAGATTGCGCGCTGCGGCGCAAGAGCACGGTATCCCGCTGGCCGATTGGATCGATCTGTCCACCGGCATCAACCCGGAAGTTTATCCGGTGCCGCCGATCGACCCGGTCTGCTGGAACCGCCTGCCGGAAGAGAACGACGGTCTCGAAGACGCCGCCGCCGCGTATTACGGCAACGACCGGCTGCTGCTGTTGCCCGGTTCGCAGGCGGCGATTCAGGCACTGCCGGCCTTGTTCCAAAAAGCCGCCATCGCCTGCGTGACGCCGATTTACGAAGAGCATCCGCACGCCTGGCAACGCGCCGGGCACAAGCTGCGGCGCTTGCCGACGCTGTCACGGCTGCTGGCTGCGGCGACGCCCAACGTGTTGCTGTGCAATCCCAACAACCCCTCGGGTCAGGCCATAGCGCGAGACGAAGTCATCGCTGCCGCCGATCAGCTGCGTCAGCGCGGCGGCTGGCTGATCGTCGACGAGGCCTTTGCCGACGCCGAGCCGGACAACGCTGTGGTCACACTGGCCGGCAGCGATGCGGCGCCGAACTTGCTGGTCCTGCGTTCGCTCGGCAAGTTTTTCGGGCTGGCCGGTGCCCGCGTCGGTTGCCTGTTTGGCGCCGCCGAAAAGCTCGACCAGCTGCGCGAGCTGCTCGGCCCGTGGCCGCTGTCGCATCCCTCTCGCGCGGTGGCGCGGCACGCGCTCGAAGATACCGCCTGGCAGGCGGCGGCGCGGGAAAAACTCGTCGCCGCCTCGCAGCGTCTGGCGCAACTGCTGGCGCCACTCGGTGAAGTCAGCCGCACGGCACTGTTCTGCACCCTAAAGGCTGAGCAGTTTTCTCCGCTTTACGACCACTTTGCCCGGCGCGCCATCCTGATGCGCCGCTTTGATCAGCACGGTCTGTTGCGTGTCGGTCTGCCTGGCTCAGAGCGAGAATGGCAGCGTCTCGCTGACGCGCTGAAAGAATGGAAACCACCATGCTGAAAGTCCTGTTCGCTTTTACCCTGTTCTGTGCTTTTGCCGCGGTCGGAGCCGAGGTCGTGGTGCAGGACGACCTCGGCAATACCGTCCGCCTGGCGCAGCCGGCCAAGCGCATCATCACGCTGGCGCCGCACATGGCCGAAACCCTGTTTGCCGCAGGAGCGGGGAGTGCGCTGGTGGGGGTCGTGGAATACAGCGACTACCCGGAGGAAGTGAAGAAAATTCCGCGTGTCGGCGGCTATTCACGCTTTGATCTGGAAGCCGTCGTGGCGCTCAAGCCGGATCTGATCATTGCCTGGTTTAGCGGCAATGCGCCGGCGCATGTGCAGAAACTGCGCGACCTCGGATTTCCGGTTTATGTCTCGCAACCCAATCGCATCGAAGATGTGGCGAGCGAACTCGAACGTTTTGGCATACTGGCGGGGACCAGTGCCGTCGGCAACGCTGCCGCGGCCAAAGTGCGCGAACGCCATGCCGCGCTGCAAAAGCGCTACAGCCAGCGGCCGCTGGTACGCACCTTCTACCAGATCTGGAAGCAGCCACTGACGACGGTGGGCGGCAAGCAGATCATCTCCAGCGTGATCAGCCTGTGCGGCGGGGAAAACGTTTTCGGCAAGCTCGACGCCCTGGCCCCGGTGGTCACCGTCGAAGCGGTGATCGCCGCCAACCCCGAGGCGATCATCACCAGCGGCATGGCCAACTCTCGCCCCGAATGGCTCGATGACTGGAAGCGCTGGACGTCGATTACGGCTGTCGCGCGCGACAACCTGTTCTTTGTCCAGCCGGAACTGATTCAGCGCCATACCCCCCGGTTGTTGGACGGCGCTGAGCGTCTGTGCCAGTATCTGGAAGTGGTGCGTTCCCGCAGGCCTCGTGGATAGGCACTTCAGGCATGGCCCTTGCCAGAAAGGCCGTGGCTATTGAGTTACCCGGCAGGATGGACGCCGGCGGCCAAAACGGCTATGCTTCGCACCCTCTAGGCGCCCGTAGCTCAGCTGGATAGAGTACTGCCCTCCGAATCAGATATTCTATAAGTAACCATGAGGGTTTCAGGCCATCAATCCCAAGATTGCCCCTGAAAATACGCCCAAATCCTTCCCAAATTCCTTCCCAAAACTGCGTTATACTTTCTGCGCACTCTTTTTGGGAAGGATTGAGATGACGAAGGCGAAACTCCCTGCGGGCATATATACACGCGTCTGGAAAAATAAACGCACCCGCCAGGCGGAAACCCGTTACCAAGTCCGAATCAACCGCAAGGACATGAAGGTGTCGAAGTTCTTCGATACCGAAGGTGAGGCAAGGGACTATCTCGCTGACATGCTTTCGCCCGCCGGACGCAAGGCCCGCG
>JBAXHE010000167.1:0-4295 GCA_037139055.1 Betaproteobacteria bacterium | reverse complement strand
CCTTTCTAACCCCGGACTCTCACCATCCTTGGTATAGAAGTGGGGAGGACGTCACTAATGGAGACAGTGTAGTTTGTAAGTGATGAAAGAACTGGACGCAAACCAAAGGTGGGTAAAATTCCGCTGGATGGCCTCGAATCCGACAACCATTACGTTTGGAGAATGAGATCCTGGAGTCGTAAGATCCTATAGAACAGCAGTTCCTTGGTTTGTGTTCCTGTGTTCTGCGACATTTACACAAACCTTCTTGTCGCAGAATCCCTAGTTAGGCGCCACACCGGAACAATTCCCTAAGCGGCCGCACTCCAAGTTGACTGTTCAGGAGCTTTCAGATGAAAACACCACTTTTCATGGCTCTGGTGCTTGCCTGTATCTCGGGCTGCAAGCCCTCTCCCATGGGCACCAAGGTTGATTGGGATACAGTCATTCAGTTCACCCCAGGTGTCTCAACCGCTCCCGAAGTCGTCGCCAAGCTTGGCCCAGCCACTCTCATATCAAAAACACCAAACAATGGTGCCAAATTTAGGTGGACCTACATGGAGCCTAAAAGCTACCGAGAAGTAGATATCCAAACGCTAGAACTTTCATTCGATTCAAATTCAAAACTACTTGAAATGCCAGGAAACAAAATCATCGTACAACATCTCAACAAATACAAAAGGTTGGGCTAGTTGCGCCTAACCCTCAGCTCAACTCGGACCCCGCCTGCATTGGCACCCGCTCTTTTTCTTCATTCGTCTTACTCGGCTCCGTTCAGCGCTTAGGTGCAGGCGTGGCCGGTTAGCTCCATCCGTTAGGCCATCGGTCGGTGGATATGCCTCATGCTGCGGCCTATTGGGCGACGTCAGCCCTGATTAGACCCTTCGTACGGGGCGTCATGGCCCTACTCACCACAAGCTCCAATCCAGGAGCAATCAGGACCTTGATTCTCCCCACGGAGGCGGGGCGCATGCCTTTTACCTGGCTGGGGCGAAGCAGCAGGTGTCTCTGTATGCGGATCATCCCGTCCTGGGGAAAAGCCTTCTCCACATCCGCTAGGGTAGCCCATCGGGTGAGAAAGCGGGTTGCGCCACGGCATGCACACACGTGTTCGTCCAGAAGCTCGAAGTGGGTAACGCGGTCCAGGTCCATGAAGACCTCGCCATCGCCGGCCCTGACTGGAAAGCGGGTGGGGTGTGGAAGTAGAATTCTAAGCTCTGATGGCAAAAGAGGGCGAATGCTCTGCTCTCTCAACCGCGCCAGGCAGAGGGCCAGGCGGTCCTCGAAGACAGGCTTCAGAAGGTAGTCCACCGCTGCCAACTCGAAGGCCCGCACTGCGTATTCTGAGAAGGCAGTCACGAACACCACTGGAAGCCTTACAGGGAGGTCGGCTAGGACTTCAATGCCGCTTGGGCCAGGCATCTGGATATCCAGGAAGATCACATCGGCGTGATTGCCCTGGGTCAACCAGTCCTTGAGAGCCTGTCCATCACCCAATTCGGCAAGTACCTGACAACCTCCTTCCGCAAGGAGGCGGGACAGGCGCTCCCGGGCGAGGGGCTCATCATCAACAACCAGGACGCTAATCTTGCGCATGGGGAATTCCTACCAGCCTTGCGGTTATCCGAATGGAGGCAAGGGTCCCGCCCTCCGAGGGCCCAATCCAAAACGTAGCGTCCGTTCCGAAGTGCATATTCAGGCGTGAGATGAGATTTTTTAACCCGACACCGCCGCCTTTATCGTGCCCGCAATAGGGTTCACCCGAGTTCCAAACCTCCAGCACCAAGTCCCCGCTTAGAACAGAGGTCCGAATGACCAATTCTCCACCGTTCACACAGGGTGCAAGACCATGTTTGATCGAATTCTCGACCAGAGGCTGCAGGAGCAAGGGCGGGACCTCCCACGCATCGAGCGTTTCATCCCAGTGCCAGGTCACCCTTAATCGCTGTTCCAGTCGAATGGCCTCGAGTGCTAAATAGTCTATAAGAATGGCGCGTTCCTCATGCAGAGGCAGACGCAAATGTTCAGAAGCCCTCATGATTCGGCGGAGTAAATCTGCGAGATGTCGAATGGCGCGCTCTGCGAATTTGGGATTCTTGTGGACGAGTTCTGCAAGGCCATTGAGCGCATTGAACAACACATGGGGATGAATCTGACTCTGTAGCAGTCGGTTCTTAGAGAGTTCGGCTTCAGACCTGAAGGCCTTGCTTCGCTCATCAGTGTCAGCCTTGGCCGCAGCAAGGCCGCCAACCACCATCATGGCTGGGCCAACCAGGCCCAAATATATCGCATCTACAGAGGCTTTACTGAATTTGATTCCGGCCATTGCCATTAGCCAAGCATCGGGTAGCACGAGAAGAAGGGAGACGACCTCACAAGTGATCGCTGAAGCCAGAAAGCCAACAATGTAATTCCAGGGGGACCGAAGGCGACGTGACAAGATCCATGGCAGGGGAGCCAGGAAGGCGAAGGCGATGATGTGGGTGGCAGGTAATAAAATGATGCTTGCATAGATCCACTTACCTCTTAGATTGCGCACCACCAAATATTCATAAAAATTTGCAGGGGCCCAAATGAAATAACAGATAAGAAGAGTCCGCCAATTTCTGATGAGCGGGAAGACCTCAGGCCAACACCAAAGTTTGGGCGGCTTCTGATTCCAGGCGGAGTGGCTAGGCAATGGGAGACTTCCTAGAGACGTTGGGAAAGGGAACATTGGAACCACGGTCAATCGCCAGAGCAATCGCCTCATGCACTGCTAGGAGGAGGCTAGGTGATGGTTTCCTGAACGCAAATTATGCACCAGATGATAGAGCCTACCCGCCCTACCAGACTGGTTTGGTCACCTAATCGGGTGGCTTACCGGAACTTCAGCTCTCACTCCACCGTTCGGAGCCCGATCCTATACCGTTCAGGGGGATCTGCACCGCCTAAGGAATGACCCGGCGCATTATGAGTATGGTTTCTCAGTGCATTCCCCAATCCTGGGGTCTTCATGAAAGGAAGAGCCATGTTCGGCAAGCAGATTCGTCTCTTGGCAGTCCTGTTCGCCTGCACCATCGGGTCCGGTTAGCCTTGTCCGTTAGGAGCATTGCCTTGTCCCGGCTCTTCTACATTCCTTTGATTCTGGGCATGGCCCTGTCCGTTTCCTGTGGTCGCGGAAAGGTCGCAGGCAAAAAGGCGGAACCCTCTGCAAGAATCACAAAACGGTCTACGCCAGCCGAGTTCGCTGAGCCACAGGGCTTCTTGGATCTGATCAAGCACTCCTCAGAGCCTAAGGGCGGCTTTGATGCAAACAAGGCCCCTCGTTGGAATACCGACCGGTTCATGTCCTACATTTCGTCGCAGGGCGTGGTTCTGACTGATGTCAATGACTCCAGCAATCGAAAGGTCTCCCCAGTCCAACTTCGTTCTGAACTGGTCTCAAGGAAGGGAGATTCGTTTAAAACCTTTGCACACCTTGCCCACATCTACTCCATCCCGTACAAACAATATTCCGAGATGGCATATCAGAAATCGGAAAACGGTGCTGTCCTCACAATCTCCTATGGCTACAAGCTCACCTTTGCCATCGAGGAATGCAAGTATCGGCTTGTTCAATGCGATTTCACAGCATCAGAAGGCGAGTGATCGTGCTCCTAACCCTCCGCTCAACCCGGACCCAACCGTGACCAACACCCTCCATCACCGCATCGGCCAGCCCACGGTTGGGCCGGTTAGCTTCCTCCGTTAGGCGCCAAATGGGACCGGATTCCAACCCGATCAAGCCGATAGCAGTTCCAGGCGTTCCAGACATCCTCACACGATCGCTCGTGAGGTCTGTTTGCCTTGGGCCTGAGGGACTGGATGTAATCGTCGAGAACTCGGTGGAAGGTTCAACCCTAGGCCTGAAGGTTCACTTTGGATGCACCTATGGGGTTCGAGTGCTTGATGAAGGCGACCTCAATGATTTCTGGGATGCGAATTGGTCAGACGCAGGCGGTGGCGCCATTTTTGAAATCAAATCAGGTGGTTGGTTGGACCAGGAGAAGGCCCGCCCTGGTTTCATCGGCGCCTACTCCGATTGGGCGCGAGAATTCTTCATCACTGGCATTGATGATTGTGTAAATGTCATAGCAGCAGAACCACCGATTATAGAGGTCATCGAGCTAACTAAATGATCTGCCCGCGCCTAACCCTCCGCTCAACCGGGACCCAACCGTGACTACCCTTCGCCATCACCCATGCAACAGGCCCACGGTTGGGCCGGTTAGCTTCCTCCGTTAGGCGCCACACCGGAACAATTCCCTAAGCGGCCGCACTCCAAGTTGACTGTT
>JBAXHE010000166.1:0-4412 GCA_037139055.1 Betaproteobacteria bacterium | reverse complement strand
CTAAGCTGGAAGCTTCAAGGCACTCCATTTAAGGCTAGTAACCTTAAATCGATAGTATTGGATCAATTATGGATCACGCCAGATTTCAGCAAGCGGTACAGAATCTATATTCCACCGTTCATGAACTTGAAGCAATGTTTCCGGAAAGGCCGTTTACGCCGGATGGCCACCTTGTTGGTAGCCTTGGGGAGTGCTTAGTTGCTGATGCTTATTGCCTGAAGCTGATGCCGCCCTCGAATGGAGGATTTGATGCTCTTGCACCTGATGGCCGTGAAGTTGAAATCAAAGCGACACAGGGCAAATATGTAGCGTTTCGGAGTTGTCCAAAGCATGTAATTGTTATTCGGATCAATCCAGATGGCTCGTTTGATGAGATATTCAACGGCCCAGGCGCTTTGATCTGGGAAAACTTTGTGGGCAAGGCACGTCCGAGCAATGGCCAGTACCAAATTACTCTTACTCGACTTTGTAAGCTTCAAAGCCAAGTTTTACAAGAGCTTAGGCTGCCAAGATCATGATTGGTTAGTGCAAGAATCCCCAGCAGCATCAACCAGAAGCCTTAGCTCCTTCCCCGGCTTAAAGTGGGGGCTGTACTTAGCCGGGATATGGACTGTCTCACCGGACTTGGGGTTTCTGCCAACACGTGGAGGACGGTGGTTTAGCGTAAAGCAGCCGAAGCCTCGAATCTCCGTCCGATGACCTTGGGTTAAAGCTTGGCCAATAGCTTCAAGGATTAGCTTGGTGGAAATATCAATGTCTTTAACCGGCATTTCCTTTAACCGGTTCGCCAATTTTGCGATGAGATCAGGGCGGTTCATAGAGCAATTCTATACCAATGGGGTTTTGAAGCGGTGCATCGATTCTTGGTAATGCTATATTTAAGCATCCATAATTACTCTGGGTAAAGGGCAATCAAGGTGTGAACCGGGTTGTTTTAGTAAGGCATCAATGATGTCCGCAGACCTCATTGTAAAGGTTGATGAGATGTTCAATCGTCAGGTCAAGAATCGGCTCATACATAAATGAGTTTAGGTGAATATTAGAACTGACAGTGATGCTGACTTTTTCCAAGGTACGTATTGCATATGATGATGACGCTAAGGTCGAGAATTCTTTTATAAGAACACCAAACTGATTCTCGGATTGGCACCAGTAGTTTGTATCACCCTTGAGCTTGCGAAGTTGGCTAATCAAAAAAATTTCAGCTTGCATGCGTATCGCAATGGACAATAGAACTTTGTCCTCAAGATTCAAACCGTCATGAGTGGTGCGGGCACAGATTTCTTGAGCCTTGATAAAAAGTAAATCCTTAATCGATTGTGGGTTATTGCAGTCGTAATCCGTTTTAAAAAATACGTTGTAAATATCCAAATAGTTGCCAACCGTTATTTGGTCTGTGTCGCTCTTCCAATGCAACATACTAGTAAGTTTAAGATAATCAGGGTCAGTGTCGCCTCTAGTGTATTCAATCAAGTTTCGTGTAAATGGAATAGTGGCACAAAGAATGCACTCATTAGAATTCACATTTTTTTTCCATTTCCCAATGAAATAGTTCTTAATTCCTTCTGCTTTAGTAAGCGTTATTGAGGAACTGTTACGGTTTGCCATAAGGCATCTGTCACGGTGAACATAGCTGTTTGCGAGTGTTCGAAAAAAGTCGAAATTATGGGTCAAAATAATCTGGTGAAAATTATCCGTATTGCTAAGATCCTCTAAGTATTGGGCAATAGCATGTTTGTTTTTATAGTCGAATGAATCGGCAACATCATCAATGATAAAAAGCGTCTCTTGGTTGATCAGCTTTCTTGCTTCAACCTCGAATATAAAGTTGAGAAGATAAAGCGCACGCTTTTCGCCTTGGCTGAGTGTTTTTACTGCCTCGTCTCGCAAACATTCACGTGTATCAGCACCCTCTTTGAAAGTGAACTTAAGCTTGGCGTTCTCCTTACCTAGTGTAGCTTGTGCCTGGTTTGCTACTGAGAGTGTAAATGGCATATCTACAAATCGGTCATTGAAAAGCTCTACGGCTTTTGTCCACCTAGGGGCAGCCTTAGCAGCAGCGGCTTCAATGAGCTCAATTTCAGTTTTATTTTCAGTGTATGCATCTAAGAAAGCAGATACATCGGTGCTGCACTGAATGTAGTAAGTCCATAAGTCTTTGCGAAATTGGGACTGACTCGCAGGCTTAAGTTTCTCCAAAAGGAATTCAACCTGAACGGCTGACAAATTTTCAATCAGATCTGTTAAAGCTTGAGTTTGTGCGTTTTTGGCAAGGCTAGCTCGAAGTTTTTTAAGAGACTGGTCTCCATCGATGTTTGCATGAATTGTTTGAAGTTTTAACTCAAGTTCTGCCTTGTCAATGGATGTTGGTTCTCCCCTAAGATGAACACGATGCCCGCCAGCAAAGAAGCCTTGTTTATCTAAAGTTCCAAATGACGTTTCAGCTCTTGTAGGATTGAATATGCCTTTTTGGTAAATTGATCCAGCTTGATTGAATAGCTCTTGGTATCGCTTGTTGAACTCTTCGGCTTTGGATACGAATTCAGGGCTTTTTAGAACTTCGATGGACTTGGGATCGAATATAGTTGCATATTCATATGCGCTGAGATCATCTTCAGTCTTAATATCTTTAATTTTAGCAATGCAAATTGGAAATGTTTTCTCATTCCAGTCAGCCAAAATGGTTTTCTCAACATCCCCCTTTTTGACTTTCGAAATCTTTTGAAGCGATCCGATGAGTTTGTTTTTCAGATTATCTTGGTCTACTAACAGCTTGTCATATCGTGATTTATTTTCAGGATCGACAAGAATATTGGTGATAGCGGGACTGTCTGTACTGATATCCATTTCTGACTTGAGGACATAGATTTCTTCCTTTGAGATCGCTGTCCCGTCTGATTCGACTAAATGTTGAGATGGATGATTGTATCGTTCATCTTTAGGGTTATCACCTTTGGCTAGATCTTCAAATGTCTTTGAAAACGAGGTCTTCATCAACCCATTAGGGGCATAAATAGCGTAGGCCTTGTGTTGCTTCTTTTGTTGCATGAAGTCGAAATCATGCTCCAACGATTGAATACCATAGCAATACTTTAGGCTGACTTTGAGATTGTTCACGATGAATCCTTAAAATACTTAGACTTAAAGCAATCGTAATATCAATTTATACTGCCTGAATCAGGTAAATTATATAGAGGTCATTTTTGATAGTTTTGAATGGATAGCTTATTGTGAAGAAGAGTTTTCGTTCTTTTAACAACAAGAGATTTATTCGTACTTAACCACCTCAATAGCCCCTGGCCGGTTCGAAAACCGATTCATGGCTGTCATCTTCTCCAGCTCTAGCCGGAAGCCTTTTCCTGAATAGACCGAGGCTTTTAGCCAAGCCACTTCCTCTTCAAGAACTTGTTTCGGGATGCTCTTAGCCCAAGCTTTCTTCTCTGCGTTCCAGCGATAAGAACGCTCCTTGAGTACATCTTTTGTTTCGAATGGCGAACTCAGGGCGGTGACTTTGATTTCTGGAATCCGAGCATTCTGAAGAAGCACCTGCATGGCTAGTGAACCTGAAGTTGGCAGTGTTTCCTGCAATACTTCCAGCAGAGCATGACAGTCGGTAGTAGCACGGTGTCCAGTGAAGTGAAACCCACAGCGGTAAGCCAGGAATTCCAAACTAGCACTTCCCATCCCTTCTTCTGACCAGGGAATCTGCCGGAATGAACAGGCCCAGGCTTTCGTTGCAAAGATCGGAAAACGCTCTTCAACAAACACTCGGTCAAAACCTGCATTGTGGGCAACTACCAGTGAAACCGACGCCATTAGAGCTTCGACTTCAGCGTCGTCTATTCGCTTGCCAGCCACCATCTCGTCGGTAATGTGGTGAACTCGGGTTGATTCCTCCGGGATGGGCATTCCAGGATATTCAAGCTCGTCAAACACCTTGGTCACCCGATAGGCTTGGCCTGACTCAGGGCAGATTTCTACCAGCACCATGCCCAGTTCAATAATCTTGTCTTTGGCCTGGTTGATTCCCGTTGTTTCCGTATCAAGAATAGCTACCGTGATGAGCTTTTCAGGTGGCTGGTTGGTGCTGAAGCTTGTACGGGTTTGCAGGGGCCTAATGACTCGATAGTTAGCACGTGATAGCCAGTCAGTGACGAGGGCTACTTGCTCGGGCTGTGGGTCTTGGGTGAGGTCGATGTTTGGCATGTATGATCTTGAGTTCGCTTGGTTCAGAGTCGCTGCGTTGGTTTAAGGTCTTTTGCTGAAAGCCTCGTCAAACAGATGCTCCAGAGTGGGGTGGTTTCCACGAAGCCCATCTACAACGTCTTTAGCCCAGTCGTAGTACTCCTGGCAGCGATCTAGGCTCCACCCAGCGGGCGGGTTGGAGGCAATATCTCTAAGGTTGCAGGTCT
>JBAXHE010000165.1:0-4427 GCA_037139055.1 Betaproteobacteria bacterium | reverse complement strand
TCGAACGGCCTACCCCTTGGTTCGAAGCCAAGTGCTCTATCCAAATGAGCTACGGGCGGTTTTGATATTTGAATTATATGCGTATTGAACGGTGATAGACTTTCTTCTTGGCTAACCCCTGAAATAAGTCCTTGGCCTTGATCAATTTTGCATGCAATACAGCAACATTCGACACTCAATCACTCAGGTCAATCGCATGGCACTCAGCCCTTTCAAAGGCAGTATCCCGACGGATCGCCTCTATTATCCTGAGCACGATATGTGGGTCCAGAAAAATGATGCTGAGGTTCTGATCGGTGCAACGAGCTTCGGTTTGTTTCTGGCCGGAGAGGTCATAGCTTTCACAGCCAAGCCCAACGGCGCTGAAATTGGCAGGGACCGGGGAATGGGAACCATCGAGTGCCGCAAAACGGTACTCGCTGTCCATGCCCCTGTGTCTTTCCGCCTAACTGCCGGCAACGAAGCCGCCGAGGAACGCACTGCCCTGATCAACGCCGACCCCTATGGCGCCGGATGGATGGCTCGCGGAGTACCACTGTCCTGGGAGTTGGAAAAGGATTCTCTATGCGACGCAAGCAGCTATCGCCAGCACATTCTGGCTATCGAACCGGAGGCCTGCTTTGACGACTAAAATCGAGCATCTCGCCATTCTGCTCAACTCAACAACTGCCGAGCGTCCGGAGATTTGCGTCACGCCGCTGATTCACGCGCTGGCCGCGAGAGCGCTCGACTGCGAAGTGGAAATCCATTTCGCCGGGCCGACGATTCGCTTACTGGTCGCCGGCGTGGCCGAGACGCTGTATCCCACACCGCAAAAGGAAAAGTCGGTGCTTTCCTTCATCCACGAGGCGTCAAACGCCGGCGTCACCCTGCTGGCCTGCGGCATGGCCCGAGCGGCCTGGGTCGCTGAAGAGGAAAGCTTGATCGCCGAATGCAATGGATCAGCGGGCGCGACGTCGTTTGTCGTTCGCGCCCTCGATCCCGAGTGGAAAACGCTGGTCTTCTGAGCTGCGGTTTTCAGACCTTGCGGCGGCGTCTTGCTTCGTAAAGACACACACCGGAAGCGACCGACACGTTAAGGCTCTGTACTGAACCGAGCATCGGGATATTCACCAACTGATCGCAGGTTTCACGCGTCAGGCGGCGAATGCCGTCGCCTTCGGCGCCCAGCACCCAGGCGGTCGCCTCGGGCCACTGTGCGGTGTAGAGGTCTTCGGTGGCTTCAGAGTCCGTGCCAATCACGCAGATATCCCGTTCCTTCAGCTCGCGCAGCGTGCGCGCCAGATTGGTCACGGTAATGTAGGGCACGCTCTCTGCCGCGCCGCTGGCCACCTTGATCGCCGTCTGTGTCAGCCCGACCGCGCGGTCCTTCGGGGCAATCACCGCATGCGCACCGACCGCATCGGCGACGCGCAGGCAGGCGCCGAGATTATGCGGGTCCTGAATGCCATCCAGCACCAGCAGGAAGGCCGGTTCTTCGAGCGTATCGAGCACATCATCGAGCGTTACATGGCGCGACTCACCGGAAACCCGAGCGACCACGCCCTGATGGCGGGAACCGCCGCCCGACATGCCCTCCAGCCGCTTTGAGTCGACCGGAACGACCTTGACGCCGTGCAATTCGGCGTGGCGCATCAGATCGCGCACCCGGGCATCGTGCCGTTCGGCATCGATGAAAATTTCCTGAATGGCGTCAGGCTGGTGACGGAGCTTGGCGATGATGGCGTGAAAGCCGTGGATGAAGCTGATCTGGGACATGAATTGCTCTCAAAGGCGGGATTAATCCGCTATTTTACCTTGCTGCGGGGAGCGCCCGGACAGGAACGCTCCAAAAGTGCAAACAAAACAACCCGTCATCCTCGCGAGGGCGGCGATGACGGGCTTTCTGCTGATGCCAAACTTCATTAATGGTGTTTTTTCGCCACCACTCGCTTACGGCTTGCTGCCGGTTTGGCCTTGGCCGCCGGTTTCTTGGCCGCCTTGGGCGAAGACTTTGGTGCCGCCTTGATCGGTGCTTTAGCCGATGCTTTTGCCGGTGCCTTGGCTGGCGCTTTGGCCGCCACCTTGGCTCGGGTTTTGGGAAACGGCACCGAGCCAAAAACCACCGGTTCCGGCAAACGCATCGACACCGGCGGCGTGGCCAGCACGAAGTCAATACGCCCGGTTTCGAGATCGGCCCGCACCAGCTTGACGTGCAAACGGTCGCCGAGACGATAACGCTTACCGCTGCGTTCGCCGAGCATCAGGTGTTTGACATTGTCGTACTGGAAGTAATCCTCACCCAGCTCGGAGACGTGCACCAGCCCTTCGACATAGACCGAATCGAGGGCAACAAAGACGCCGAACGGCACGACGGCAGAAATCGTTCCTTCGAACTCCTCGCCGATGCGATCGCGCATGTAGTAGCACTTGAGCCAGTTATTGACGTCGCGCGTGGCTTCATCGGCGCGGCGCTCGGTCATCGAGCAGTGCAGACCGATTTCGTCCCATTTTCCCGGCGTGTATCGTGAACCGTCAAGAACCGCCTTGATCGAACGATGGACCAGCAGATCGGGATAGCGGCGGATTGGCGAAGTGAAGTGCGTGTAATGCTCGTAGGATAATCCGAAGTGGCCAACATTGTCCGGGCTGTACATGGCCTGGCGCAGGGAGCGCAGCATCGACGTCTGCAGCAACTGGGCATCGGGACGCGGCTTGATCTTTTCGAGCAGCGCGGCGTAATCCTTGGCGGTCGGACTATCGCCACCGGGCAGGCCGAGGCCGAATTCCTTGAGGAAATTGCGCAGATTCTCCAGCTTCTCCGGCGTCGGACCTTCGTGCACCCGGTACAGACACGCCTGCTTGTGTTCTTCGAGGAAAGCCGAGGCGCAGACATTGGCCGCCAGCATGCACTCCTCGATCACGCGGTGGGCATCATTGCGGAACACCGGAACGATGTTGTCGATCTTGCCCTGATCGTTGAACAGCATCATCGTTTCGATCGTCTCGAAATCGATGGCGCCGCGTTTGTGCCGGGCCTTGAGCAGAATCTGGAACAAGGCATAGAGCGCCTGAATCTGCGGCTGCAATGCCCGATGAACATCTGTCTCGGGCACGGCGGCGTTGGAAAGCCAGCTCCACACCTGGTTGTAGGTCAGGCGCGCCTTCGACTGAAAAACCGCCGGATAGAATTTATAGCCCTTGATTTCGCCACTGCTGTTGATGTCCATGTCGCACACCATGGCCAGGCGCTCGACATCAGGATTCAGCGAACACAGTCCATTGGAGAGTTTTTCCGGTAGCATGGGAATGACCCGGCGCGGGAAGTAAACCGAATTCCCGCGATCCATCGCTTCCTTATCCAGCGCCATTCCCGGTCGCACGTAATGGCTGACGTCGGCAATCGCCACGACCAGCCGCCAGCCACGGCCATTTTTCTCGGCAAACACGGCATCGTCAAAATCTCGCGCCGTTTCGCCGTCGATGGTCACCATCGGCACGTTGCGCAAATCCTTGCGCCCCTCCCATTCGGATTTCCTGACCTTGTCCGGCAAGGCCTTGGTTTCGTCGACGACCTTGGGAGAAAACTCGAACGGCAGATCGTGTTTGCGCAGGGCAATTTCGATTTCCATTCCCGGATCAGCATAATTGCCGAGTACTTCGATCAAGCGCCCGATCGGCTGCGAGTGGCGGGTTGGCTGCTCAATGATCTCGACCATGACCACTTGCCCCGACTTGACCTTGCTCTTCTTGTCCGGGGTAATCAGGATGTCCTGGTTGATCCGACGGTTTTCAGGTACGACCACGGTGATTCCGTGTTCGATCAGAACGCGACCGACAACCCGGTTGTTGGCCCGCTCAAGCACCTCGACGATTTCACCTTCACGCCGCCCCTTGCGATCGACGCCAACGACGCGGGCCAAAGCCCGGTCGCGATGCAGCACCTTGGACATCTGCTTGGCATCGAGGAAGAGATCATCACCACCATCGTCAGGAACGAGGAAACCATAACCGTCGGCATGTCCTTCGATACGGCCGGCAATCAGGCTGGCACGCTCGGGGACAATATAGGCCCCCTTGCGGTTGCGCATCAGCTGCGCCTGGCGTTCCATGGCGCCAAGACGGCGCATGAACATCTCATGTTCGCTCTTGCGAATATCGAGCAAAGTGCACAGCTGTTCGAAGCTGACCGGCTTGCCCTGATCGACTACCATCTGCAAAACATATTCTCTCGAGGGCAAGGGATTTTCATATTTATCGCCTTCCCGCTGGTAGTGCGGGTCATTTTTTCTAGTACTTGAGTGTTTTTTCATTGACATTTAATTTGGTTCCTTTAGAATCCTGCCTTCTCTGGAATTGCCCAGGTGGCGAAATTGGTAGACGCGCTAGGTTCAGGTCCTAGTGGTGGCAACACTGTGGGGGTTCGAGTCCCTTCCTGGGCACCAAGT
>JBAXHE010000164.1:0-4460 GCA_037139055.1 Betaproteobacteria bacterium | reverse complement strand
AAGTCCGGTGCGTCTGCCATTCCGCCACGGGCGCGCAGGTCCAGCCTAGCGGGAGGCAGGGGCTTGCGGTAGGGCTGGGGCAGGGCCGTGTCCAGGTTGAAGGGAGGGTCTGGCCTACTTGCCGGCTCCGGAGAGCCAGTCCGCATCTGTCAGGCGAAGGGTCCGAATGCCCTCTTCCAGAAGCTTCGAGAAGCTGCTCTCGACAACGCTGCTGCCGCGTCGATCCCGCTCAATCTTGGAGTCGAAAGAGAAGGTTGCCTCCTGCACAGGGTGATCACCGTCCCCCGGGCTCAGGACGAAGACGGTGGTGGGCTTGCCTTTGCTCAGTGCCCAGCTGACGGACTGTTGCCTGACTTGATGGGTGACAGGGTCCCGGGTTGTTCCTTTGACCCTCACGGAGAGCGACTTCAGATCCGACTGCTTGCCTCGAAGGACCTCTGGAACAGCTTCAGTCTGCGCAAACCGATCGCCGTAGAAGGTGACCTACTCGGCACTGAGGTGGATCATCCAAGCACCGAGCTGGGGCTTGGAAAAGGGGTCCTCTCCGCTCAGGAGGGGGCTCCTGGTCTCACCCCCGAAACGGCGGGGGGGTCCCTCGAGGCCGATGAAGAACCTCGACTGGTAGGTCATGCTCACCAGGGCTGAGCCGTACTTGGCACGCAAGCTGGCCGCTGGCACGGTCAGCCCCAGCAGGCCGACGGGCTCGCCCTTGGCATTGCGCCAGACGAAGCCATCCTTAGCCTTGGCCATGAAGGCCCCCGGAGAGGAACCGACCTCCTTCCCATCCCGGTCCAGCACGCCCACCGAAAGGTCGACCTGGGCCACTCCGGACTGGGTCAGCTGGTCCGAACTGCCCAGCTCGGGGAGGGTGTAGTACAGGAACGGCGACCCCCCCTGGAGGCTGGTGATGCAGGTCTCCTGGGTGGTCTTGGGCCAGGAGGCCAGGCTCAGCGATCCTTCCACTGAGAACTCCTTGGCCGCCCCCGTCCCCTGGTCTGGGTGGAGGCAGGTCATGGCCAGCTGGAGGCGAAGCCCCGGGCTGCCTGGGGCGCAGAGGAGCTTGGCAAGGTCCTCTGCCATCGCGTCGATGCGGGCTTCCAGGGTGACCCTGCTCCCCAGGTGGGGCGCCAGGGTGGGCACCTGCTTCGCCCCCGCTACCACCACCTTTCCCGCCTGGGTGAGGAGGGTCAGGCAGGGGTCCCAGCTGCCGGCCAAGTCCAGGCGGATATCCTTCTCGGTCAGGGCTTGCCCAGGCACGGACATCTGCTTTGCGATCTCCCGCTTCAGCTCGGAGAGGGTGGCTTCCGGGAGACCAAGGTTGAGGGTGAACCTCAGCAGGGCGGCCTGCCGCAAACTGCCTAGGTTCCTGGGATCCTTAGTCTGGTAGCGGACCAGCACCAGGGCGGGGAGCTTCTTGCCATTGCTTTGAGTGGCTTCCTCCAGCCGAAAGGACTGGGGCAGGTAGTACCACAACCACTTTCCGGTGGGCGGTATCGTCTGGGTGTCCGGCACCCTGGGGCCCGCCATGCAGGTGACCGTTCCCTCGACGCTGGGCACAGAGAGCTCGAGGAACCGTGGAGGCGTTGCTGCCGAGTAAAGGGTCCCGGCGGCCAGAAGGCCCAGGAGAACGCCTGAATGGAGGAATGCTGAGAGCGGTCTGGCGATTCGCATAGAGGATGCTCCTGGGGGGGTGGGGACGCCCAGGGGACCTCCTGGGCGCAGATTCAGAGACCGCTCAGTAGAAGGTCCTCAGGGTGACGAGGAAGAGAACGCCTAGGAGAAACGGCCAGTAGGCCAGCTTGGCGATGAGGTTCTCCCGGTACTGGATGATCCAGATGGGGCGGCGGGTGGCGTAGAGCACCGAGTTCACGCAAACCCAGAGGATCCCGAAGTAGATCAGGAAGTAGAAGTACTCCATGTAGAAGATGGCCTCGGAGGCGATCCTCCGGCGCACCTCGATGTGGCTGAAGGCGATGACGAAGAACATGGCCGTGCAGATGTTGAGGATCCGGCCGCTGCCGGCCTGCAGGAAGCTCACCAGGCGCTCATCCCGGCTGGAGAGCATGATCAGGATGAAGAGGATGGCGGCTACGATGAACAGTGGCGTCAGGTTGGAGAGGAAGGCGTCCAGCACATTCCGGCGGATCATCAGGGTGTAGTGGAGGGAGGGCAGGTTCTCCTTCGCATAGGAGCGGTCCACCCCAAAGTTCGTATCGAAGCGCAGCTTCCGGAAGTCGAAGCAGGTGGCGGTGATCTGCCAACCCGACAGCTTCAGGCCCTGGGCGAGCCCCGGCAGGGCCGTGGGGTTCAGCACACGGTAGGCCGCCAGGTCTGGCACCAGCACCACATTGTGGTTCAGCTCCTTGTGCAGGATGCGGAGCGCCACCTGCTCCACCTCAAGGGGGTACCGGGCGTGCTCCAGGCGCTGGCGGATGTTGGCCTTGAAGTGCCACCGGACGGTCTCAAAGCCGTTGGCACTCACACGGTAGTTTTCCGTGGCCTCCAACTGCGTCACATCGCCGAGGGTGAAGCCTCTGGCGAGGTCGTGCTGGGAGCCCAGCTCGTACCTCTGCCACAGGTAGCCTGTGACCTGCAGGTCCGTGGCCGAGGTGAACTGGGCCGACTCCAGGAAGACGCCCGTGGGCACAAAGATCGGCGGCTCGGTGTGGTTCTCCTCGCAGGTGCGCAGGTACTGCACCATGGCGGTCTGCAGTGTGGCGCGCTCGGCCACCTTCAGGGCGGGCTCGCCCATGCTTGCGGGGAACCGCATGGAGATCTGCCACACGCAGCCAATGCCCAGGAGGAAGACCACGGCCGTGAGGTTGGAGAGCCCCCAGTGGCGGCCCTCCAGGCCCTCCTCCACCCTGAGGAGCAGGGCCCCGCCGCACAGGATAAAGACCATGGCACCCAGGAGCACCTGCAGCAGGAGGTGCTTCACCAGGGTGCCATCGACCGGGATCTCATCCTTCAGGAAGGTGTTCTGCAGGGACCAGCCGGGAGCAGGTACCGGAGCATAGGCCAGCCAGCTCTCCTGGCCGGTGGTCCGGCTGCGGTGATCCAGGAGGCCGGAGCGCCGCTGGGCCGCCGCATCCGCTAGGGCGGCGCGGTCTGGATCATCCTGGGCCTTGGCCACCTCCAGGAGGGTGGTGGGCTTCACGATGAACTCTGGGTTCGGGTGGTAGATGTAGGTGCCGTCCGGGGAGACCAAGGCGCCAAAGCCGCCGGGCCCCAGGTCCAGGGCCTCGATCAGGGTGCGGATGTGGTCCAGGGACAGGGCCAAGGCCACCACCCCAAGGGGCCGGGATGCGTCCCCTCCGACCTCCAGGAAGGGGACCGAGTAGATCATCAGGCGCATTCCGAGAGCGGCCCCGTAGGTGGGCTTGCCCCAGGTGGAGGCCCCCTTCATGGCGGCCTGATACCACTCAAATTGGGGCAGGGTGTAGTCGTAGATCTCATCCGCCTGTGCAACCGTTTGGACGCCCTTCTCTTGCTGATGGAGGGGGCGGTACAGGCGGCGGTGGGGGTCTCTCCCAAAGGGGCGATAGGCAATGGAGATTCCCTGAATCTCAGGATGAGCCGCGAGGGCCTTCGAGAAGCGCAGCGTAACCCCATCTTTTGGCAAGGCGCCCGAGGACAGCTCCCGGGCCACTGCATCCACCTCTACCATCACACTGCGAACCACGCCGTCAATCCGGAGGGCAGCCCGCTCCGTTCTCTCGGTGATGCTCGCCCGGGTGTTGCGAGTGGTTGTCGTCCTGTGGGCTCCGTAGCGGCCGAGGGTCCAGGCCAGGGCGAGGGCCGAGAGCACCGTCAGGAGGACTAGGCCTCTGCGGACCCGCTTGGGGCTGGGGGTTCTGTCCGAAAGCTCGTTCATGGTTCGCCCTCCCCGGCGTGGTAGCGGTCAGGCTCTCTCAGGGTTCCTTGGTGATCTCTTCACCTTCCGCCTCTGAGCGCTCCAGGATGGGCGTAATGAACAAGAGCAGCTCGTTGGTCGCCTTGTTCTTGGCGCGATGGGTGAATAGCTCTCCGATCAAGGGGATGTGGCCCAGGAAGGGGACCCTGGTGACGGTGCTGGTGTCCGACTCCGTCACCAGGCCGCCGATGGCCAGGGTCTCACCGTTGCGCAGGCGAACGGTGGTCTGGGCCTCGCGCGTCGCGATGATCGGATACTGAGAGTTGTTGATGGCAACCGTGGACGAGACCTGGGAGACCTGGGGATAGACCGTGAGCGTGAGGTCATCCTCCACTCCGATCTGCACGGCCACCTGGAGGTAGACGCCGGTGCGGACTTCCGCCACATCGAAGATGGGCAGGCCCTGGGAGTTGGTGCCCGTCTGCTTGGGGTAGAGCCGTCGCTCACCGATGAGGATGAAGCTGCGCTCGCCGTCCAGCAGGGAGACCGATGGATTGGCCAGGGTGCGGGCCTTCCCCAGGCTCTCCTGGGCCTGGAGGGCCAGGCC
>JBAXHE010000163.1:0-4489 GCA_037139055.1 Betaproteobacteria bacterium | reverse complement strand
CGCATCGACGCCCAGGGCAATAGCCTGTTCAAAGAGGTTCTGCGCCCCGCCCGAACACCAGGCGATGCGGCGCACCGGCCGCATCGCCTCGCCAATCACCTGTGGCGGACGTTGCAATTGGTCAGCGATTTTCTGCGCCAGTTCCCCGAGCGTTGTTGCCTCCGCAGTTCGCCCCAGCCAGCCGAGATCCTGATCGCCAAAGCGCCCCTCGGGCGTCCAGCCCATCAGCTGCGCCAGCTGCGCATTGTTGCCGAATTCGGGATGATCATCGAGCGGCAGGTGATAGGCCAGCAGATTGATATCGTGCTTGAGCAACGCCTGCATCCGGTTCTTGCGGATCCCTGTCACCCGGCCATCTTCGCCGCGCCAGAACCAGCCATGGTGCACCAGCAGGGTATCCGCGCCGCGCTTGATCGCTTGGTCAATCAGCGCCTGACTGGCAGTCACCCCGGCGATGATCTTGCTCACCTCGGCCCGACCTTCCACTTGCAGGCCGTTTGGGCAATAATCTCTGTAGTGCGCTGGTTCCAGTAGTTCGTCGAGGTAGCGCAGCAGTTCGTCACGTTTCATCTGTTTTTCCTTTGGGCTTTTCCATGCGTAAACTCTGGTTGATTTTTGCACAAACGGTCACGGCGTGTCTTGCCGTAATTTTTGTCATCAGTACGCTCAAGCCGGAATGGCTGGGCAAGCCCCCGGGCAGCTCAACCAGTATAGTTGCCTTGCAGGAGTCCTCCAGCTCCGGCGCACCGGTCGCTGCCGCCACCTCCTATCGTGATGCAGCGCAGCGCGCGCTGCCTTCGGTGGTACATGTTTTTACCTCGCAAAAAATTCGCGCCACGCGCCACCCACTGATTGATGATCCGCTGTTCCGCCATTTTTTTGGCGAACGCCCGCAAGCCGAAGACCAGCGCAAATCGGGGCTGGGCTCGGGCGTCATCGTCAGTCCCAATGGCTACGTGCTGACCAATTACCACGTCGTCGAGAGTGCCGACCAGATCGAAATTGCGCTCAATGACGGCAGCTCGCACAAGGCGCGACTGGTCGGCGGTGATCCGGAATCTGATCTGGCCGTACTGCAGATCGATCCGGAAAAAAGCAAATCGATGAAAGTCCCGGCGATCACCCTCGGTCAGATGGACAACCTGCTCGTCGGTGACGTCGTGCTGGCCATCGGCAACCCCTTTGGTGTCGGGCAAACGGTAACCATGGGTATTGTTTCGGCACTCGGCCGCTCGCACCTGGGGATCAACACTTTCGAGAACTTCATTCAGACCGATGCCGCGATCAATCCCGGCAACTCCGGCGGGGCGCTGGTCGACAGCCGCGGCAATCTGGTCGGCATCAACACTGCGATCTATTCACGCTCTGGCGGCTCGCTTGGCATCGGTTTTGCCATCCCGATGTCCACCGCGCGAAACGTCATGGAGCAGATCATCCAGACCGGCACGGTCACCCGCGGCTGGATCGGAGTCGAAGTCCAGGAGATTACCCGCGAACTGGCAGAAAGCTTTTCCCTGCCCGATGCTGACGGGGCTTTAATAGCCGGCGTTCAGCGCGGCAGCCCGGCGGACACCGGCGGGATAAAACCCGGCGACATCCTGCTCTCGGTCAATGGCAAATCGGTCAAGGACCCGCAGGTCATGCTCGACCTGATCGCCGGTCAGAAGCCGGGGGAAATGGTTCCGTTCAAGCTGCGCCGGCAGAAGACGGTTTTCGACGCCAGCATCCGCATCGGCAAACGCCCCACCCTGCGCCGCGAGCGGGAATAGCCACTGCCTAAAAACCCTTAACCACGAAGTGCACGAAGAGAGTCTTGGGGTTAAGACATTTTGTTACCTCACCCGACTTTTGTTGCCTCACCCGACAGGTGAGCAAGCCAAGCAATTCAACCGATTATTTTTCTTCGTGTTCTTCGTGGTTCAACTGCTTTTTCTAAGATGATTCTTCGTCAGCTAACGCAGGTTTGCTGACGAAGCGCGCCATGAACATCCCCAGCTCATAGAGCAGGCACAGGGGGATGGCCAGCAGCAGCTGGGAGACCACGTCAGGCGGAGTGAAGATGGCCCCGATCACGAAAGCCCCGACGATGACGTAGGGACGCCACTCCTTGAGCGTCGCCAGCTCGACCACATGCATTTTGACCAGCACGATGACGATGACTGGCACTTCGAAGGTCACGCCAAAGGCGATGAAGGTGCTCATGACGAATGACAGGTATTTCTCGATATCGGTCATCCAGGCCACACCTTCCGGAGCAACGCTGGCCATGAATCCGAACACCGTCGGAAAGACCAGAAAATAGGCGAAGGACATGCCGATAAAAAACAGCAGCACACTGCTCGCCACCAGCGGCATGGCCAGCCGCTTTTCGTGGGCATACAGGCCGGGCGCGACAAAAGCCCATATCTGGTAAAGCACATACGGCAGCGCGATGAGAAAAGCGACCATCAGCGCCACTTTCATCGGCACCAGAAAGACTCCGACCACGTCGGTAGCAATCATTTGCCCACCCTGCGGCAGCGTTGCCAGGAGCGGCTGGGCGAGCAAGGCGTACAACTCCTTGGCCCAGGGGAAGAGACAGACAAAAATGATGCCGATCGCCAGCAGCGCCCGGATCAGGCGGTCGCGCAACTCGAACAGGTGTGAGAGAAAGGAATCTTCCGATGAATTCATGGGCGGCTCAGACTTTGCCCGTAGTGCCGGCTGTATCAGACGGCACCACAGATTCAACATGCACCGCCGGAGCTTGTCCCGGCAACTCGGCGGATACTGCCGACGCAGGCACCGGCTCGTTTGCACCCGCCAAGGCCTCCGGCACCAGCCCTTCGACACTGCTCTCAACAGACTGAGCGGTTTGCTCGACCGTCTGCTCGACGGACTGTATCCCGCTGGAAATGCTGTGTTCGAAACTGCGTGCCGAGTCCTGGATGTCGGCCTGAATCTTCTTCAGTTCGTCGAGTTGCATCTCGCGACTGATGTCCGACTTCACGTCGTTGACATAGCGTTGCAAGCGGCCCAACAGGAGCCCAGCCGTACGCGCGACCTTGGGTAAACGTTCAGGACCGATCACCACCAGGGCGACAATGGCGATAACGATCAGTTCGGAGAAGCCGATATCAAACATGGGGGCAGTGAGGAGTGAGGTGTTAGGAGAGAGGAGAAAAGGCGATAAACCGCTATGGTTTTACTCTTCACTCCTCACCCCTCACTCCTCACGACTTTACTTTCTCCTTGACTTCGCCCTCGATCGTCTGGCCACCGCCGACCTGCTGCGCAGGCGTGGTTTCCGGCGCTTTGTCCTCGGCCGTCTTGATGCCTTCCTTGAAGCCCTTGACCGCACCGCCGAGATCCTCGCCGATATTGCGCAATTTCTTGGTTCCGAAAATCAGCAATACAACCACCAGAACGATGAGCCAATGCCAGATACTTAATCCACCCATGAAGATCTCCTTAAACTCGTTTGAGCATCGGCCCGACCGGTTCCGGTCCGCCGACGATATGCGCATGCAGATGCTGCACTTCCTGTTGCCCGATGCGTCCCGTATTGATAATGACACGGAACCCGTCCGGACTGCCATTCTCTGTGGCCAACGCGTTGGCCACAGCCAGCATCCGCCCGAGCACCGGCTGATCGGCGTCACTGACCGTGGCCAGTGACGTAATGTGCCGCTTGGGAATCACCAGCAGATGGACAGGGCGTGCCGGATTGATATCGTGAAAGGCAAAAATCTCATCGTCTTCGAAAACCTTGCGCGAAGGAATCTCGCCACGGGCAATCCGGCAAAAAAGGCAGTTATCCATCGTTCACTTGGTCCGTGAATTCTTCTCGTCGATTCCGGAAATCCCCTCGCGACGGCGCATTTCCTGTGACACATCCTCGATGCCCATGCCGTAAAACGACAACAGCACCAGCACGTGGTAAATCAGGTCGGTCGATTCCCAGACAATATTCAGCCGCTTGCCATCCTTGGCCGCCATGATCAGCTCGGCACTTTCTTCGCCGATTTTCTTCAGGATCGAATCCGGGCCGCCGGCAAACAGCTTGGCCGTGTAGGAGGTTTCCGGGTCGGCATGACGACGCGACGCCAGCGTTTCGGAAAGGCGATGCAGGATGTCGTGTGTGCTCATTTTGAGTAAATTTCCTTTGGGTCTTTCAATACCGGGTCAGCAGCAACCCAGCGATCTCCTTGCAACTCCAGGAAGAAGCAGCTTTCGCGGCCGGTGTGGCAGGCAATCCCGCCGACCTGATCGACCGACAGCAGCAGCACATCGCCATCGCAATCGGCGCGCACCGAACAGATTTTCTGAAAGTGCCCCGATTCCTCGCCTTTGCGCCAAAGCCGCTTCCGTGAGCGCGACCAGTATACCGCGTTACCTGTTTTGATAGATTCCTCGAGCGACTCGCGGTTCATCCAGGCGAACATGACTACGCGGCCACTTGTCGCATCCTGCGAGATCGCCGGAATCATTCCGTTCTCGTCCCACTTCA
>JBAXHE010000162.1:0-4519 GCA_037139055.1 Betaproteobacteria bacterium | reverse complement strand
TAAAGTTTGTTGTTGTTCTGATTATTAACGAGTATTTCAATTTGAAGGAGTGGTCATGGAACTTGTTCTTGGTAATGTAGCGCTGGCCTGTGGTCTGATCATCGGTCTGGGTGCTATCGGGGCGTGTATCGGTATTGGCTTGATGGGTGGCAAGTACATTGAAGCGGCTTCCCGCCAGCCTGAGCTGATGAATGAACTGCAGACCAAAATGTTCCTGCTGGCTGGTCTGATTGACGCGGCATTCCTGATCGGTGTCGGTATCGCCATGATGTTTGCCTTTGCCAATCCGTTCATCATCAAGTAAACGGACTTTCCCGATCAACCTTTCACAGGGAAGATAACCGTGAATCTGAACGCAACTCTGTTTGCCCAGCTCGCTGTGTTCTTCATTCTGGCGTGGTTCACCATGAAGTTCGTGTGGCCACCCATCATGAAGGCGCTTGACGAGCGTGCAACAAAGATCGCCGAAGGCCTTGCTGCTGCGGAACGCGGTCGGCATAGTCTGGACTTGGCGGCCAAGCATTCGGCTGAAACTGTGCGCGAAGGCAAGGAAAAAGTTGCCGATCTTCTGGCTCAGGCTGAGAAGCGCGCCCTGCAGATCGTCGAGGATGCCAAGCTGCAAGCCAAGATTGAAGCCGATAAGGTGGTTCTTGGCGCCAAGGCTGAAATCGAACAGGAAGCTGCTCGCGTCAAAGAATCGCTGCGCGAAAGAGTCGCCGAACTTGCCGTTGCCGGAGCCGAGAAGATTCTGCTTCGCGAAATCGACGTCAAGGCCCACGGCGATATGCTTGCTGCGATCAAAAAGGATCTCTGACGCTCATGGCTGAATCTGTCACCATCGCTCGCCCCTATGCGCAGGCTGTGTTCCGCCTGGCGCGGGAAAGCAAGGCGCTGGCGGCTTGGTCAGATCGACTGCAGCGACTGGCTGCAGTCGCGCAAGATGCAGAAATGACCAAGGTCGTTGGTAACCCTAAGTTTTCCGCCAAGCAGGTCGCGGAGTTGTTTGTATCTCTGTCCGGCGAACCCGGTAACCAGGAGCTGGCGGCGTTTGTCGGCATTCTGGCAGAGAACGAGCGGCTCGACGTCCTGACGCAAATCAAGGAAATCTACGAGCAGCTGAAGAGCGCAGACGAAGGAGTAAAGGACGCTACCATTTTCAGCGCCTTTCCTCTTGACGATGCACAACTGAAAAATTTGATGAGCCAGCTTGAAACTCATTTCGGCAGCAAACTCCAGCCTCATGTCGAGGTGGATAAGGCGCTGATTGGCGGGATCAAAGTGGCTGTAGGTGACCAAGTGCTTGATGCTTCCGTCCGCGGCAAGCTTGACGCAATGGCCACGGCGCTTAAGAACTAGGAGAAATTCATGCAATTGAATCCTTCCGAGATCAGTGAACTGATCAAGAGCAAGATTCAGAATCTGGATGTGGGCGCCGAAACCCGTACGCAGGGTACCGTCGTTTCGGTGACTGATGGTATTTGTCGGGTACATGGCCTGTCGGACGTGATGCAGGGCGAAATGCTCGAATTCCCCGGCGGCACCATGGGTATGGCGCTCAATCTCGAGCGCGACTCGGTCGGGGTGGTTATCCTCGGCGAGTACGAAAAAATTACCGAAGGCGATACGGTCAGAACGACCGGTCGAATTCTTGAAGTTCCAGTTGGTCCGGAGCTTCTCGGTCGTGTGGTCAATTCTCTTGGTCAGCCGATTGACGGCAAGGGTCCAGTGAATGCCAAGATCACCGACAAGATCGAAAAAGTGGCACCGGGCGTGATCTGGCGTAAGTCGGTCTCGCAGCCGGTACAAACTGGTCTCAAGTCGATTGATGCGATGGTTCCGATTGGTCGCGGTCAGCGCGAACTGATCATTGGCGATCGTCAGACCGGCAAGACGGCAGTGGCCATCGATACCATCATCAACCAGAAGGGCAAGAACCTCTTCTGTATCTATGTGGCGATCGGACAAAAAGCCTCAACCGTGGCCAACGTGGTGCGCAAGCTCGAAGAGCACGGCGCCATGGAATACACCATCATTGTCGCCGCCACCGCATCTGAATCTGCAGCGCTGCAGTTCATCGCGCCGTACTCGGGCTGCACCATGGGTGAATACTTCCGTGATCGCGGTCAAGATGCACTGATCATTTATGACGATCTGACCAAGCAGGCTTGGGCATATCGTCAGGTCTCGCTGTTGCTGCGTCGTCCTCCAGGTCGCGAAGCTTACCCTGGCGACGTGTTCTATCTGCACTCACGCTTGCTGGAGCGTGCCGCTCGCGTTTCCGAAGAGTGGGTTGAACGATTCACCAACGGCGAAGTCAAGGGCAAAACCGGTTCGCTGACGGCTCTGCCGATCATTGAAACGCAGGCCGGTGACGTCTCGGCTTTCGTGCCGACCAACGTCATCTCGATTACCGACGGTCAGATCTTCCTCGACACCGATCTCTTCAATGCCGGTGTTCGCCCCGCTATCGATGCCGGTATTTCGGTATCCCGCGTCGGCGGTGCTGCTCAGACCAAGGTTATCAAGAAGCTCGGCGGCGGTGTGCGTCTGGCTCTCGCTCAGTACCGCGAACTTGCTGCTTTCGCGCAGTTCGCCTCAGATCTGGACGAAGCGACCCGCAAACAGCTGGATCGTGGCCGTCTGGTGACCGAGTTGATGAAGCAGAATCAATACTCACCGATGGCTGTGTCGGAGATGGCGATTACCTTGCATGCGGTCAATCAGGGCTTGTTTGACGATGTCGATGTCAAGAAAGCGCTTGAAACCGAGAAGCAGATGCAAAGTTACGTCAAACAAAAGCACGCTGCGCTTGTCAGCAAGATTGAGACAAGCAAGGAACTTGATGCTGGCGCTGAGCAAGAGCTCACCAAGGCGATCGAGGAGTTCAAGGCCACGCTGGCCTGATCGATCGAGGAGATTGCCATGGCGAGCGGCAAGGAAATACGCAACAAGATCAAGAGCGTCGAAAGTACGCGCAAGATCACCAAGGCTATGGAGATGGTGGCCGCTTCGAAAATGCGCAAAGCGCAGGATCGTATGCGTGCTGCCAGACCCTATGGCGAAAAAATCCGGCGAGTTGCCGGAAATCTTTCGCATGCGCTGACCGACTACAGCCATCCTTTCCTGGAAAAGCGCACTGACGTCAGGGCCGTTGGCCTGATCACAGTGACCTCTGACAAGGGGCTTTGCGGCGGACTGAACACCAATGTCCTGCGCCTGGCGCTGGGCAAGATGAAAGAGTGGGACGCCGAAGGCAAAAAGCTTCAGGTCACCGCGATCGGCAACAAGGGCTTTGGCTTCATGATGCGCACCGGGGCGAACATTGTTTCGCACGTCGGCGGTCTGGGCGACAAGCCGCATATGGAAAAGCTGATCGGACCGGCCAAGGTGCTGCTTGACGCCTACATCAACGGTGACGTCGATGTGGTTTATATCGCCTATACCCGCTTCGTGAATACCATGAAGCAGGAACCGGTGATTGAGCAGCTGCTGCCGCTTTCGGGTGAGTTGATCGGAAGCAAGACGCGCAATCGCTGGGATTATATCTACGAGCCTGATACCAAATCGGTTATTGATGATCTGTTGCTGCGCTACGTCGAGGCCATGCTGTATCAGTCCGTGGCCGAGAACATGGCGTCAGAGCAGAGCGCGCGCATGGTGGCAATGAAGTCCGCTTCGGACAATGCAAAGGACGTGATCGGTGAGCTTAAGTTGGTTTACAACAAGGCTCGCCAGGCAGCAATCACCAAAGAGCTTTCGGAAATCGTCAGCGGCGCTGCAGCTGTCTGACCATACGAACCTGGTTTAATGATTGAGGATACGACGATGAGTCAAGGAAACATTGTTCAGTGTATCGGTGCGGTGGTGGACATTCAGTTCCCACGCGATGCGATGCCCAGGGTTTATGATGCACTTCTGCTCGACAAGTCCGAAGAGCACGGTGGTTGCGAAATCGACTTGACGTTCGAGGTGCAACAGCAACTGGGCGACGGCATTGTGCGCACGATTGCCATGGGATCTTCCGATGGCTTGCGCCGCGGCATGAAGGTCAACAACACCGGCGCCGGAATTTCAGTTCCAGTCGGCGATGCGACGATTGGCCGCATCATGAACGTGCTCGGACGCCCGATTGACGAAGCCGGTCCGATCGCCACCGAAGAGCGCCGCGCGATTCACCAGCCGGCTCCCAAGTTTGACGAACTCTCGCCGTCGGTTGACCTGCTCGAAACGGGCATCAAGGTGATCGATCTGGTCTGTCCGTTCGCCAAGGGCGGCAAGGTCGGTCTGTTCGGTGGTGCCGGTGTCGGCAAGACCGTGAACATGATGGAACTGATCAACAATATCGCCAAGCAGCACGCCGGTCTGTCGGTGTTTGCCGGTGTCGGTGAGCGTACCCGTGAGGGCAACGACTTCTACCACGAAATGAAGGACTCCAACGTTCTCGACAAGGTGGCGATGGTCTTCGGTCAGATGAACGAGCCTCCCGGCAACCGTCTGCGCGTGGCGCTGACCGGTCTGA
>JBAXHE010000161.1:0-4554 GCA_037139055.1 Betaproteobacteria bacterium | reverse complement strand
AAAGCAGAGACCGGATGAACCAGCCTTCGCGTGTTCGCCCCCTGCTCCCCGAAGGCGAGGAGCTGGAATTTGCGCTGCAGGCGGACTACATCGAAGGCCAGATCGATCTGAAGGTGTTCTGCGCCAAGCATCCGCACCACCCGATCCTAGGCACCAATCCGCTGGTCCTCGAGCCTCAAAAGGGCTGCTATGTCTTCATGTCGCGCTTCGGCGGCATGGTGTTCTGGAACTGCCCCGAGGCGCTCACACGGCAGATCCACGAGGAACTCAAGTCCCTGCCGGGTCTCAGCCGGATTGAGGAACAGGCGCGCGACTTTTTGACGGTCCGAGTGGGGGCGCCCGAAGACTCCGTGGGGTTCAGCGAGGTCAGCCTACGGGGGTTCACCCTGGAAAAGCTGCGCATCGTGAGCCTGACCCTCGCCCAGAGCGTGGCCCTTGATCACTTCGAGGCCACGGTGAGCCGAGCCATGGAGCGGTTCCAGCCCGTGGTCAGGGCGCTCAGCCACGAAGGGAAGCTAGCGTTGCCTCACCGTGAGGTCCTGCGGATGGTTGGCTTCGCCATGGAGGTGCGAGCGGCTGTGCTGGACAACCTCACGCTCTTCGACGATCCGCCGGAGACATGGGAGAGCGAATCGCTAGCGCACCTGGATAGTGCCCTGTATGACCAGTTCGACCTGGAGGAGCGCCTAGGGGCCATCCGGGAGAAGCTCTCCTACCTCCAGGACGCCGGCGCTACCTTCCTAGGCCTGCTGGATACCCAGAAAAACCACCGGCTCGAGTGGATCATCATCCTGCTCATTCTTCTCGAAATCATCCTGTTCCTAGGGAAGGACCTGCTTGGCCCTCTCCTCCTGCACCGCGGGTGACGCCATGATCGCAACCCATAAGTCCGCCCCTAGCCCAGACCCCCTGCCTGGAAAGCCAGAGGCTGAAACGGGCCAACTGAGTTCTATCACCAGCCTTGAGGCCCTGCTGGAGGAGTTGGAGGGAAGTATCGGGCAGCAGGGCCGAGCCACTCTGTTCCTGGGGGAACAGCGAAGATTATGGATCTTCCTCCACCGGCCCGAGGGGGAACTTCATCTTCGATGGGGGCTTCGGGTGCATGAGGGCTGGGCCTTCAAGGCCACACTGCTTCGCTTTGCTAGGGGCACGGATCCTGTTCATCTGCTGGCCGAGTCCGGACAGGATGGTGCTGAAGGGACCTGGCTCTGGGTGGTCCGCCGCAGCATGGAGTCCTTCTGGGCCTCACCCTTGTCCCGGGAGCAGGCCCATGTCTTCCGAAACCGCCACCGGGGCCATTGAGGAAGGCCCAAGACCTGCGAATTGAAGATCGGCCCTCAGGCTGTCAGTCGCTTTCCCCTCTGGCTTTGTCCCTACCTGGGGCCGTGGGGGAAACCCCTCACTTTCAATGGTGAAAACGTGTATTAAGTCGAGTTAAATTATGCAGCAAGATAGCAATGATACGGGTTAGGCCTAATTTAAACCATGGGCTAAGTAAAACAACCTACCTGATTATCGGCGACCCTCAGCCTGAAAGCCTTGCCCTTGACGTTTAGGACCATTGGTCCTATCCTTAAAGATGGCCCGACCGGACTGCTTGCCTGAACCCTTCCACGCACTCGCGCTTCGATACGGGGGCGTGGGTGCCCTCGCCAAGGCGTTTGGGGTTACGCGAAGGACAATCAATCGTTGGGCGGATGGCTCAAGAAAGCCTCAAGGCCCCGCCATGATCCTCTTAGGCCAGATGATGCAAGGCATTACACAGAACCATATGGAGACCAGATGAAGAGTCCAGGGAAAGGACCAGGACCAGAACCGTCCAAGGGAATTGAGGCAAAGCCTCCCGTGGAGGAGACCGTCGTGCAAACGGCCGCCTCGGCCGCAATGGATGTCTCCGGCCCGCTTGCGGCGGATCCCACCGCGAGCGAGAGTCTCTTGGCAGAGTTCGTTTCAGAGGAGCGCAGCCCGGCGGGGGTGAAGGTCTACGAATCACCTCTCCCGACCTCCGGACTGGAGACGATGACTCCGCCACCAACCGCACCCCATCTCTCCCCGTTCGAGGCCGTGAAGCAACTGAACGAACTGGGGCAGGAATTCTGGTCTAGTCGGGATATGTTCCGCCTGCTTGGCTATCTCACGCACCGTAACTTCGAGCCGGTAATCGAAAAGGCCAAGATCGCATGTAAAGAAAGCGGTAACAACATTTCGGATCATTTTGCGGATGTCCGCAATATGATCCCTCTCGGGAAGGGTGCCCGCCGTTCTGTCGAGGGTGTGGCTCTTTCTAGGTATGCCTGCTATCTGATCATTCAGAACGCTGACCCGTCGAAGGACACGGTTGCGGCCGGGCAAACATACTTTGCCGTGCAGACACGTCGTCAGGAATTAGCTGACCAAGGAGATGCTCAGGCCAACGAAGATCGTCGCCGCCTGGTGATCCGCTCCGAGGTCCGTGAGCACAACGTCAAGTTGGCGGATGCCGCCAAGGGTGCTGGAGTTGTGAAACCCATCGACTACGCGGTTTTCCAGAACCATGGATACATGGGGCTCTACGGTGGACTTGGCGCGAAGGCCATTCACACTCGGAAGGGGTTGACGCCAGGACAAGAAATCCTGGACCACATGGGGAGTTCGGAACTGGCCGCCAACTTGTTCCGTGCGACGCAGGCCGAAGAGAAGCTCCGACGAGAGGGAATCACAGGGAAAGCGAACGCCAATCGGGCTCATGAGGAGGTTGGCAAAAAGGTCCGACAGACTATCGTCGAGCTTGGCGGCACACTGCCCGAAGACCATCCACCCGTCGAGAGCATTAAGGTGCTAGAGGCGCGGGAGAGGCAGGCGAACAAAAGGGGCAAGGGCTCGGGCTCGGCTGGCGGGGAATGATACCAGGAGCAGTGGCCCCCCTTTTGTTAAGCTACTCGCCCCACCCACGCCACCTTCAGGAGCGGCTGGGGCATGGCTGGAGTTCGGACGGCCATCGTCAGCAGCCGGGACAGCACTGACTTCAGATCGAAGCGCCGATTGAAGCGGTACTGGAACTCGGCGAGGTAGCGGTCCAGGTGGCCCCTGCTGACCCAGCGGGTCACGCCCACTACGTTCCCCTTCAGGTTCCCCAGGACGGTGTTCACCCAGGGGAAGGCCGGGTGTTTGGCGGAACGCCAACCGCCAGGCATCTTGTGGGGTTCATGCTTGAACCCAGCTTCGTCCAGGAAGTTGTAAGCCTGCCAGCCATCCGTCAGGATCGTGGAACCCTTGGCGAAGCCTCGCCCAAACCAGGGCTTCAGATCCCTGGCTGCCACATGCTTTAGAGCCTTCATCCGAAGGCGGAGGACGGAGACAGGGTTCGCCGGGTCGGTCTGGACCGCCACCACAAAGGGGGTCTTCCCTGCGGCGCCACGGCCCCGCTTCCCAAGGTGGCGTTCCCCACCCATATAGGCGTCGTCCACCTCGATCCGGCCCGAAAGGACCGTCTGAGCCTCCCGCTCCAACATCACCTGCATGAGCTTCTGCTTCACAGCCCAGGCCGTCTCGTAGTGGACCCCGAGTTGGCGCTTCAATTCCAATGCCGAGACGGAGTGCTTGCCCTGGGTGAGCAGGTGCATGGCCTGGAACCAGACTGTGAGGGGGAGCTTCGTGCTCTGGAAGATGGTCCCGGCGGTCGGGCTGGTCTGCTTCCGGCAGTCCTGGCACTGGAACAGGCCACGGGACAGGAGGCAGTGCCGGGTGGACCCGCACTCGGGGCACTCGAACCCGTGGGGCCAGCGGGCCTTGCAGATGGCCTCGATGCACTGCTCCTCGGCGCCGTAGCGGGCCAGGAACTCCCGGAGGGAAAGGCCCTTCTGGAATTGGATGTCGTACCTCGGCATGTCGCGTTCTCCACTGAAAACATCGGTTCCAGTGATGGACATTTCCTGTCTCATACGAAGAAACTTGAGGCGTCGCCTACACTTTTCGAGGTGTCGATGCCTGGCTTTCAGGCTGAGGGTCGCCGATAATCAGGACAACCTATTTGCGCCTTTGGACGGAAGGACCATCCTCTCAGAGGATTCCCATCCCCTCGAGGCTGCATTGCCTGGGCGCATGAGGACCACGCACATAGCTTACTCCGTGAACTTCTTCTTGGAATTCTCCTCTTCCTGGAAAAGGACCTGATCGGCCCACTCCTCCTGCACCGCGGGTGACACCATGATCGAAACCCCTGATTACGTCCCTGGCCTAGACTACGTGGCAGGAAAGCCAGAGGCTGACTCAGGGCTAATGGCTTCGATCGGCAGCCTCGAGGCCCTGCTTCAGGAAGTGGAAGGAAGCATCAGGCTACAAGGCCAAGCATCTCTGTTTGTCGGGGAACATCTAAGATTGGGGATCTTCCTACGGCGGCCTGAGGGGGAGCCTCGTCTCCGATGGGGCCTCAGGGTTCATGAGGACTGGGCCTTCAAGGCCACGCTGCTTCGCTTTGCTAGGGGCACGGAGCCTGTTCATCTGCTGGTCGAGTCCCGGAGGGATGGTGCTGAAGGGACCTGGCTCTGGGTGGTCCGCCGCAGCATGGAGTCCTTC
>JBAXHE010000160.1:0-4680 GCA_037139055.1 Betaproteobacteria bacterium | reverse complement strand
GCGGCCTCGGGGTGGCCGAGGTGTTCGAGCATCATCGAGGCGGTCCAGATCTGCCCGACCGGATTGGCAATCTCCTGGCCGTAAATGTCGGGGGCCGAACCATGGACCGGTTCGAACAGCGAGGGGAATTCGCGTTCCGGATTGAGGTTGGCCGAGGGCGCGATGCCGATGGTTCCGGTGCACGCCGGGCCGAGATCGGAAAGAATGTCGCCGAACAGGTTGGACGCGACAACCACGTCGAAACGATCCGGGTTGCGTACGAAGTGCGCGGTCAGGATGTCGATGTGATATTTGTCGGTGCGGATGTCCGGGTAATTTTTCGCCATCTCCGCAAAGCGCTCGTCCCAGTACGGCATCGAAATGGCCATGCCGTTGGATTTGGTCGCCGAGGTCAGGTGTTTTGCCGGGCGGGTACTCGCCAGTTCGAAAGCGAACTTGATGATGCGATCAACGCCCTTGCGGGTGAAAATGCTTTCCTGGATGACCGTTTCCTGCGCCGTGCCCTCGAAGATGCGGCCGCCGAGGTTGGTGTACTCACCCTCGGTGTTCTCGCGCACCACGTAGAAGTCGATGTCGCCAACCTGGCGATTGGCCAGCGGGCTGGGAACGCCCTGCATCAGGCGCACCGGGCGGAGATTGACGTACTGGTCAAACTCGCGGCGGAACTTGAGCAGCGACCCCCACAGCGAAACATGGTCGGGAACTTTCTCCGGCCAGCCGACGGCTCCGAAGAAGATGGCGTCATGACTGCCAATCTGCTGTTTCCAGTCGTCGGGCATCATCTGCCCGTGCTTCAGGTAGTAGTCGCAGCTCCAGTCGAAGTCATCAAACTGGAAGGCGATGTTGAATTTTCGAGCGACGGCGTCCAGGCAGCGAATTCCTTCGGGGACGACTTCCTTGCCGATACCGTCTCCCGGTATGACAGCGATTTTGTGTGCTTTCATTTTCTCTCCGAATCCTGGCCGGTACAGGAGGTTCCCGTCCATGCCGCCTCTGGTCGTCATCTCGCGCTAGGCGAAAGACAGTATTTTAGCGGTATGGAGACTAGGCCGTCATCATTCTTTGATAGGGTAACTCCTTTGAATGACTACTCGGTTGGCTAGTTGCCTAATCGCAGTCGCTGCCAACGAGAACTGCCGAAATTGACTCTAAATGATCTTGCAGTGGATCAGGGCATCCTCGTCAAAGCCGTAGATGGCGCAAAGCCGGTGGTAGCCATCGGCGATGATGACTTTGCCATTCGCTTCGTCGCGTACCAGCAGCAGAGGAGACAGGGCAATACCGTCAATGATTTTTTTCTGGTCTTTCTCGACGTGGGCATTGCTTACGCCCAGCAGGGAAAGCTGAGAAGCTCTGAAAATGTCTTTGGCCTTGAACTGTACGATACTGGCGGCTCTCAGCCGGGTGACCAGCAGCGCCACACGATCGTCGCCATAAAGAAGGTTCAGGAAGGATTGGGCGGCAGGATAGTCGTGCTCTTCAATATCGGGAAGCCACTTGAATGCTCTTGCTTTAACCATGACATTGCTCCTCAGCAGAAGAATTGAATGCAGATCGTTGACCGGCGAACGGTTGATTGATTCCCGTCAATGTTGACACTTTCGCGGTGCAAGAGAAGGGAATAGTATTTGCCAATTGCATCTTCCGTCGCATAAATCGTTTATTCAAGATTCATTTCATATCCCTACTGGAGGTGGCTATGTCGTTCCATGCGTTACGTACCGGGTTTGTGGTGTTGTCCCTGGCCTTGAGCAGTGCCAGCTTTGCGCAAAAAGATGAGGGGCTGTTCAAGGTCGCCGAAGCGCGAAAATCGGCGTTTGTCGCTGACCTGGAAAAACTGGTGAATATCGACTCCGGCACCGGCAATGCAGAAGGCCTCGCGAAAATCGAAACGATTCTCGCTGCACGGCTCAAGGCGCTTGGCGCGACGGTTCAGCTGCTTCCCTCGGAAAAGTCGGTGGTCGGCAATGTCATCGTCGGAACCGTGAGTGGAAAAGGTACCAAGAAAGCCATGCTGCTGGTGCATTACGACACGGTGTTTGAGCCGGGCGAAGCCACCCGGCGGCCGTTCAAGATCGTCGGCAACAAGGCCATGGGCCCCGGAGTGGCCGATGCCAAGCCCGGCCTGCTGTTTATCCTGAATGCGGTTGAAATGCTCAAGGAACGGGGTTTTGACAACTACCAGACGCTCACCATCTGTTTCAACGCGGATGAAGAGCGCAGCTCGTTTGGTTCCAGTGCAGCGATCCGCAAACTGTCAGCGGATCAGGACATCGTGCTGTCGTTCGAGCCGCCGGAGAAAGATCAGGTGATCATTTCGACCAACGGGATCGCCTGGGTTCATCTCGATGTGAAAGGTGTCGCTTCGCACGCCGGATCGGCCCCGGAAAAAGGACGCAATGCGGCGATCGAAATGGCCAATCAGCTCCTGCAGTTGAAAGACCTTGGCGATCCAGTCAAGGGCACCACCGTGAGCTGGACCATGGTTCAGTCGGGTGACCGAATGAATATCATCCCGGACAAGGCGTCGGCCAAAGCGGACATGCGCCTCTCGGTGATGTCCGAACTCGATCGCGTACAGAAGGAAGCCAGCCGTATCATTCAGAAGAAGCTGATTCCCGAGACGGAAGTGACTGTTCGGGTCGAGAACCGCCGGCCGCCATTCAGCAAGAATGCCAATACCGACGCGCTGGCCGTCAAAGCTGGTGCCATCTACCAGGATCTGGGGCGGGCGCTTGAGCCTGTCGGCATGCGCTACGGCACCGATGCCGGGTTTGCCTACAATCCGGCTAATCCCCAACAGGCCGTACTGGATGGCCTCGGCATCATCGGTGACAAACTGCATTCGCCGGACGAGTGGGCCGATCTCGACAGCATCGTTCCGCGGCTTTATCTGACCGTCAAACTGCTGGAAACCCAGCTCTCAGCGAAGTAAGGTTTTGGCTGACCGGTTGCCGGCGCGCTGCGCCGCAACCGGTTTTCTCAGGCTGATGGATAACCGGGCTGGTGGCGTTCTGGCCGACAACGGTGGTCCACAGGCGGATCGGGTAGCCTGGCAGTTTTGACTCGTGCAACAATCGAGATCAGAGTTTTGCAGTCCCCCTTGCTTGACGCCCAAGCTGCCGCTATGGCCTACTCTGGAGCGTTCTTCATCGTGTTGGCTACAGAGTCAAGCCACGCTTCACCTTCACCAGCGAATTGCCATGGCCCGAAAAATTTCCCTTAACTTCTTGATCCTGGCCGGCTGCGCGGTTGGCATTGCCGGCGGTCTGGCCCTGGCGGCCTATCCGCAAACGTCGATGGCGCTGGGCATCCTTTACTGGTCAAAGCTGGTCGGCACGCTGTTTCTTGACCTGCTGCGCATGATTCTGGTGCCGCTGATTTTCTCGTCGATTGTGGTCGGTGTCGCCAACCTGCGTGCGCACGACGACATGCACCAGGTGTGGGTTACCACCCTGGCCTTCTTTACGCTGTCGATGGCCGTCGCCATTCTGATCGGCTTTGGCGCCGCACATATCTTCCGTCCCGGCGAAGGAATGCAGCTGGCCATGTTCGCTGAAGCCACGCAGCGCTACGAAGCCCACCGCATGCCGTTGCCCGAGTACTTTGCCCTGTTCATGCACGGCCTGTTCCAGAACCCGTTCAAGGCGTTAGCGCAGGGCGAAATCCTGAGCGTCGTTATCTTTGCGCTGTTTCTCGGCATTGCGCTGGTCGTTGGCGGTGAGCGCTTCCGCAATGTGCGCAGCCTGTTCCAGGAAATGCAGGATCTCTGCCTGATTGTCGTGCACTGGATCATGCGTCTTGCGCCGCTGGGCATCGCGGCGCTGATGCTGCAGCTGGTGGCCAGCCAGCAGAGCAACCTGCTCTCCAGCCTGCTCAAGTTCATCGCCGTGGTCATCGGCAGTACCTTGTTTCACGGTGTCATCGTGTTGCCGCTGATGCTCTATGCGGTCACCCGCGTCACGCCGCTGCACTTCTGGCGCGGTTCGCGCGAGGCGCTGCTGACGGCTTTCGCCACCAGCTCCAGCGCGGCGACGCTGCCGGTGACGCTGCGCTGCGTCGAGCAGCACCTGCACGTCAGGAAGGACATTGCCAATTTCGTTGTGCCACTCGGTGCGACCGTCAACATGGACGGCACCGCGCTCTACGAAGCCGCGGCAGCGCTCTTTGTCGCGCGCTTAGCGGGCATTGAACTCGATCTGGTCAGCCAGATGATCATCTTCTTCGTTGCCATGCTCGGCGCCATTGGCGCTCCAGGCATCCCCAGCGTCGGCATGCTGAGCATGGTGCTGGTCCTGGAATCGGTTGGCCTGCCCACCGAAGCCATCGCCATCCTGCTGCCGATCGACCGCATCCTGGATACGGTGCGCACGGCGGTGAACGTTGAAGGCGACATGGTCGGTAGCCTGATCGTGCAGAAGATTGCGGCGCGAGGCACAAGCGTTAAAGAGCCCGACTGAACGGTTGTTTCTTACGAATTAACGCGGTCAGCATGATCTGAAGTCGCTTCTCTTCGCTTGTTTATGGGGACTTGCACCCCGACAAACAATACTTGTAATTCCACTGGCACCTGGTCAGGTTATGCAGGCGTTCGCTTTCGCAGCTCCGCCTGCAATCGTCCTTGCAGCCGATCAAGTTCTCAATGAAGGTACATTCGTCGGAGCACTGGCTTATACACGG
>JBAXHE010000159.1:0-4741 GCA_037139055.1 Betaproteobacteria bacterium | reverse complement strand
GCTTCCTGCTTCATGGTGCGCACCAGCGCCCGCCAGCCCATTTGCTCGTTCATCCAGCGTTCGAGGAAGGGCTTGGCGGTGGTCCACAGGTCGAGATTGGGGTCGAGTTGGCGTCCCAGACCTTCGATGTTGAGCAGGGTTTTCTGCAGCATCACCAGTTGTGGCTGGATTTCGACATTGAACCGGCGCGAGGTCTGAAACAGGCGCAGCAAGACGCGTCCAAAGGAGATTTCACTCAGCGGGCGGTCGAATATCGGTTCGCAGACGGCGCGGATGGCGGCTTCGAAATCGTCGACGCGCGTATCGGCGGGTGCCCATCCGGCTTCGATGTGGGCCGTGGCAACGCGCTTGTAATCGCGCTGGAAAAAGGCCAGAAAATTCTGCGCCAGATAGTTTTTGTCGTTATCGGTCAGCGTGCCGACAATGCCGAAGTCGAGGGCGATGTACTTGCCGTGGTGCACCTCGTCGGTAGCGACGAAAATATTGCCGGGGTGCATGTCGGCGTGGAAAAAGCCATCGCGGAAAACCTGGGTGAAGAAGATTTCGACGCCGGCCTTTGACAGGGCTGAAAGATCGATGCCTGCGGCCACCAGTGCGTCGTTCTGGCTGATCGGGATGCCGTGCATGCGCTCCATCACCATCACGGTGGTCGAGCACTGATCCCAATAGACTTCGGGGACCTGCAGCAGCTTTGAATCGGCAAAGTTGCGCCGCAGTTGCGAACAGTTGGCGGCTTCGCGCATCAGATCGAGTTCGTCATTGAGATACTTGCCGAACTCGGCGACGACTTCGCGCGGCTTCAGGCGCTTGCCGTCGGACCAGATGCGTTCGAGCAATCCGGCCAGCGTATCGAGCAATGACAGGTCGTGGGCAATGATGCCCTGCATGTTCGGACGCAGGATCTTGACCGCGACTTCATGGCCGCCGTCTTTGGCATGCAGGCGGGCAAAGTGCACCTGAGCGACTGAGGCGCTGGCCACCGGAACGGCGTTGAATTCGGCGAAGACTTCGCTGGCCGGGCGGCCATAGGCGGCTTCGATCTGCGCCAGGACGACATCGGGCGGGAAGGGCGGAACCTGATCCTGCAGCTTGGCCAGCTCGTCGGCGATGTCGAGCGGCAGCAGGTCGCGGCGGGTCGACAAGACCTGGCCGAATTTGACGAATATCGGCCCGAGCGCTTCAAGGGACAGGCGCAGGCGCACGGCGCGTGGCGTAGTGAGCTGGCGCCAGAAGAAAAAAGCGCGCGACAGCGCGGCCAAACGGCCACTGGGTTCGTGCTCGAAAACCATCTCGTCGATGCCGAAACGGCTGGCAACGCTGAGTATTTTGGCTAGGCGGAAAAGGCGCATGGACAGCTTGGGCAAAGTGCGAAAGCGTGAGTTTATCCCGAATCGGTGGTTTCACAGTAGCCATCTCATACTATCTGCACTGTTATGCTGACCAGCCATTCCGTTGCAGGGCATCGTATAATCAGTCCCTTGCTCTCATTCAAGACGAAACACCCCGATGACCCACGATATTAAAACCCACCTCGCCGATTTGATGCGCACCGCTTTACTCAGCGTTGCGCCTGAGCAGGCGGACGTCAGCATTCTTCTCGAACGCCCGAAGCAGGCCTCGCACGGCGATTTTTCCTGCAATCTGGCGATGCAACTGGCGCGCCCGATGAAGCGTAACCCGCGCGAATTGGCGCAGCTCCTGCTCTCCGAAATTCCGCCATCTCCTTTGGTCGGCAAAACCGAGATTGCCGGCGCTGGCTTTATTAATTTTATTTTGCTGCCGGCGGCCAAGCTGGAGGTTGTCCGTGCGGTACTGACCGAGGGCGAAGCCTTCGGTCGCTCATTGGTCGGCGCCAAGAAAAAGGTTCAGCTCGAGTATGTGTCGGCCAATCCGACCGGGCCGCTGCATGTCGGCCATGGCCGCGGCGCCGCCTATGGCGCCAGTCTGGCCAGCCTGCTGGCCTATACTGGCTGGGATGTGACCCGTGAGTACTACGTCAATGACGCCGGCCGGCAGATGGATATCCTGGCCGTTTCCGCCTGGTTGCGCTATCTGACGCTGCTCGGGGAAAGCGTTCCGTTCCCGCCCAACGCCTATCAGGGCGATTATGTTTTCGACATGGCTGGTCAGATGCAGGTGGCCCATGGCAACAAGTTCGTTCGACCGATTGCCGCCGTGCTGGAGGGTGCTCCGGGACTGCCGGAAGCCGAGCGCTCGGATGACGAGGCCAAGGCGCAGCGTGAGTCGCACCTCGATGCCTTGATCGCCAGCGCCAAGAAACTCCTCAGCGAAGACTGGTTTTATGTGCATAACCATGTGCTCAACGAGCAACTCGAAGACTGCCGCAGCGATCTCGAAGAGTTTGGCGTGCACTACGACGTGTGGTTTTCGGAGAAATCGCTGTTCGATACGGGGTTGGTCGAGCGCTGTATCGCGCGGCTCGAGAAAGCCGGGCATATTTACGTACAGAACGGCGCCAAATGGTTTAAATCGACGAGCTTCGGTGACGAAAAGGACCGTGTGGTCCAGCGCGACAACGCGCTGTATACCTACTTCGCTTCGGATATTGCTTACCACCTGAACAAGTTCGAGCGCGGTTTTGATCGCATCATCAATATCTGGGGCGCCGACCACCACGGCTATATTCCGCGGGTGAAGGGTTCGCTGACGGCGCTCGGGCTCGATGCCAACGTGCTGGACGTGGCCCTGGTCCAGTTTGCCGTGCTCTATCGCAACGGTCAGAAAGCGTCGATGTCGACGCGTTCCGGCGAGTTCGTGACCCTGCGCACCTTGCGCGAGGATGTCGGCAACGACGCCTGCCGCTTCTTCTACGTATTGCGCAAGTCGGATCAGCATCTCGATTTTGACCTCGACCTGGCCAAGAGCCAGACCAACGAAAACCCGGTCTATTACATCCAGTATGCCCATGCCCGCGTGTGCTCGGTGCTTGCCCAGTGGGATGGCGAGGCGGCTAGCCTGTGTGACGCCGATTTCGGGCTGCTTGGCAGTGCGCATGAACTGGCCGTGGCGGCGCGGCTGAGTGAGTTCCCGGAAGTGGTCGAGTCGGCGGCGCGCGAGCTGGCGCCGCACATGATTGCTTTTTACCTCAAGGATCTGGCAGCTGATTTTCACAGCTATTACAATGCGGAGCGCATGCTGGTCGACGATGCTGAATTGAAAAATTCCCGTATTGCCCTGGCCACAGCGGTGCAGCAGGTGATTCGCAATGGCTTGTCCATTCTCGGTGTCAGCTGTCCGGAATCGATGTAATTAATGAATCAGAGAGACATCCATGAGTCGTGATATGAAACCCCGCAAAGCCAATAAATCGTCATCACGCAAGCAATCGGTCGGCAATACCCTGATCGGTTTGTTTGTTGGGCTGGTCATTGGTGTTCTGGGCGCGGCCGCCGTGGTCTGGTACATCTATAAAACGCCGGCGCCTTTTTCCAACAAGGGGCAACCCCCGCCGCAGTCGGCCGCGACGCAGCAGAATGCTGCAGGGGCAGCGCCGATGGCGCTGCCGGGCAAGCCAGGGGATCCGATTCCGCAGACTGGTGACAAACCCCGTTTCGATTTCTACAAGATCCTGCCGGGCAACGCCGAGGCCATCCCCGACCCCAAACCAGGCGAGACCAAGTCGGCCGAGAGCAAGGCCAAGAACGAAAAAGACGGGCTGTTGTCTGAACCGATCTTCCTGCAAACCGGATCTTTCCAGAATGCGGGCGATGCCGATAACCAGAAGGCCAAGCTGGCCATGATGGGTGTTGAAGCGGCGGTGCAGCAGGTGATGCTGCAGGAAAAAGTGTGGTATCGCGTTCGTCTTGGGCCGTTCAAGAAAATGGGCGACCTCACCAGTACGCGTTCTGAGCTGGCCAAGCAGGGCATCGAGGCCAACGTCGTTAAATAAATTTGGAGAGCTTGATGAAAAACGTTTTCTTTCGGTTGCTGGCTGCCCTGTTGCTGACGCTGGCCCTGCCGGTACAGGCGCAGCTGGTGGTGGGGCGCGACTACGTGGTTATTGATCCGGTTCAGCTGACCGATAATCCGGCGAAAATCGAAGTCATCGAGTTTTTTTCCTACGCCTGTCCGCACTGCAGCGAGCTGAACCCACAGATAAAGCCGTGGGCGGCCAAGCTGCCTGCGGATGTCGTTTTCAAGCGGGTTCCGGTCGGCTTTAACTCCCCTCACTACCAGAATATGGCGCGACTTTATTACGCGCTTGAGGCGATCGGCGAATTAGCCCGGCTTGATGCTCCGCTCTTTAGCGCACTGCACGAAAAAGGACTGAAGCTGATCGATGATAAAAGCATTGCCGAATGGGTAGTGTCACAGGGTGTCGATGCCAAGAAATTCAGTGATGCCTACTCGGCCTTCGGCGTGATCAGCAAAGCCAAGCGCGCCGACCAGATGGCCCAAGGCTCGAAGATATCTGGCGTTCCGGCGCTGGTTGTCGATGGTCGTTATCTGATGGTCGGCAAGGAAATCAAGTCGCATGCCGAGCTGCTGGCCTTGACCAGCAAGGTGATCGACAAGCGTCGCGCCGAGCGTAACGCCAAGAAGTAAACGGCTTCTTATGCCGCACGCCGCGCCGGTGAGTGCCAAAAAAGTTGTTATCACCGGTGCTTCCTCGGGGATTGGGCGGGCTCTGGCGCTGCATTACGCCGGTCAGGGCGCGGTGCTGGGCCTGGTGGCGCGGCGCAGTGAAGTGCTTGCGGCGCTGGCCGATGAGCTGCTCTGC
>JBAXHE010000158.1:0-4802 GCA_037139055.1 Betaproteobacteria bacterium | reverse complement strand
GCAAAAGCAAAGCCCAGTTCGTTGAAACTTATCGGGTGTTTACCTATTCCAGGTTGGATCTGAATCGGGAGTGATAAGCACAAAGCCGCTTAAATACGTATAAAACACACTCCAAATTTGTTTAAAGTACACGTATAAGTACACGTTTTTTCCGGCTTTACACGCCTCGCTCAAGACTCAATTGTATCGTCGTAAGCCCAAATATCGCGCTGTTTTCAATCTCCGGATCTCGCTATGGACGATTAAAATCACCTGACAAACTTATAAACTTATAAGGTGCAGCACGCAAGTAACAGGAGGCGAAGTGAGCGAAGCAGACCATCAGGCGACTGAATCGAGCTTATTACCAGCACTTCCAGGACAACCAATTCCCCGAAAAACGAGGGATCGTCCAGACGGCACCGATATCGGACGATATCGAGGTTACGAAAACTGGGCTTATCACAGGTGGGCTTGGGAGTTCTTGCGCAGGAACGAAAAGTTCATCGAGGCCTGCTCGACTATCAGTACCGAGAGTTCAGAGAAGAAAAAGCTGGAGATTGCTAATCAATTCGGTCTCAAGAAATACAAATCTTGGAAAGAAGGCTACCGAGCGGCGAGCAACAAACCGATCTTCTCAATCGTTTCAATTTCAAGCTGGTCGAACATAGATACTGAGCCGCAAGAAGAGCAATTTGCAGAAATCGATCTGAAAAGCGGTCAAGTACTAATACGTTTCGATGTTGCTAGCGCAATCGGAAATCCAATGATTCTTGACGAGCAGTTACGGAAGGCAGCGATTAGGTTAAGAAAGCAACTTGCCGCATTCAAGACCCTTCTTGGAATTCAATTGCCACCACATCGCTCGAGGGTTAGTAAATTCTTGGAATTTCTTCGCGTATTGGATTGCTCTGCATCAGGTAAAACGCAATTCGAGTGTGAGTTAGTGGTGAATCCCTATAAGCTTGAGGAATTCAAAAAAAATAAAAAAAAGACAGGTCCAATACAGCAAGCCGGGCACAAGAAGGTTAAGCAGGCCACAAAATACACCACCGATCTATACCGCTTTCTTGCAGTTCGCAGAGGCTCTCCATCAATCGATTCAATTCCGAATAACCACTTAGCGGCCTAGCTCTAAATGGGGATTTCCCCCTATGAATGCTTCTGAGACAGTGTGGGCTGAGTTGGCCAACTCGCCCATTCACTGTTTATGGAGCATTTATGAAAAATCACTCTTTCAAGCTGAAACATTCGGCTCTTCCTTCTGTTGCTCAGAAAACACCGTTGATTTCGGCCGCTCAAATAGATCAGGCCAAGAATTTGGCGGTTCAGACACCTCGACAGGAACGTAGCAACGCCACAAAGGCAATTAATTCGCCTGACTTTGACTCGTTACCTGATAGCGGATTTGTACGCTTGCCAAGCCTACTGCTGCTCTTCGCATGTTCCCGAGCCACCATTTGGCGGTGGGTAAAAGCCAAGAAGATACCCACTCCCAAAAAGCTGGGACCCCGCGTAACGGCCTGGAATATTGGGGAACTTCGCCAAGTAATTTCGGCTTACATGAAAGAAGAGTCAGCATGACTGCTCGCCCCATGGATACCGACCGGCGCGTGTTGGCATCATTGATGCCAACACACAGAAGAATAGGGACTACATGCCCTACTAGCCGCCCGCAAGACACCGCACGAATTGCAGAACCAGGCGGCGCAATAGCCGTAGCACGGCCATTTTCGGTGACTGTAAATGCTTGCGCTGTAATACGTACACAACATTATCAAATTGATAACAGGAGGGCACCAACGACGTCGCCATCAGCGGCGGGATGGAAAAGTTCCGCAACCCGGGTGTCGGCGAATCCGTGCTGACCGAACTCAAGCAGGTTTATCGCTCTACGCCCCAAATCACGGCGTTCCTGCGTGACCTCGATGCTTCTTTCCCGGCCATGGACCTTGAGGGCGAGTACGCGACCTACGTGGCCGAATCGCAGCAGGAGGACGGCGAAACGCCGACCCTGACCGTCTACGAAACCGACATTAAGCTGGTCGATAGCGTCTTCGAGAAAGCCGCCAGTATAGCGCGCGACATTGATGGCGGCGGCAGCCAAGTTGCGGTGCTGTGGAGGACCTGCAATTCGTGGAGGAAGGGGCGGTTGTGCACCTGCGGCGGAGCAAAACCGATCAGATTGGGCACGGGCGTAACATCGCGATTCCCTACGTTCGGGGGAAAGCCTGCCCGGTCCGAGCCATCAAGGAATGGCTCGTTCAATCAGGGATAGAAAGCGGCCGCCTATTTCGGCGCGTCAGCCGATACGGCCGCGTGTTGCCACAGGGGCTCTCCGCCCAGTCTGTCGCGTTGATTGTGAAAGCCAGGGCGCTCACGGCCGGGCTGAATGCTGAGCACTATTCCGGCCATAGTTTGCGGGCTGGCTTCGCCACCAGTGCCGCGAAAGCGAATGTCAGTTCTTGGAAAATTCGCCAGCAAACCGGCCATCGCTCTGACGTGATGTTGCAACGATATATCCGCGATGCCCAGCTCTTTAAAGACAACCCGATCCGAACGATTTGGTGAAACTCATTTTTTGTAAAGGGAGAAAATAAATTATGGCGACACGACAGGGAAGTATTGATTGCCTTTGCGGACTCTATGCAGTGCTCAATGCCACGGAAATACTTGTCATTAAATATGCCATCAACAAGAAAGCAATCAGTCAAAAGCGGGCCTTGTTTGGTGAGTTGGTCGGCTATCTGGCCAAGAAAAACAAGTTGGAAAAAGCCGTGGTCGAAGGCATCAATAAGATCGACTCTCCTGGGGGGTTTTTAGATATTGCCGTAAGGTCGGTCAAGAAGTATCAAAAACAGAAAATGAGGAAACAAAAAGCCTTTCCTCATGATTTGGTTTCTTTGAATGAATACTGGGAAATGCTCACACACCATCTCAAGCACGGAAGATCCTCCGTTATTATCTGCCTGAGCGGTCGTCGCGAACACTGGACTTGCGTCAAGGAGATTACGCGAAATGTCCTGATCTTGGCTGACTCAAGTGGGCTGAAGCAGATCGATCGGCACCAGTGCCTTATTGGGACAGAAAAAAGGGGAATGTACACGCTGTGGCCGGCCATGACTTATCTCCTGTCCCTTGAATCCAGTGTATGAAGAGAATCATCGAGATCACTGCTGAGCGTGCTTCTCCATGGCATGAGGGCGTACAGCTCGTTAGTGGTGAGCGACTCTTTCAACCACTACGCAGCAGGTCTTTTCCCCTTCAGCGGAATTACGTTGTAATCCAAACGCCCTTCCTCGAGAGCTTGAAGTAACTTTGCCCATTCGTTAAGCGCGGCTTTACGTTCATCAAAATAATCGTGTCGGTTGTAGACACCCTCGACACCCTTAATCTTGTGATTCAGACAGCGCTCAGCAACAAATGGATCAACGCCTAAAGCTGCCAAATGAGTTCTGGCTGTGCGGCGGAAATCGTGGATTGTAAAATTCTCGACGCCATTAAGCTTGGGGCGAATGTGTTTAGCAAGTGCTGCATTGAGTGTATTCAAGTCAATGTGTGGGATCATCCTGTGCTGCATTTTGCGGGCAGGGAAAACGTATGACCTTCCATTGGCAAGGCGATGCAACTCCCTCAGTGTTTCAAGAGCTAAGGGTGGCAGCGGTATATCAATTGCTGCACTAGTCTTAGTTCTCTCTTCTGGCAAATGCCAGACGGCTTTTTCTAGATCGAACTCAGTCCACGGTGCTGCGATTAGCTCTTCCTTGCGAACAGCTAGTAACAACAGCAGGCGAACGGCGTACATGTTCTCCACAGAAAAGCGTCCCAGCATGTCGCGCATTGCCTGAAATAACAGGATGATCTCTTCACGGCTTAGCCAGCGATCTCGGCTATCTTCTTTACCCCCCGCGTCGGAAGGATCAAAAGCACTTGCCGGGTTTGTTTCCACAACGTGGCGTTTGATAGCGAAGTCGAAAATACGTTTTGTCCAACGCAAAACGTCATTAGCAATGGTTGGGGCACCGCGTTTAACAATAATCTGTAACAACTCATCAATGTCACGGGGCTTAACGTCCTCAGCCTTCATCTTGCCAAGTTTTGGTTTAATGTCGTTCTCAATGCGCCGCCGCACAATATCTGAGTGTTTCCAATTTGGCAGAATTACGCGCTCGAAAAACTGGTCGCAAAGCTGACTAACCGTCCACGCAGCCTTTTCTGCTTCGATTTTTGAGACGGCGTCTCGTTTGCGCTCCTGCTTCTCTCCTGCCACGTCATAACCGAGAGCAACTCTCGCGGACAGTTCTTTTGCTGTCACCCGAGCCTTGGCAAGCGACAGTGACGCATAACTGCCCATATTCATGATTCGTTGTTTGCCAGCAAAGCGATAGCGGAATTTCCACATCGGAGACGAATAGTTTTTGGGAAACGACAAATACAGGCCATCGCCATCTGAGCGTCCCTCGAAGTTCTCACCATTCGTGATCCATGCCCTAATCTGAATGTCCGTTATCTTTCCCATGATTGTCTCTACCTTGTTTGAATGACCATCTGTTGGCGCACTCGTACTCTTAATTAGCTACAGTCTAGCTAAATGTGTGTACATATTTTGCGTCGCATAAAAGGCAATAAGTACACAACTAAGTACACATAAATTCTGCGCTTTTATGAGATTACCTGCAAGGCCATAATGCGCAAAGCCCGCTATAGGAGCGGGCTTTGGCTTGTTACTGAGACTTTGTGAGTCGGTATGAAATGCTACTCTAAATTTTGGATCTGTTCGCGCATCTGCTCAATCAATAGCTTGAGCTCCATCGCCGTTTGCG
>JBAXHE010000157.1:0-4838 GCA_037139055.1 Betaproteobacteria bacterium | reverse complement strand
GCCGCCGGGTCAAGGGCCTGGTGCTGGTCATTGCCCTGCACGCTTTTCTGGGCTACGCGCTGGTCTCGGGCATGGCGCGCAAGGGCCTGAACTTCATCAAGAAGCCGCTTGAAGCGGTGGTGATTCAGGAAGTGATCATTCCGCCACCACCCCCCCCACCGCCGAAGAAGCTTGAGACACCCAAAGAAGTCGTCAAGACCGAAGCACCGCCACCCTATGTGCCGCCGCCCGATGTGGCAGCGCCGACGGTGAGTTCGGGCATTTCCATTGCGGCAAGCGTGACCGTTCCAACCGCGCCGGTCGCCATTGCGCCGCCGCCACCACCACCCGTTGCCAAACCAGGGCCGAATCGCAGCGACATCGGCGTCGCCTGCCCGACCCAGGTGCCACCCGCGATGCCCCGCAAGGCGATTCAGGACGGAACGGAGGGTATTGTCAAAGCCCAGATCCGTATCAAGGACGGCGTCATTGAGGACGTGAGCATCGTCTCAGGTCCACGCGTGTTTTACGCTGCGGTCAAGGCCGCGATGATGCAGTACAAGTGCATCAGTGATGCCACTGGTGAAGTGCTGGCAACACAGGAATTCAACTTCAAGCTCGAATAATTTCGGCCGGGCAACTCCGTCACGGTGTGTGAACGAAAAGCAACAAAGCCGTGACTTTAACGGCTTTGTCATATTGGGAAATCAAGATGCACGGTCGGTCAAATGTGACAGATTTCCTATTTAACACACCATGTCCCAAACAACACAAAAACCCCGCCTCAAGTCCAGTGTCCTGAACGTTTCTCGCGCACTGACCATTCTGTTCGTGGCCGCTCCTTGCTTTGCGCAATCGGAGACTGCCGTTAACCTCAGTGCCGTTGTGGTGACTGGGCAAGCGCTGTCAGCAGAGTCGGCTCCTTCCATGAACTCCCTTTCCGCGCGCTCCGCGCAGTCGGTCGTGAATGACTCGTTCATTCGCAACTACACCTCACCGGTGGCCGATTACACGCAGACCATTTCCATGACACCCGGTGTTTTCAGTTCGTCGCCCAACGGCGTCGGTCTGGGTGATGCCAAGGTGACGATCCGTGGTTTGTCGGACAGCAACACGGTGTTCAGTTTCGATGGCATTCCATTCAACGACACAAACGGTGTCAGCCACCATTCCTGGGTCTTCTTCCCGAGTCAGTTTGTCGGTGGTGCGGTGGTGGACCGCAGCCCCGGCGGCGCGTCCACGGTCGGGCAAGCCACTTTTGGCGGCGTTGTCGATTTCCGTTCGCGCGTGCTGGAAGCCGAACCGCGTACCAGTGTTGAGCTTTCCACTGGTTCATGGAATACCCGCTTGGTCGGAATTGAACATGAAACCGGTCAGGTTGGCCCCGATGGCAAGTCGAACCTGATGTTCAACGTGCATGAGATGAAGTCCGACGGTTATCAGACCTTCAATCTGCAGGACCGCAAGGCGGTTTCAGGCAAGTACCAGTTTGAGAATACTGGCGGCTCCACCTTTACCGTTTTCGCCTCCTACCTGAATCTGAAAAACAATACGCCGAGCATCAAAGGCATTGCGCGTTCCAGCTATGACACGGGTGACTACATCACGCTGCTCAGCGGGGATCCGACCAAAGCGAACTATTACGGCTTCAACTTCTATGACATATCGACTGACTTTGTCTATGCAGGAATCACCGCTTCGCTCGGTGGGGGCTGGAAGCTTGAAGACAATGTGTACACCTATCGCTACTGGAACAAGCAGAACTACAACAACAGCGCAACCGCCATCACGGCGACCAGCGCCATCGACAAGCTCAATTCCTACACCACGTTTGGTAACCTGCTGCGCCTGAGCAATGAAACCGAAACCGGCACCTTGCGCACCGGCTTGTGGCTGGAACGCGCGGACAGCCGTCGCTATCAGATTCCTTCGGATCCGCGCACCTGGGTGGACACCCCTGCGCCTAACTTCACCGAGACCTATCAGACCACCACGGTTCAGCCGTATCTCGAATACGAGTTCAAAATTGGCAAGGACCTGAAGGTAACACCTGGCGTCAAGTACGCTTCCTACAAACAGGACTATGTCCATCTGCAAGACAATGGCGGCGCCGTTGGCACGCTCGGCGGTGTTTACAACGCCACCACCGGCACCATCACGGGTGGGGCGCCCAGCCTGGCCAACTCCATCACCTATACCGATGTGTTGCCGTCGCTCGATGTCCACTACAACATCCAGCCGAACTGGAGTGTGTACGGACAATATGCGCTTGGCGACCAGATTCCGAGTACCAGCGTTTTTGACGTGAAAAACGCATTGGTATCGCCGGCGCCCAAGGCAACCAAGGCGACGACGATGCAAGTCGGAACCGTCTGGAATTCCAGTGCGCTGACGCTTGCCGCCGACATTTACCACACCAAGCTTGATGGCGCCTATACACCGTTGCCACCGGATAGCGCCGGCAATGTGGGCTATGTGCTCAGCGGCACCGAAGTAAACCAGGGGATTGAAGCTGAAGCCAACTTTGTGCTCGGCAGTGGCTTCAGCCTTTATGCCAACGCGACCGTGGGTAGTTTGAAATACGAAAATGGTCAGTGGGTGCCTGGCGCGCCCAACACCACGCAAGCGATCGCTTTGAACTATGAGCACAATGGTTGGGCTGCCAGTTTGTCGGCCAACCGCGTCGGGCAAATCTACAACGATGCGAAAGACGGAACCCATGAGGCTTTCGTGATTGATCCGGTTACCGTTGCCAATCTATTTGTCAACTACACCATCAAGAAGCCGGCCGACTTTGCCAAGCAACTCAAGCTGCAATTTGGCGTCAACAACCTGTTTGACAGTCACGCCATCGCTGGCATTGCCTCGGCCACGGCCGGCAGTTCCAGTGCAGCACCGTCGGCCAAGGACTTGTTGACCGTCATAGCGGGGCGTAACGTTTCCTTGACGGCAACGCTCGACTTCTGATCCTCGTGCGCCGCTTCTGTTGCGCCAGGCTGGCATCGCCAGTCCTGGCTGGATTCCTTTTGCTCGCCACCGGTCTGGCGCAGGCCGCGTCCGCGGTGCAGCCCGAGGCCGTCTTCACGGTGCAGGCCGAAGGTCAGCGCGTACTGGTGCGGGCCTTGACCCGGGACGTCGTTTGCCCGGCGATTTCGTGGGACGACCAGGCTGCGCAACCTATGTCCATGCGCGTTGGACCGGCGACCGTTCCGGTGCGTGGCGACAGTGCGCAGCAAGTCAGCAAGCCCGCTGTGTTTGATGTGCTGAGCTGTGAGGCGTCATGGCCGCAGGGTGTGCGGCGAGCGCGTGTCGCGGACCGCGATGTACCGGCGCCTGCCAGCGCGATCCAACGCATTGTCATCATTGCCGACACCGGTTGCCGCATGAAGGCTTCGGAGAACGCGTTTCAGCCCTGCAACGATCCCGTCAAATGGCCGTTTTCCAAAGTGGCGCAAAGTGCCGTCGCGTTGAAACCTGATCTGGTGCTTCACATCGGTGATATTCACTACCGTGAAAGCCCTTGTCCGCAGGGCAACACCGGGTGCGCCGGCAGTCTGTGGGGTTATGGCTATGACGCCTGGCAAGCGGACTTCTTCACGCCCGCCAGCCCGTTGCTGGCAGCCGCGCCCTGGGTCTTCGTGCGTGGCAACCATGAGTCGTGTTTCCGAGCCGGGCAGGGCTGGTTCCGCTTCATCGACACGCAGGCCTGGCGTGAACAGCGCTCCTGCAATGATCCGGCGCTCGATGCCGACGCCGATTATTCGATGCCGTATGCGGTGCCTTTGGCAGTCGATACACAGTTGATTGTTTTCGACTCGTCCAGAACCAATGGCAAGCCCTTCGCCAGCACGGACACTGCCTATGACAAGTACCTGCAGCAATTGAAGACGGTGGCCGAACTGACGCAGCAGAAAACCAACAGTTTCTTCATGAGTCACCATCCCCTGCTGGCAGTGGCACCGGTCAAAAAACAGAGTCAATTCAAGCCCGCTGGCAACGAGGGCCTGCAGTCGGTTTTTGGCGCCTTGTATCCGCAGCGATTGTTTCCCGACGGCGTCACGGTGGCGATGCACGGCCATGTGCATTTGTTCGAGGCCATCAGTTTCAAGAGCGCACATCCCGTGTCGCTGGTGATGGGCAACTCGGGCTCGGCCAACGAAGGGCTGGTTCCAGAGGTATTGCCGCCCGGTGCGAAACTGTATCCGGGCACAGATGTAGAGGACTACGCAGCCCGTTCTGAGTACGGTTTTGCAACGCTTGACCGGCTGGCCGCCAACGCGGGCGGCGGCTGGATGCTGACCGAATACACGGTTGACGGACAGGCCGTCATCCAGTGCAAAATTGTTGGCTCAAAGAGCCGCTGCCAGCAGATCGCGTCGCTGATCAAGCCTTGAGATTCCGTCGTTGCGCGTGCGGCGAAGCAATCCATGTCTTCGGCCTGCCGGCATGGACCTAGTTCCCAAAGAAGATGACGTATTCGGAGATGCTGCGTGCGTTCGTGATCGCGCGGTTGTGACATTAGAGCAGGCCACGTCAACGGACAGCGGTGCTCCTTGACTAACGCCAAGCTCAGCAACTAACTGAACGACCGGTATCGAGATTTGGGTTCAATAAATGACCGCTTTATCGTGGGCGATCCCAAGGTCTGGACCTGGTCGATAACCGAAATTCGGCAATCGACAATGGAGCAAGAATTGATCGGTAATCCCGCATCACTTTCTATGACCGCTTCGGAGAAGTCCTGTCGCGATCGGCAACGACTGCAATAGAGCACCAACCATTTCTGAGTTGATTTTTTGGAAGACGGCTAACGCTGCGTACTTGACTTACCAAAGTTCCGCGCGACTGACTCCAACCAG
>JBAXHE010000156.1:0-4847 GCA_037139055.1 Betaproteobacteria bacterium | reverse complement strand
GACCAGGCCAACATCTCGGGGCACTCCAGTCAGTCCGGGGTGGAGGGACCGACCATGACCACCGACGCTTTCTTCTCCGCCGTGGTGGTGGGAGAGACCGTGATCCAGGCCCGGGGCAAGGATGCGGCCGCCTTCACGGACCCCGTTCTGACCGCCAAGGAGGTGAGCCTGGAAGGACAGCGGTAGGCGACAGATGACCTGGGGCCCGGTCGGAAACCGGGCCCCAGGTCTCCTGGGCTGGCAACGCCTGGGGTGGCGCCTCTCGCGGCGACTGTGCCGTTACTCCACGCTGAGGTTGCCGCGGTGGTTCAGCACCTTAATTGAAATCAATTAAAATTTTTATTGGAATTCCCGCTTGGTGGGAACCCGACACCTAATTAAAAACAATGGAACCCGTGTGGCTCATGACCTTGAAGCGCCCACTACCCACGTAAAGCAACTGGATGGAAGCATCCGCATCTCCAACCAAGCCACCTGTCGTCCCGGAAGTCGTGCTTCCACCACCCGTTGAGAGGTAGATCTGGTCGCCCCCCCCGGCCGCCGCGACCAGGCGCTTGCCATTGCCTGAGGAGGCCACGGCTTTCCAATCCCGACTGCTTTCCCGGATCGCCCAAGTGCCGCCCCCATCCGTGGAAACGAAGATTTGGCCGTTCCATTCAACGCAGGCTGCGAGGGTCATACCATCACTGGAGGACGTGATTGAAGACCAATCCCGTGTAGACTCCCGGGGCGCCCAGGTGGACCCTCCATTAAAGGAATAAAAGATCCAGTTCGAGGGTGCTACCGCAGCCAGTCGCATCCCGTCGCTGGAGGAGGTGATTGATCGCCAGGAGGCGGTGGCATTGTATGCCGTCCAGGTGACCCCACCATCCGGAGAGGTGTAGAGCCAGCCGTTATCCACGCAGGCGGCCAAGCGCTGGCCATTGCTAGAGGAGGTGATGGAACGCCAATTCCTGCTGGTCTCTCGGGGCGTCCAGCTGGCTCCCCCATCTGTGGAGGTGTAGATCTGTCCCCCATACACCGCTGCGGCGAGGTTCATGCCGTCGCTCGACGAGGCAACAGAGAGCCAGTTCCGGGCGCTCTCCCGGGGGGTCCAGGTGATTCCCCCGTCGGTGGAGGTGTAGATCTGGCTGGATTGCGCACAAGCAACCAAGCGCATGCCATCGCTGGAGGAGGCGATAGAATACCAGGAGCGACTGCTCCCGCGGGCGGTCCAACTGGCGCCACTGTCTGTGGAGGTATAGATCTGGCCGCCATTCTGGCAGGCCGCCAAGTGCGTGCCATCACTGGATGAGGCAACGGACATCCAATGAGCGGCGGGCCCTACGGCCATCCACTGAAATCCCGCCGCACCCAGACTGGAACGGGTGACCCACTGCCCGGCGTTCTGGACCAGGCTCCAGCCACTCCCCACCCCCGCGATGGCGATGACATCACCAACGGCAGGTGAAGCGGGGAGGGTAAAGGCCACAGTGCTGCTGCTGTTGGCAAGGTACCCTTTGTTCACCAGGAGAGTGGTGTCTGCGGTGGCCGAGATCCAGGGCATCGGACCACCTGCTGGACCTTGGGGACCCGTTGGTCCCGCGACCCCCGTGAAACCTTGAAGACCTTGGGGGCCGGCAGGTCCCACCGTGCCAGTCGCGCCTGTGGGACCGGTCGCACCGTCCCCGCCCTGGGGGCCCACCAGGCCGACGCCTGGGCCCCAACCTGTGGCGGCATCCTTTGGGCCGTAGAGGGTGTTGGTGGTGGTGTTGAGGTAGAAGTCGTCTTTCGCCCCGATCACTGCTAGGGGTGCAGTCGTTCCGTTGAGCAGGGTCTTACCATCCAGGCCATTCGTGCCAACCGCGCCGGTGGCTCCCTGGACCCCCGCTGTGCCAGGTGCTCCGGATGCGCCGGTGGCGCCTGCTGGCCCGAGCAGGCCCTGCACGCCGGTGGCACCCGTTGCGCCGGCCAGACCTTGTGTGCCTGTGGCACCCGTGGCACCGACCAATCCCTGAGCGCCGGTCGCACCTGTGGCACCGGCCAAGCCTTGGATGCCCGTAGCGCCTGTGGCACCGGCCAAGCCTTGGATGCCCGTCGCACCTGTAGCACCGACCAGGCCCTGAGTGCCCGTAGCGCCTGTGGCACCAACCAGCCCCTGAGTGCCCGTCGCACCTGTAGCACCGACCAGGCCCTGAGTGCCGGTCGCACCCGTGGCACCGACCAATCCCTGAGCGCCGGTGGCACCCGTTGCGCCAACGGGACCCTGGACGCCCGTGGCCCCGATTGGGCCCTGAGCGCCGGTGGCACCGGTGGCTCCCGCTGCACCCGTCGCGCCGGTATCACCCTTGGGGCCCGTGCTGCCACCGATGGCCCCGGCGATCCACTTGGTGCCGTTGTAGACCAGTCCCTGGTTGGCGGTGGGCGGGGTGGTGGTCAGGTCCAGGGGAATGCCCTGCAGGCGCAGGAGGGTGATGGCGTTCTGAGTGCCCCCGATGTCTCCGGCGAAGTCGCCGCTCACCTCGAAGGCACTGCGGGCCTGCAGGGCTGGCACCAGGTCGGTATCGGGGGCCAGGGCAATGCCCGAGACCACGACGTGCAGCTTCAGGCTGGGCTGAGCCAGCACCGAGGTGGGGATGGCGCTCATGGGCGAGGCCCCCAGCACCACCCCATAGAGCCCGGTGTTCACCGAGACGGACTGGTTGCCAGAGGTCCACAGCTCCCGCCCTGAGGCATCCAGGAGGGAGAAGACGAAGGTGCGCGTTCCAGTGACGGGGAGTGTCGCCTCAAGCAGTCGCCCTTGATAGGCGAGAACGGGGGCTGGGGCCTGCCCCCGGAGTGTCCCTCCGGCAACGAGCGAAAAGAGGGCGAAGGGAATGATCGGAACGTTGCGCATGGGGTCTCCCGGTGCGGTCGGACTCAGTGATCGGTGGGAGACCCGGAGGGCAGGAAACCATGCTGCAGCCGGATCGTGTCATTGGCGTCTTTGCTCAATACAGGGCGAACATTCTCACGGGCGACTGCGTGGTTCTCGATGGTGCCGCCCACCTGTTTGCCACCCGCCGCCTGGACCAGGTCATCGCGGAAGTGACTGGGGGGGAGGGCCGAGGCCACGGTGAAGCCGAAGGCGGCATCGTGGGTCAGGGCGCCTGACTGGCCACGGATGCTAAGCCCGGTGTAGCTCGCCACAGTGACGCCGGGTGCGACGGCCACGGGCAGCTGGAGGGTATTCACCCCGCTGGCCAAGGAGCCACTGGCCACCACACCGGCAGGGAAACCAGCGCCAGAGAGCGTGACCGCTGCGGTGAACCCGTTCAGGCGGGAGAGGGTGACCGTGACATAGCCGCTGCCACCCGCAGGAATCTGCAGGCTCCCAGGGGTCACCTGCAGGGAGAAGTCGGGGGTGGCCGGAGGCGTCTCCGACTTGCTACCTCCCCCGCAGGCAACGAGGAGCGCCAGGGCAGACCCCGACAACACGAAGCACAGGACGCGGGAAGGCGTGCGCAGGGTCATAGGATCTCTTGATTGGATGATTGGGCTGTAGGCTACAACTCATTAATAAGAATTAGTTAAATTTTTTCATTCTTTTTTACGACAGGCATCAAGTAACGACTGCTTATTTAGCCAATCGGGGCATCTATTAAGGTCGCCCCCGCACCGGGGTGGCGCCTCGCTGTGCCTCAGCCTAAAAAACCAGCGAGAACCACATGGGCATCCCATGCGTTGATCGTGCCAGCCAGCACGCTACGTAGCTTTCCTCGACACGGCGGCTACTGCTCAGTGCCCTCAGACAGCACCTGGAGGACTTGGCTGTAGGCGAACAGCCGGTTGCGCTGTCCGCCGGTGATCTCCCGGACGACACCCTTCTCGGTCAGGGTCTTTAGGGCCTTATTAACCGTGGCGGGGGAGAGGTTCTCCGCATCACCGATGGCGGTGGCAGAGGCGATGGGCCGCCCCTGTAGGTAGTGGTGGACCTGTAGGACCGAGCCCGCGATCTTGCCGTTCGCCTGGATGCGCTTCCGGTCATCGGCGAAGAGCTGGAGAAGTCGCTGGGCCGTGGAGACCGCGCTTTCGGAGGTTTCAGTGACGCCCTGGAAGAAGAAGTCGAGCCATGCCTCCCAGTCGCCCTCGATGCGGACCTTTTGCAGTAGCTCGTAGTAGGTCTCCCGGTGCTGCTTCAGGAAGAGGCTCAGGTAAAGGAGGGGCTCGCGCAGCACACCTTCCACGCTGAGGAGCAGGGTGATGAGCAGGCGCCCGACGCGCCCGTTGCCGTCCAGGAAGGGGTGCAAGGTCTCGAACTGCACATGGGCCAGAGCCGCCCGGGTCAGGGGGTCGGCGATGGTGGCGTCGCCGTGCAGGAAGGTCTCCCAGGTCTTCAGGCACTCGGGGAGTTCCTCATGGGGTGGCGGGACGAACTTGGCGTTGCCGGGACGACTGCCGCCGATCCAGTTCTGGCTCGTCCGGAACTCCCCAGGCTGCTTCTCGCTGCCCCGGCCCGAGGTGAGCAGCACCTCGTGGATCTCGCGGATGAGCCGCAGGCAGAGTGGGAAGCCCTCCTTGAGACGCTTCAGCCCGTGGTTCAGCGCGGCGACGTAGTTGGACACCTCGACCACGTCGTCGAGGGGGACCCCGGGGGCGTGCTGGTTCTCGTAGGCCAGCAGGTCCGAGAGGGAGGACTGCGTCCCCTCGATCTGGCTGGAGAGCACAGCCTCCTTGCGGACGTAGCTGTAGAGGAAGAGGGCGGGGTCTGGGAGCAGGGCCGTGACCCCATCCAGCCGACCGAGTGCCAGCGCGGCCCGCTGCTGGGCGGCCAACAGCCCTGGGGTCCACTGGATGGGGGGATCAGGCGGTAGGGGGTTCGGGACGAA
>JBAXHE010000155.1:0-5017 GCA_037139055.1 Betaproteobacteria bacterium | reverse complement strand
CCGGGTTGGCTGCCGCCGCGAGGCCGGAGGCCACGGGGAGGGCCACCACGGTGACGGTGGTGCTGGCGGACTTGGTCGGGTCGTCGCTGGAGGTGGCCGTGATGGTCACGGTCTGAGCCGTGGCCGGAGCCGTCCAGGCACCCGTGGCGGCGTTCATGGAGCCGGCCGTGGCCGACCAGGTGACGCCGTTGGTGACGCCGCCGCTCGCCGTCGAGCTAAAGGTCGTGGTGGAGCTGATGTCCTTGGTGGGTGCCGCAGGGGCCAGGGCCGAGAGGGCCACGGTCTGCGGGTTCACGGTCAGGTTGGCCGTGACAGCGGTCCCTGCGGCATTGGTCACCGTCAGGATGAAGGTCTTGGCGGCGGTAATGGCACCGCTGCTGAAGGCCGTGCCGCTGGTGACGCTGCCAATGCCGTTGTTGACGCTGGCCGTGCCATTGCTGAAGGTCGGGGTGATGTTGGTCGTCCCGCCGAAGAGCACGGGGTTGGTGACTGCCACGAGGCCGGTGGCCACGGGGAGGGCCACCACGGTGACGGTGGTGGTTGCAGTCTTGGAGACATCGTCAGTCGAAGTGGCCGTGATGGTCACGGTCTGAGCCGTGGCCGGAGCGGTCCAGGCACCCGTAGAGGCGTTCATGGTGCCGGCACTGGCTGACCAGGTGATGCCGTTGGTGTTGCCACCACTGGCACTGGAGGTGAAGGTCGTAATGGAGTTGACGTCCTTCGTGGGCGCCGCAGGGGCCAGGGCCGTGAGAGCCACGGTCTGCGGGTTCACCACCAGGCTGGTCGTAACTGCCGTCCCGGCTGCGTTGGTCACCGTCAGGATGAAGGTCTTGGCGGCCGTGATGGCACCGCTGGAGACGCCCGTTCCGCTGACCACGGCACCCAGGCCGTTGTTGATGCTGCCGGTGCCGTTGCTGAAGGTGGCCGTGAGGAGGGTGCTGCCGCCGAAGGGCACCGGGTTGGCTGCCGCCGCGAGGCCGGAGGCCACGGGGAGGGCCACCACGGTGACCGTGGTCGAGGCAGACTTGGTCGGGTCATCGCTGGAGGTGGCCGTGATGGTCACGGACTGAGCCGTGGCCGGGGCGGTCCAGGCACCGGTCGAAGCGTTCATGGTGCCGGCGCTGGCCGACCAGGTGATGCCATTGGTGTTGCCACCGCTGGCGCTGGAGGTGAAGGTCGTTATGGAGTTGACGTCCTTGGTGGGCGCCGCAGGACTAAGCGCCGTGAGGGCCACGGTCTGCGGGTTCACCGTCAGGTTGGTGGTAACCGCCGTTCCGGCAGCGTTGGTCACCGTCAGGATGAAGGTCTTGGAGGCGGTGATGGCACCGCTGGAGACGCCCGTCCCGCTGGTCACCGCGCCCACACCGTTGTTGATGCTGCCGGTGCCGTTGCTGAAGGTGGCCGTGAGGAGGGTGCTGCCGCCGAAGGGCACCGGGTTGGCTGCCGCCGCGAGGCCGGAGGCCACGGGGAGGGCCACCACGGTGACGGTGGTGCTGGCGGACTTGGTCGGGTCGTCGCTGGAGGTGGCCGTGATGGTCACGGTCTGAGCCGTGGCCGGAGCCGTCCAGGCACCCGTGGCGGCGTTCATGGAGCCGGCCGTGGCCGACCAGGTGACGCCGTTGGTGACGCCGCCGCTCGCCGTCGAGCTAAAGGTCGTGGTGGAGCTGATGTCCTTGGTGGGTGCCGCAGGGGCCAGGGCCGAGAGGGCCACGGTCTGCGGGTTCACGGTCAGGTTGGCCGTGACAGCGGTCCCTGCGGCATTGGTCACCGTCAGGATGAAGGTCTTGGCGGCGGTAATGGCACCGCTGCTGAAGGCCGTGCCGCTGGTGACGCTGCCAATGCCGTTGTTGACGCTGGCCGTGCCATTGCTGAAGGTCGGGGTGATGTTGGTCGTCCCGCCGAAGAGCACGGGGTTGGTGACTGCCACGAGGCCGGTGGCCACGGGGAGGGCCACCACGGTGACGGTGGTGGTTGCAGTCTTGGAGACATCGTCAGTCGAAGTGGCCGTGATGGTCACGGTCTGAGCCGTGGCCGGAGCGGTCCAGGCACCCGTAGAGGCGTTCATGGTGCCGGCACTGGCTGACCAGGTGATGCCGTTGGTGTTGCCACCACTGGCACTGGAGGTGAAGGTCGTGACGGAGCTGATGTCCTTGGTGGACGCAGCAGGACTGAGTGCCGTCAGGGCCACGGTCTGCGCGGTCAGAGTCAGGTTGGCCGTGGCGGTGGTGCCCGCGACGTTGGTCACGGTCAGGATGAAGGTCTTGGAAGTGGTGATGGTGCCGCTGCCAAAGGCCGTGCCACTGGTGACAGTGCCGATGCTTTGGTCCACGGTGGCTGTGCCATTGCTGAAGGCCGGGGTGATGGTGGTCGTCCCGTTAAAAGGCACAGGGTTGGTGGTGGCCACGAGGCCCGTGGCCACGGGGGCAGCCACGATGGTGGCGGAGAAGGTGCCCGGGGTGGAGTCGGTGCCACCCCCATTGGTGGCCACACAGCTCAGACCAACGCTGCCGGAGGCTCCGGCGGTGAAGGTAATGCTGGTGGTGGTGGCACCGGCGGTGATGGTGCCGCCCGAGATGGTCCAGGCGAAGGTGACGCCAGTCTGGGCCGAGACGCTGGCCGTGTAGCTGGCCTGGCCGGCGGTGACATTGGCCGGCGCCGAGATGACCGGCGTGGCGGGGGGAGCCACCACGGTGACCGTGGTGGTGTTGGACTTGGTGGGATCGTCAACGGAGGTGGCCGTGATGGTCACGGTCCCGGCCGAGGCCGGAGCCGTCCAGGCACCGGTAGAGGCGTTGATGCTGCCGGCGCTGGCGGACCAGGTGAGGCTGCTGGTAGCGCCACCGGTGGCGGTGGCACTGAAGATGGTGCTCGTGCTGGTGGTGCGGGTGGCAGCAGCCGGACTGAGGGAACCCACAACCACGGTCTGGGGGCTGACCGCCACGCTGGTGGCAGCAGGGGTGCCCGCGGCATTGGTCACGGTCAGGATGAAGGTCTTGGCGGAGGTAATGGCGCCACTGCTAACGGCAACGCCACTGGTGACTGCACCTACCCCGTTGTTGATGCTGCCCGTGCCGTTGCTGAAGGTGGGCGTGAGGAGGGTGCTCCCACCGAAGAGGGTGGGGTTGGTGGTGGCCACCAGGCTGGAAGCCACAGGGAGGCCAACGACGGTGACGGTGGTGGTGGCCGACTTGGTGGGATCGTCGTTGGAGGTGGCCGTGACCGTCACGGTCGCAGCAGAGGACGGGGCCGTCCAGACACCACCGCTGGTGATGCTGCCACCCGTGGTGGACCAGGTGATGCCATTGGGGTTGCCACCCGTGGCACTGGCGATAAACGTGGTCTGGGTGCTGACGTCCCGGGTGGGCGCGGCCGGGCTGAGGGCAGCCACGGTCACGGTCTGGGGGTTCACCGTCAAGGTGGCCGTGGCGGTGGTGCCGGCGGCGTTGGTCACGGTCAGGGTAAAGGTCTTGGCCGCGGAGATCGCACCGCTGGTGAAGCCGGTGCCGCTGCTGACAGCGCCGACGCTCTGGTCAACGCTGCCCGTGCCGTTGCTGAAGGTCGGAGTGATCAAGGTGGTCCCGCCGAACAGCACGGGGTTGGTGGCTGCCACCAGGCCAGTGGCCACGGGCAGGGACACCACGGTGACGGTGGTCGTTGCGTTCTTGGTCGGGTCATCGACCGAGGTGGCGGTGATGGTCACGGACTGGGCCGTGGCCGGAGCCGTCCAGGCGCCCGTGGAAGCGTTCATCGTGCCCGCAGAGGCGGACCAGGTGACGTTGTTGGTGGCGCCGCCGGTGGTCGTCGAGGAGAAGGTGGTGATGGAGTTGACATCCTTGGTGGCAGCGGCCGGGCTCGGCGTGCCGACCACAACGGTCTGAGGCGTCAGGGTGACGGGGGTGGAGGCCGTGGTACCGGTGGGGTTGGTGACGGTCAGGGTGAAGGTCTTGGCGGCAGTGATGGTGCCGCTGCCGAAGGCCGTCCCGCTGGTGACACCGCCGACGCTGTTGTTCACGCTGCCAGTGCCGTTGCTGAAGGTCGGGGTGATGAGGGTGCTGCCCCCGAAGGGCACGGGGTTGGTGGTGGCCACCAGGCTGCTGGCGGTGGGCAGGGCCACCACGGTGACCGTGGTGCTCGCCGACTTGGAGCCGTCATCAGTGGAGGTGGCCGTGATGGTCACGGACCCGGTCAAGTTCGGGGCTGTCCAGGCACCCGTGCTGGGGTTCATGGTGCCAGCCGTGGCGGACCAGGTGATGCCGTTGGTGAGACCTCCGGTGGCCGTGGCAGCGAAGGTGGTGGCGCTGAGGACATCCTTGGTAGCAAGGGCGGGGCTCGGGGTGTTGACCACCACCGTCTGGGGGGTCACCGTCACGGTGGAGGTGGCCTGGGTGCTGCCACCACCGGTCACGGTGAGGGTGAAGGTCTTGGCGGTGGTGATGGTGCCGCTGGAGAACGCAACACCATTGGTGACGGCGCCGACGCCCTGGTCCACGCTGCCGGTGCCATTGTTGAAGCTCGGCGTGATGGTGGTGCTACCGCCGTAGGGCACGGGGTTGACGGCGGCGGCAAGGCTGCCATCAGGCGGGGCCACCACAGAGACGGTGGTGGTCATAAACTTGGTGGCGTCATCGTTGGAGGTGGCGCGGATGGTGACGGTCTGGGTCGTCCCAGGGGCCGTCCAGACGCCGGTAGCGGCATTGATGGTACCGGCCGTGGCAGTCCAGGTGAGGCCGTTGGTGGCGCCACCACTGGCCGAGGCACTGAACGGGGTGGTGGTGCCATAGGTGCGGATGGGCGTCGCCGGGGTGACGGCAGTCACGGCAACGGTCTGCGGCGTCAGGGTGACACTGGCGGTGGCCGTGGCCCCTGCGGCGTTGGTCGCGGTGAGGAGGAAGGTCTTGGAGGCGGTGATGGCGCCGCTGCTGAAGCCGGTACCACTGGTGACCGCGCCGATGGCGTTGTCCACCGCTCCCGTGCCATTGGCGAAGGAGGGCGTGAGGGTGGTGGCACCGCCGTAGGG
>JBAXHE010000154.1:0-5036 GCA_037139055.1 Betaproteobacteria bacterium | reverse complement strand
TGCGGGTCGGACACGCCGCCTGACGGCGGCTTGCAGAAAGTCCGGAAAAGAGAAGCGGCTTACGCCCATCTCCGTTCCGGCATCTCACGCCTCACAGACAAAGGCTGCCTCTGCTAGGGATTTTCGCCACGGGTTTAGACAACTCGCGAAGCATCGTATCAACGCTATCCGGTGTCAGTTTCATCCACTTCGAACTGGCGACCTTGCGAAAGGCTTCCCCGATGTCTCGAAGGTCGAACTTGCTTAGTTTCCAGCCTTGATAGATCGAAACGCTCTTGTCCGAATACGGGTAGAGCAACGCTTTACCACTCTCCTTTTGCAGGAATTCGACGTATTCGACGATTTCCGCCGACAGCGCAGGTTTCGAGGTTTCAGCGGATTTTCTTCTTTCGGGATTTCCAGCAAGCCGCGAAGCGGCGTGTGGGGTTGTTTTTTCAGGAGCCGAAGGCGAAATCCTGCTCTCTGAAGTTAGTCCTGAAGAGAGTATTGATTGTTGTTTACCAGTACTGAAGGCCGAAGCGGACGCACCCTGAACCCCTTGAACGGTGGAGGTTGCGGAGGATTTCGCGTTTTCGTTTCTGGACAACTTCCCCTCCGTTTTGGCTGCATTGCCGGACAACCTCCTGCTTTTCGGTGCGTCCACGACCTTCGAGCCTGCCGTGTTTACTGCGTTTCCGCCTTCTGGAGCACTTCCGCAAGAGGTGTCTGACCTTCCGGCTTCCGAAAGTGCTCTTCCGGGCAACCTGTCTGGCGTGTCGGAGATGACGGCAGATGCATTCCCGACGAGTTTCAGGCGCATGGTCAGTGTCCTGAATCCTTCTCTTGCGATGTCACCGACAAGTCCCAGTTCGACAAGACGGTCAAGGAACCGCCTGACTTCGGAATGTGCGTATTTCTCTTCGGCTTTACCCTGCCGGGACCCCCTTGTCATCAGTCCGGCGAGAAACGAGAGATTGACCCTTTTTGCCGATTTGTGACTGAACAGCCCGGTCTTGAAATCGGCGAAGCGTTTCAGAATCATGTAGAGCATGAGCTCCTCGCACGAAGCTTTTTTTGTGAGGATGTCGTATTCCTTTTCGGTGATGACGAAGTGCATGTCTTTCTCCCTTGTAGATTTTTCAGGCAAGCGGCGGCTGGCCTATTGACTCTCGGCGGGAGCGCGTTAGGGTGGTTGCTGCAAAGGCATCCCCTGGATGATTACGCCCCCGAATCCCTGATTGTTTCCGCAGTCAGGGTTCTCTTATTCAGGCGGTCGAACGGCTTCTCGCCGTGGTGGCTGCCTCGGCATTCGCCAGAGCGAAGGCGATCAGGCTGCGCACGAACTCCGATGGCGAGACGCCCTTTGTCGCCGCAAGTTCGAGCAGGCTTTCCTTCCGGGTCACTTCGAGCCGGAGGGTGAAGTTTTCTGTCTTGGTCCTTTTTCTGGTGGTAGTTCCCATTTTCCATTCTCCCTGTCGTCAGCCTTGCTGATGCAAGGCACAAATCCAACCTCTCTCCGGAAAGGGAGCAAGGCAAGAGGGAGAAGGATTTTTCCGACGAACGGTTGTTGCCGGGACCTGACTCAGTGAGATCAGCGCGCTACTCTAGGCTGGTGGCATGAAGGCACGCCTCCAGAAAGGCACGGCGGCACGCCGCCATAAAGACATGACGGCATAAAGGCATGACGGCAGACAAACTTATTGAAAGGAAAAAATATGCAGGTGATTTCGTTTTTGAGTCAGAAAGGCGGTTCCGGCAAGAGCACGCTGGCTATTCATACGGCGGTCGAATTCGCTTACGCGGGGAAGAAGGTCGCCATCATTGATTCCGACCCGCAACAGTCCGCGGTCGCCTGGGGAGAAGCCAGAGACAAGGACTTTCCCGTCGTTGCCATGTGTTCAGCAGGCAGAATCGAGGATGCTGTCGAAGCGGCTCGTGCTGATGATTTCGATATCGTCATCATTGATGCCGCCCCGCACCTTGACCCAGCAATTGCACGAATTGCCGGCATTTCCGACTTCATCGCGATCCCCGTCCGCCCAACCGCGCTCGATCTGCAAACGGCGCATCGCGCCGCAGCCGTGGCGTCGGCTTCGGGCAGAAGGTTCGGCTTCGTGCTGAATTCCTGTCCGCCCCGCGCTATTGAAGTCATCGAATCTCGCCCCATTCTCGAAGAACTGGGCGGTTCGGTCTGCCCGCAGACGATCGGCGAACGTCGCGCCTTCGCCCGCGCACTCGGCTCGGGGGAAGCAGTCGCCGAATTTGACCCGAAGGGCAAGGCAGCGGCGGAAATCGTCGCGTTATCGTCGTGGCTTGAACGTCAGCTTGCCAATAAGGGAGAGTGAAATGAACACGAAAACGGCATCGAACCTGTCCTCGTTCATGAGAAAAACGACGGCGGCACCGGTTTCGTCCGAAGTGAAAGTGTCGGAGAGGAATTCCGCCGAATTAAAAAAACTGTCCTTGCGGCTGACGCGGGAACAGTGGATTCGGGTATCGCATCTGTCGCTCGAACTCGACAAGTCCGTGCAGCAAATGGCTCTGGAAGGGATTTCGCGGCTGTTCACGGACAGGGGTTTGCCGCCGCTCTGAGTGTTTCACATAGTATCTTTGAGAGTCATTTCTTAGCTTGGGAGCGGCTGTTGCCTGCCGATGCTCGCCTAACTGTCGAACAATCCGTCTTAAGGCACCTGCACCCGACATCGAAATTCGTCCAAAAATCCGTACTTTTGGTCCTTGCGGATTTTTCCGCACACTCTAAAATTCGCTCATCCCATGAACTTTCGTGAGCGAACAAATGAAAAACCATCCCAAGACTGACATGACCAAAATCACTGTGCATTTTTTTGCGCCGATGTACGCAGCATTTGATGAACAGATGACTGATCTGCATCTCCAAAGGGACGCCTTCCTTGATCATATTGTGGCGAACGAGATATTCCATTTGCGTGAGGATCTCGCCGGCAAGAAGTTGTCACAGAAAGCCAATCGCCACATCTCTGGTGAACTCAAAAGAATGGGAGAAGAAAAGCTGGCGAAAAAATCCTTCAACATCCGCCATTCGACAGCCGATGCGCTAAACAAGGTTGTCGAAGATCACAATCTGGTCCGGAATGCATTCTTCAATCTCTTGGTAGCCCTGCTACGCTCCTCCGACGAACTATTGGAGCGTCTTGACTTGCCGAAGCGAGTATCGCGTTTCCGCCGCGACGGTACCGAAGATATGCCGACAAGTCCCCTTCAGGGCATCAGCGAAATCCAATGTGATCCTCTCTATTACCTCCGAAATGCGTGCCAGCACCGCTACGGCTGTGGGTTGTATGACATGGAGTTACCCATCGGCTTGCATGGTTTCGCTTGCTACCTGGCAGAGGAACACGTCCCCGGCACCCCCGCTAATGTCAAGAGGCTCGCTGAGCAGAAACAGGAAGCCGCTCTGTGGGCCGATTTGAATCTGTTCGAAAACTCCCTAACCCCCATCGCTTTCAAACACGTTTGAGGAGGATGTGCCATGACTACGACCAAACACGCAGCTATCCGCGCCCAGCAAAGGGCGATTCCGCCTCTTGTGGATCGTTGGCTGGATGAATTCGGAGAAATGGCACACGAGGGCAACGGCAAAATCCGCGTCTTCTTCAGCCAGCGCAGCAGGCGCCGCATGAAGCGCGAACTGGGACCACGCCCGGTTGCCTTGATGAACCATTACCTGAACGCCTATCGGGTGGAGGGCGAAGACGGAATAACGATTACGACTGCATGGCAAACTTGCCATATCAGGAGGAAATAGTCATGAATGTGATGGAACCGGAACAACTGCTGCACGAACTCGACCTGGCAACCAAGGCCATCCGGGCGTCGGAAGCCTACTTGTTGCGACTCAAAGCGCGGGAATCCTCGATTACCGATATTCTGGAAACGCTGACCAAACCGGTCTCGATTCCAATACCCCTTCCTCCCCCTGAAATCCGAAGAGGGTTCTTGTATCATGGTAGATTCATCGAATGCCATACTTGCGTAGGATTGCATCGGCGGGTGTTGAGCATGCTCTGGACTGACTTTCCCGAACGGCGGGAGACCATGGCAACCGCCGTCGCGAGCGCGGGTTATAACCGCTGCTATATCGCCAAGGAACGCGACAGTCTTTTCGAATTCAAATCTCGTCACTGGACCCTGAAATTCAGCGAAGAATTTTCGCCCGGTTGGTTTATGGACACCAACGTGACACCCGAGCGCATCAAACGGATCTTGCCGTTGGCCGTCCGCGCATCAGGACTGGATTTGAACAAAGATTTCGCCATTTTTTGGGATTGATATGACCATGAAAAATCTCGCCGCACACTCACTGTCACCTAGTGGTGATTTACCGTGAGAAAGCCGCCGAATGGCGGCTTCGGCTTGAGATAACGATTCGATTTCATCGGCAAGCTTTCGAACGGTGGTTCGCTCATTCGCGGGGCGCCTGAAGTTCTTCCATCGCCCGCTCGAAACCGACCCAAACGCCTTGGGCATTCATGCCACGATTCGCGAGAATCTCGCGCGCGAGGTGGTTCAGGTCGATCTCGCCTCGGGCAACTGCCGCGAGGATGTCGGTATCCGCCAGAGCGAGGAAGCCCAGTTTTTCGTCGTTCATCTCATTTTCCGTCAAATGCCGTTTGCATTGGTGCAGGTGTAGGTGGTGCCTTCGTATTCGAATTCGTTGAAGTCGCCGCCAATTTCCAGGTCGTGGGCGAACTTGTCCATGTCGAAATAAAAGCGCAGGTTTTCCGGAATCTCGTGCCCGTAGCACTCGTCGAAGAGTTCCTCGGCGGCTTCCTTTGCTTCGCCCTGAAAGATGTTGACGTTGTCGACCTTATTCATCGCGTCGTCCAGTGAATAACCCAGAGTGCCGGTCAGAAAATAGAGGGCGATCTTCTCGTGTTCGTCCTTGTCTTCGATGTCATCGAACCAGGTCGATAGATTTGATTGATTGATGCCGCAGGCTTCGAACAGGGCTGCATTCTCGCCGTCGATGAACTGGATTTCGAATTCCTCGACCGGATTGCCGAAACGGTCCCGCA
>JBAXHE010000153.1:0-5081 GCA_037139055.1 Betaproteobacteria bacterium | reverse complement strand
CAGAACCGACAGACTATCCTGGAACATCCCTGAAAGCCAGGGATGAATGGGAGGGATAGCCCGGCCATGTGTCTCATCGGCTTTCGGTGGCAACCCGGGACGGCCCTGCCCCTGCTGGTGGCCGCCAACCGGGACGAGTTCTATGAGCGCCCCACCGCGCCCATGGCCTGGTGGGAGGGCGACCAGCTGCTGGCAGGGCGGGACCTGCGGGCCGGTGGTACCTGGCTGGGCCTCACCCGCACCGGGCGCTTCGCCGCCCTCACCAACCACCGGGACCCGGCCCTGGTCCGGCCCGATGGCCCTTCCCGGGGGCGGCTCCCCGTGGCCTTCCTGACGGGGGAAGGCAACCCCGACCAGTTCCTGGAGGACCTGCGCCGGGAGGCCGGCGCCTCCAGTCCCTTCAATCTTCTGCTCAGCGACGGCACCGACCTGGTGGGCTACGAGAGCCGCAGTGACCGGGTGGTGCGCTTCGAGCCTGGGGTCCATGCCGTGTCCAACGGCGCCTTCGATGAGCCCTGGCCCAAGGTCACCGGGCTGCAGGACAGCCTGACCCAGGCCGGTGCGGACCTGGAGGCGCTGCTGGAGGCGCTGCAGGATGAGCAGCCCTCCCCTGACGCCAGCCTGCCCCACACCGGCGTCTCTCTGGACTGGGAGCGGGCCCTGTCTCCCCGCTTCATCCGCACCACCACCTACGGCACCCGCGCAGCCACGGCTGTGGCGGTGGGGCGCAGCGAAGTGACCGTCACCGAGCGCACCTTCACCCCGCAGGGCAGGGCGGGTGAGCAGAGGTTCGTGTTTGTGCTCGCCCCGAAAAGCCATGGAGAACACCGCTGAGCACTGGGGAGGGCAGACCAGGAGCCGGAGCAAAGCCGGCTCATTTCCCCTGGCCATCTAAGTAATCAAGCGTATGGTGCGCAGTCGCTGTCCAGACCATCCTTTCCTGGCAGAACCTGCGGTCTTCCTGGCTTCGCCACCGGAACCCCAGGCCCAACTCCAACCACCTGTCCGCTCCCAACTCTGCAGAAGAAGGCCTCTCTTGTCCCCCCTTTCCGCCCACCCCCTGCGCCCCTCCGGCCCCCTCGCGGTCGCTCTGGAAGTCGTGCGCCTGGTGGTCTGCGAGGACGATGCGGAGCTGCGTGGCATCCTGCTATCGGGACTGCCCCACTTTGGGATTGATGCGCGCGGGGTCCCGGACGGTGTGGCCCTGAACCAAGTCCTGGTGGCGCACCGGCCGACCGTGGTGGTGCTCGACATTGGCCTACCCGGTGAGGACGGCCTCTCCATCGCTCGGCGCCTGCGTGCCCAGAGCCCTACGCCTCTCGGCATCATCCTGCTGACGGCCCGAGGGTCATTGGAAGACCGGCTTGAGGGCCTGAAGGACGGTGCGGACGTCTACTTCGTGAAGCCTGTGGACCTCCGGGAGCTGGCCTTCGCCGTGCGGAACCTCCATCGGCGGGTGAGCCCGGTCGTCCAGGAAGCGGCCACAGCAGACACCTACACCTTGGATTCCCTGCACTCTCAGTTGAGGCTGCCCACGGGGGAGCAAGTCCCTCTCACCGCCACGGAGCTGCGCATCCTGCAGACCCTGGCCAAGACTCCCGGCGAGGTGGTCGAGCGCGTGGACCTCCTTCGGAGCCTGCAGCTGCCTATGGACCTGCCAGGGATGCAGCGCCTGGAGACCCAGATCAGCCGCCTCCGCAGCAAGGTGCGCAAGGAGTCCGGGGCCCAGCCTCTGCCGCTCCACGCCCGCCACGGCGTTGGCTACGCCTTCCTGGGCAATCTGCGGACGCATTCGTGACCCTGCGGCCACGCGCGGGTCTGCTTAGCCTGTTCCTGCTGCTGGCCACCCTCCTGGCTGGGGCTGCCGAGCCCCTGCGGGTCCAGGGCGACCGCCAGGTCCTGGGGCCCCATGCCGTGGCCCTCGTGGAGGCCACCCGAAGCCTGGATATAGAGAAGGTCCATGCCGCCGCTGCCAAGCACTTCAGCCCCCTCCCCGAAAGCGGAGTCTACGGCTTCCAAAGTGGGGTCGTGTGGGTGCGTCTCCAGCTGGACTGGCCCGGCGGTACTGGGGAGCGCTGGCTGGAAATTCCCACAGCCCTGCTGGACCACGCTGACCTCTACCGCAGGGATTCAGAGGGCCGTTGGACGGTCCAGGCCAACGGCCGGTCCGTGCCCTATTCCCGGCGCTCCATCCCGGTGCGGTTCCCTACGTTCCTCCTGGAGCCGGCCACTGGGGTGGAGACGCTGTACCTGCGGGTGGCCTCCCTGGGTACCGTGGAGTTGGAGCCTTTTTTGTGGGAGCCCAGGGTCTATGCCGGGCGGGCGACCCGGGAGCAGTTCTGGTTCGGAATGGGTGTGGGCCTCATGGGGCTGCTGGCGCTTGTCCACCTCACCCTTGGCATCAGCCTGAAGGAACGCGTAAGCCTCATCTACGCCGCCTATGCGGCAGTAATCGCAACCTTCATGCTGTCCTACGAGGGTGCCCTTGCCAGTCTGCTGGCCCCGGAGCTTCCCCAGCTCGACCACTGGTTCCTCGCCGTCTCCTTCCCGACCTTCCTGGCCCTCATCTGGCCGGTCTTTTCAGCCATCGTGGACCTGCGGGACAGTGCCCCCCGCCTGGATCGCACCGTAACCGTCGGTGCCCTGGCTGTGGGCCTGGTCGGGGCCGCCGCTCGTCTGGCCGGCCACAACCACCTGGCGGGGCCCCTCCTCTCCCTGGTCTTCCTATCCCTGGCGGCCTTCCTGCTGGTGGTGGCCTGCTGGCAGGTGCTCCGTGGCAACGCCGCCGCCCGCTTCTACCTCCTCTCCTTCACCCCCACGCTCCTGGTGGCGGGCTATCTGGTGGCCCGAAACGTGGGGGGACCCCGCATCGACTGGATGACCGGACACGCCGGGGACCTGGCCCTCTACTTCCATGTCATTGCCATGAATGTGCCCGTGGTGGCACGGCTGCTCCGCCTCAAGCGGGAGCGCGACGATGCCCTGGCCCGGGAGCTGCTGAGCGCCCAGGATGAGAAGCGGCGCCTGGACAGCCTCGTGGCGGAGCGGACGGCGGCCCTGGGGGTGGCCAAGGAACAGGCCGAGGCGGCCCTGGTGACGGCCCAGGAGCTCATGGAAGGCCAGCGTCGCCTCATCCAGACCGTGAGCCATGAGTTCCGGACTCCCCTCGCCATCATTGACGGCACGGCCCAGCTACTGGAGCTGCAGGCTGGGCCCAGCCTCCCGGGCAATCCCTCGCCCGCTGCGACCATCCGCGCCAAGGTCCACAAGCTTCTAGGCTTCCTGGATGGGGCCCTGCGCCAGGATCAGCTGGGCAGCGGCCAGTGGCGCCTGGCGCCCCAAAGGGTCGCGCCTGCGGAGCTGCTCACCAGCGTGGTGGCAGGGGTGGATGCTGACCCCGCCACCCACCCCATCAACCTGCGGCTGGAGCGACTGCCCGCCGAGCACCAGCTGGACCCCAACATGATCTCCATCCTGGTGAGCAACCTGATTGAGAACGCCATCCACTACTCCCCCGGAGGCGGGGCCATCGTCGTGGCCGCCGAAGGGCTGGCGGGTGGGGCCCTGCGGATTTCTGTGACGGACCAAGGCGTCGGCATTCCCCCCGCCGTGCTCCCCCGGGTCTTCGATCGCTTCTACCGCACCGGGCAGCTGCCAGAGGTGAACGGCAGTGGCCTGGGCCTCTTCCTGGCCCGGGAGATCGCCCACCTGCACGGGGGGGAGCTTAATGCCGAGAGCCAGCTGGGGCGCGGCTCTACCTTCATCTTGCACCTGCCTGCTGCGGACCCAGTGTAAGAATTTGCCAGGAAATGTCAGGAAGTGTTGGTCGGTTTCGCTGGTCGGCCCGAGGTTCCTGGTGTCTCCTTGGCCACGCACCCGGCTCGGACTCTGGGCGGCCTCTTGGTTGAGCTTTCCTCCGTCCCCCTCTAGAGCGCGGGTTCCCCGCCACTGGCTCGCGATGACGCCCACGGCCTCCCTGACCGAACGCATCCCCATCATCATCTGTGAGGACGATGAGGAGCTCCGCAGCATCCTCGTGGTGGGCCTGCGTTACTTTGGAATTGATGCCTGCGGTGTGGGGGACGGCGTGGCCCTAGACACGGCGCTGGCCGCTGATCGCGCCACGGTCGTGGTGCTCGATATCGGCCTTCCGGGTGAAGATGGGCTGGCCATTACCCGGCGCCTCTCGGCCTCCCGCCCTTCGGTTGTGGGCATCATCCTGCTCACCGCGCGCGGTGCCGTGGACGACCGCATCGAGGGCATTCGTAGCGGCGCCGACGCCTACTTCGTCAAGCCCGTGGACCTCCGGGAGCTGGCCTCGGCCGTCCAGAACCTCCACCGCCAGCTGCGCTAGCCGGGCAGGCCCGTAGAGGCTTCGGGCGAATGTCAGGAATTGTCAGGAATTGTCAGGAATTGTCTGCGGGTTTCCTTGGCGTTGCGAAATCCCAAATGCCAACTTGGACAACGTGAGAATCCCCAATCTGGCCACCCAGGTCCTCGTGCCCAGCGCTGACGCGGCGCCGTTGCCGGAATCCTCACTGTGCGGGGTGCTGTGCGCCCCTGCCTTGCTCCTGGAGGTAAGCTAATGACCCGGATGATTGGTCGATGGACGTTGGGGTTCCTGCTGTTGCCAGGAGTCCTCCAGGCTGCCGACGGGAGCTTCCTCCAGGGCCTCGGTGCCCAGGGAGGGCTGGTCTTCCCGGCCAGCCCTGACCTGCGGACGACAGCGGGTTCCCTGGGCTATGCGCTGGGGGCGCACGGGACGTGGGTGCTGAAGGGCCGGCACAGCGTGCGGCCGCGCCTGGACCTGACCTGGCTGCCCAGTGCCAGCCAGGCCAGCAGCGGTGCGGGGTCCTCCCAGGCCATGACCACCAAGGTGAGCAGCCGCGCGGTGGGGGTGGACTACCTCTATGGCTGGAATGACCGCTGCTCCCTGGGCTTTGGGTTTGCCGAGACCCGCTGGGCCGTGGCCAGCACGCACACCCTCACGGTGGTGCCGGGTTCGCCGGTAACGCAGAGCGGGACGTCCGCCTGGACCCGGCTGACCCTGGGCCCCGTGGTGACCTACCGCATCACGCCTC
>JBAXHE010000152.1:0-5097 GCA_037139055.1 Betaproteobacteria bacterium | reverse complement strand
TCCAGCAGCGCTACGACAACGCCACCTCCACGTCCAATCCCGGCGTGGATCCCACGATCTCCGGAGATCAGCCCGCCACCCGCGATCTCTCCCAGGTGAACTATCGCGGCAGCCTAGGCAGCAACGCGATGCTGGAGATCAACTACGGCAAGCGCAAGAGCAGCATCAGCTTCCCCACGGGGCCGCTGGACCCGCTCTACATTCGGACCTACACCAACCTGGCGACGAACCTCAACACCACCGCCAGCGCCAACACCGCGCTCTTCCAAGGCATGGGTGCCGATGCGACACGCACTCCCCAGGAGCGGTCTGCGGAAACCATCAAGGCCAACGTGCAGATCTTCCTCGACAAACACCAGATCGATGTCGGGTTGGACATTCTCGCGGAGCGCCAGCTGGACAACGCCGCCACGGGCATCAACAACCAGGCCTGGTATGCACCGGCACGACTGGCGAACGGCGATTACATGGTGTTCAACTATGTCGGCCACAGCTTCGGGACCGCCTCGGCCTCGACCATCGCGACCATGACGAACGGCAACGCCTATATCCCCGAGCTGCGGACCTGGGACACCATTGGACCCTCCGTCTCCAACCTGGTTCGTGCTTCGGCACTTTATGTCAACGATTTGTACAAGTTCAATGAACGATTGGACTTCAATGTGGGACTGCGCCTCGAGAAGTGGACCCTGGATGATCGGCAGGGCTCCCGCCTCCGTAGCCAGGACTTCAGCCCCCGCCTCATGGCCCAGTGGGATGTGCGGGGCGACAACCGCCATCTGCTCACGCTGAGCGCCGCCCAGTACCGGGGCACGCTCAACCAGGCCACCCTGGGGCAGTTCATCTATTATTCGGGCAATGTCAGCCGACGCTATTTCTGGAATCAAGGCACGACCACGCCCTATGCGGTTTCCCCCGCCCAGTTCTTCGATAAGAGCAACTACGGCTACTACGCCCGGTTCTCCAACGTGTCGGACTACCGGCAGATCGATCCGAACCTCAAACCAGAAAAGACCAGGGAGGTCGAACTCCGCTACCGCCGGGCCTTGGAAAACGGTGCCTGGGTCCGCCTGAGCGCCGTCTACCGCCGCACAACAGACATGATGCTGGCTGCGGGTTACGACACCAAGGTCGATATGAATGACCCCAGCGGCGCCGTCTCCGCCGTGCCCTCCAGCGCTCTTCTACGCATCGCCCAGCCCGACCCCATCGCCTTCCGCGAATACAAGGGCGTCGAAACGGAGTGGCACATCCCGGTCGCCACGGAGACGGCCTGGAAGCTGACCTTTGGCGGGAATTGGACCTACGCCAAGTTGGCGGGCCGGGATGACTACAGCACCGCCGGTGCCTTCCAGTACTACGACGCCACGAGCAGGTCTGGCGTTCCACTGGACGTCTACAACCCCTACGGCGAGCTTGCTGGCTCCAAGCGCAACATGGTGAAGACCTGGTTCACCTTCGAGCACGGAACCCAGAAGGGCATCCGCAATACGTTCACCCTGCTGGGTAAGTACGAGAGCGGCGCCCCCGAGGGCAACCTGACCCGCACCTATAACTACCCCACAGGCGCCTTCACCTCCGGGGCCAGCGATATTCCCACGACCTTTACGGGATATCTCAATGGTCGTGGTCAGCGGAAGGGGCAGGACTACGTGGCCTGCGACCTGACCTGGGCGCTCACGATTCCCATCAAGGGCAAGCTGCAGTTCTTCTCGATGCTTGTGGTCAGCCAGGTCTTCAACTCCCAGATCCCCGCCGGCGGGACCAACTACGGAACCACGAGTCCTTCCACCACGCCCACTTGGCCCGGCACAGCGACCACCAACAACGTGATCCTGGGACAGTCCACCATGCAGGAATGGGGGACGCCGACCGGCTGGAATGGTGTGCGGTCCATTGCAACTTGGCATCTTGGCCTCAAGTTCTAGGGAGATATGAAAATGAACCGAGTTGGAGCACTGATCCTTTCGGGATGCGCCGCTTTGGCCCTGCAGGGCCAGGCCACGGCTGACCATCCGGTCTACGTCAGGTTGAGCGCGGTCATGCCCATGTGTGATCTGAAGGCCTATCTGGGGGATAAGAGTCTGGTCCATGCCTTCGAGGTGGGGCATGACTTCAAGGGGCCCGATGACTGGGCCGGACTGGGTCTCTATGCCACTTATCTGGTGGCCAACGGCTCTCCCATAACCAAGTACCAGGGGCTCAAGCAATCCCTATATGGCTGGCGGGTGGGGGGAGATGTGCGCTTCAAGACCCCGGTCTTGGGCCTGACACCCTTCCTGGGGGTCAGCATCACCGCCTACGACGGCAAAATCGACAAGGGCGGCGTCGTTCCAAACTACGACACGCCCTCTCAGCCCTTCCAGGTGCCGGCTGGGCCCTATCCCGAGGGCAAAGGCAAGTTCGGGGGGCGCTTGGGGGTGGAATATCGGATCAACAAGGAATGGGGTGTGGTGCTGGACTACAGCTTCTCCGAGTGGAGGAGTGATTTCCGTTTGGGCACCTATACGCCGATCACTGGGCATCGGGTTGTGAATGGCCTGAACCCCGTGAATCCCAGCTGGATCGCCCTGAGCGCCCAGTACCGCTGGTCGATCTGGTAGGTCTGTCGTTCCACCGCTCCGTCAGGAAGGGGAATTCCATGAAGCTGTTGGCATGCCTCGCGCTGCCCCTGTCCACGCTCTGCTTGGCTCAGGTTGTGCCGCCAGTGACTCCTTCGGGCCGCATCGTGATCGCCCTGTATTCCGATGCCGGAACCAGCAGCAGCATCGATAAGGTCAAGCTGGCATTGGCCAGTTTCCCGGATCTCGAAGTGAAGCCTGTGACCGCGGAAGCGATCAGCAACGGGGCCCTCAAGGGGGCAGACGTGCTCCTGCATTCCGGTGGCAGCGGTGGCGGCCAGGGACGGGCGCTGGGAGAGAAGGGACGCCATGCGGAGCGGGCATTTATCGCTGGGGGTGGCGGCTATGTGGGTATCTGTGCCGGAGCCTACCTCGCCACCTGCGAATACGACTGGTCCCTGCACATCCTGGATGCCAAGGTCGTCGACCGCCAGCATTGGGCCCGGGGTACCGGTGCCGTGGAAATCGCCCTGAGTGCTGAGGGCCGGAAGCTGCTGGATACGAAGGCCTCCACCCAGTCCATCGAGTATTTTCAGGGTCCGCTCCTGGCACCCGCAGGGGATCCCGAAGTGCCGGACTTCACACCTCTGGCGACCTTTGCCACCGAGATAGCCAAGAAGGGGGCTCCCAGCGGAGTCATGATCGGCACCACGGCTGTGGCTTCCGGTGCCTATCAAAAAGGACGGGTGATCGTCTTTTCACCGCATCCAGAAAAAACCCAAGCCCTCTGGAAACAGCTCCACCGCGCTGTGTTGTGGGCCGCAAAGCGCCTGCCTAGCAGTGAGTAAGGACCTACGGATACTCGCCTCGACTTTCTGGCCCACCTCGCCATGAGCGGGATGACTCAGGACCGAGAACTGGTCTCTGCTTGGTTTATATGAATTTTTCTGATTCCGGAGTTCGCCCATGAAACGCCTGGTCGCCATCGCGGTCCTGATTCTGGCCGCATCTGGCATAACCGCGCAGGAACCCTTCAATGCGGCGGGCCGTGGTGCGCAGGGGCCGAACGGCGTGGTCGCCACGGCCAAGCCTGAGGCGTCGCAGGTGGGTATCGATATCCTAAAAAAGGGCGGCAATGCCGTCGACGCGGCCATCGCTGCAGCCTTCGCCATGGGCGTGCTGGAGCCGGACACGAACGGCATCGGCGGCGGGGGCTTCATGATCCTGCGCCTTGCCACCATGAAGGAAGCTGTCGTCATCGACTTCCGGGAGGTTGCCCCAACTGCCTCCAAGCCCGACATGTTCAAGCTGGACGAGAGAGGGCGCATCCTCAATCACGCCGGTACCGACGGGGGCTTGTCGGTGGGTGTCCCAGGCGATGTGGCGGGCCTTCTGCACGCTCTGGACGCCTTTGGTTCAAAGCGGCTGACGCGGGCCCAAATCCTGCAGCCCGCAATCCACATGGCAACACAGGGCATCAGCGTCACCGCGAACCTGGACAAGAACATCAAGGACAGCCTGGAGAAGATCAACGCCTTCCCCGCCTGTGCAGAGCTTTTCTTGCAGGAGGGTCTGCCCTACGAAATTGGCGAAAAGATCAAGAACCCGGATCTTGCACGGACCCTGGCGATCATTGCCAGCAAGGGTGCGGAAGGATTCTACAAGGGTGAGATCGCCGTGAAGATCGCCGCAGAGGTCAAGAAACAGGGTGGCATCCTCACGGTCCAGGATCTCGCCAGCTATGCCATCAAGGTGCGCAAGCCGGTCCGGGGTACCTATCGCGGCTACACCATCCTGTCTGTGCCACCCGCCTCCTCGGGAGGCACCCACCTGATCGAGCTCCTCAACGTGATGGAAACCTACGACCTGAAGGCCCTGGGGCGGAACAGCCCGGCGACTGCGCACCGCTGGTCCGAGGCGATGAAGCTGGTCTTCGCCGATCGGGCGAAGTACATGGCCGACACCGATTTCGCCACAGTGCCACTGTCGGGACTCGTCTCCAAGGCCTACGCCCGGGAGCTGGCCGCCCGGATCTCACCCAAGGAGTCCATGACCGCACCCTTGCCGGGGAACCCCGCCCAGTACGAGTCCGGTTCCACCACGCACCTGTCGGTCATGGATAAAGAAGGAAACATGGTGTCCATCACCAAGTCCATCGGCCTGCTCTTCGGCTCAGGGGTGCTGGTTCCCGGCACTGGCATCCTGCTGAACGACCATATGTCCGACTTCGTGCCCAAGCCGGGCTCGGTCAATTCCATCGAGCCGGGCAAGCGGCCCTTGTCCTCCATCAGCCCCTCGCTGCTCCTGGATCCCAAGGGCAGGTCCTTCATGACCATCGGTTCGCCCGGGGCCACGCGGATCTTCACCACGGTGGCCCAGGTCATCTCCAACATCCTGGACTTCGGCATGCCACTGCAGGAAGCCATTGCCGCCCCCCGGCTGGCCCAGCCGCACACGGGGAATCTCTCCCTGGAGACAAGGCTGCCTGCCGCTACCCAGAAAGCCCTGGGGACCCTCGGGCACAAGCTCACCCTCC
>JBAXHE010000151.1:0-5147 GCA_037139055.1 Betaproteobacteria bacterium | reverse complement strand
CAATCGCGCCTACCAAACATTAAAGCCAGAGCGAGTCTCTGGCTTTTCTTATTTCTGGGGTTGAAACATGCCGGTCATTACTCTGCCTGATGGTTCTCAACGGGAGTTTGCTCAGCCCGTCACCGTTGCCGAAGTTGCCCAAAGCATCGGCGCAGGACTCGCCCGAGCCGCCCTGGCCGGCAAAGTTGATGGCCAACTGGTCGACACCTCCTACCGCATCGAATCCGACGTACAGCTCGGCATCATTACCGACAAGGACGCCGAAGGTCTCGAAATCATCCGCCACTCAACGGCCCACCTGCTGGCCTACGCCGTCAAGGAACTCTTCCCTGAAGCGCAGGTGACCATCGGGCCGAATGTCGACAATGGCTTTTACTACGACTTCGCCTACAAGCGCCCATTCACTACGGAAGACTTGCTGAGCATCGAAAAGCGCATGGCCGAGCTAGCCAAGCGCGACTTTCCGATCACCCGCGAAGTCTGGAAGCGCGACGACGCGACGATCTTCTTCAAGTCCATCGGCGAGCACTACAAGGCCGAACTGATTGCCTCAATTCCCGAAGGCCAGGACGTTTCGCTGTATCGCGAAGGCGACTTCGTCGACCTGTGTCGTGGCCCACACGCCCCGTCAACCGGCAAACTCAAGGTCTTCAAGCTGATGAAGGTCGCAGGCGCTTACTGGCGCGGCGACCAAAACAATGAACAACTGCAGCGGATCTACGGCACCGCATGGGCCAAAAAAGAGGACCAGGAAGCCTATTTGACGATGCTCGAAGAAGCCGAGAAACGCGACCATCGCAAGCTGGGCCGGCATCTCGACCTGTTTCACCTGCAGGACGAAGCACCCGGCATGGTGTTCTGGCACCCCAAGGGCTGGGCGATGTGGCAGCAGGTCGAACAGTACATGCGCCGCGTCTATCAGGAAAACGGCTACCAGGAAGTCAAATGTCCGCAGATTCTTGACCGCTCGCTGTGGGAAAAATCAGGCCACTGGGAACACTTCAAGGAAGGCATGTTCATTACCGAATCGGAAAAGCGCGACTACGCGATTAAGCCGATGAACTGCCCGGGACACATCCAGATTTTCAACACCGGCCTGCGCAGCTACCGCGACCTGCCGCTGCGCTACGGCGAGTTCGGCTCGTGCCACCGTAATGAACCGTCGGGCGCCTTGCACGGCATTATGCGCGTGCGCGGCTTTACGCAAGATGACGGCCACATTTTCTGCACCGAAGACCAGATCCAATCTGAGGTCACGGCGTTCAATCATCTGGTACGCAAGGTCTACAAGGATTTCGGCTTCGAAAACGTGCTGGTCAAACTGGCCCTGCGTCCAGAAAAACGTGTCGGCTCTGACGAAGTCTGGGATAAGGCCGAACTGGCCCTGCGCGAAGCACTGAAGTCCTCGGGTCTGGAATGGGAAGAACTGCCCGGCGAAGGCGCCTTTTACGGTCCAAAGATTGAATTCCACATCAAGGATGCCATCGGACGCTCGTGGCAGTGCGGAACCGTGCAGGTCGATTTCTCGATGCCGACTCGCCTCGATGCCGAATTTGTCGGTGAAGACAACGCACGCCACACGCCGGTCATGCTGCACCGCGCCATCCTCGGCTCGCTGGAGCGCTTCATCGGCATTCTCATCGAAAACTGGTCCGGCGCCCTGCCGCTCTGGCTGGCCCCGGTTCAGGTGGTGGTACTGAACATCTCGGAAAAACAGTCCGAATATGCTGAACATGTGACCAAAACACTTCGTGCAGCCGGCTTGCGCGTTGAGAGCGATTTGCGCAATGAGAAAATAACCTATAAAATACGCGAACATAGCTTGAACAAGTTGCCCTACCAGATCGTTGTTGGCGATAAGGAAATGGCAGCAAATCTGGTTGCCGTGCGTACACGCGGCGGTCAGGACTTAGGGCAAATGCCGCCCGAGGCCTTGATCGAGCGACTTCTCAGTGAAGTCGCTGCGCGAAGTGGCACGGCTTAATTTTTGTCAGGACAAGGAGCGGAACCATCGCACTGCAAAAGGCGCAACGCGTTAACGAAGAGATCAACGCACCGGAAATTCGACTGGTAGGTGAAGAAGGTGAGGCGCTCGGAATCATGAGCGTCAGACAGGCTTTACAGTTATCCGAGGAAGCTGGAGTTGATCTGGTAGAGATTGCTCCCATGGCGCAACCTCCGGTTTGCCGGATCATGGATTACGGCAAATTCAAGTACCAGGAACAAAAGCGTCAGCATGAGCAGAAGCTCAAGCAGAAGCAGGTTCAGGTCAAGGAAGTCAAATTCCGTCCGGGTACTGACGAAAACGACTATCAGATCAAGCTGCGCAACATGACGCGTTTTTTGCAGGATGACGACAAGGTCAAAGTGACTTTGCGCTTCCGGGGCCGTGAAATGGCTCACCAGGAAATCGGCATGCGCCAGATCGAGCGGATCAGAACGGATCTTCAGGAGTTCGCCGCGGTCGAGCAGATGCCCAAGATGGAAGGCCGTCAGATGGTCATGATCCTGACGCCGAGCAAGAAAAAGTAGTTTTGTCGTTTGTAGTTGCAGCACCCACAAGTGGTCTCAGGTTAAAAGTACTCCCGTCGGGAGACACCTGCTGCCATGTTATAAATAGGAGCATTCAATGCCCAAAATGAAGACCAAGAGTGGCGCCAAAAAGCGCTTCAAGGTCAGCGCTAGCGGCCGTATCAAGCGCGGACAGGCGTTCAAACGCCACATCCTGACCAAGAAAACCACCAAAGGCAAACGTCAGTTGCGTGGTATGACCGATGTACACGCCTCTGATAAGGCCATGGTTCGTGCCATGATGCCTTACGCCTAAGGAGAGAATAAATGCCAAGAGTTAAACGTGGTGTAACGGCGCGCGCGCGCCATAAGAAAATTATTGCACTGGCCAAGGGTTACCGCGGTCGTCGCAAGAATGTATATCGTGTTGCCAAACAGGCAGTGATGAAGGCCGGTCAATACGCTTACCGTGACCGTCGCCAGAAGAAACGTCAGTTCCGCGCTCTGTGGATTGCCCGTATCAATGCGGCAGCCCGTGAAGTCGGCATGAAGTACAGCACCTTCATGAATGGCCTGAAGAAAGCTCAGATCGAAGTCGACCGCAAGGTTCTGGCTGATCTGGCCGTTTTCGACAAGCCGGCTTTTGCTGCTTTGGCCGCACAAGCCCAAGCTCAGCACAGCGCCTGATCCAACGCGCGTAAAAAAGGGAGGCTCTCGCCTCCCTTTTTTTCTCGGTAAAATGTTAGCCAGCCATGCACAACCTTGATCAGATAGCCCAAGAAGCCTCAATCGCCTTTGCGGCGACTGACGACCCCGACACACTCGAGCAAATCAAGGCGCGTTTCCTTGGCAAGAGTGGCCAGATTACCGAATTACTCAAGGGCATGGCCAAACTGTCGCCCGAAGAGCGCAAAACCACCGGCGCCGCCATCAATCGCGCCAAAGAAGCCATCGAAGCTGCTCTCAACGCCCGTCGTGAAGCCATCCGACGCCTCGCGCTGGAAGCCCGCCTGGCTGAAGAATCACTCGACGTCAGCCTGCCCGGCCGCGGCGAAGTGCGCGGCGGCCTTCACCCCGTTACCCGTACGCTGGAGCGCATTGAAGCGCTGTTCCGCTCAATCGGTTTTGAAGTCGCCGACGGCCCCGAAATTGAAGCCGACTTCCAGAATTTCACCGCACTGAACACCCCCGAGGATCACCCGGCGCGTTCAATGCACGACACCTTTTATTTGCTCGACGAGAACGGCAAGGTCGCCGAAGACATCCTGCTGCGCACCCACACCAGCCCGATCCAGGTGCGCTACATGCAGGCGCACGTCGCCAAGTACGCCCACCTTGAGACCATGCCCGAGATCCGCATCATTGCGCCGGGCCGTGTCTATCGCGTGGATTCCGACGCTACCCACTCACCGATGTTCCATCAGGTCGAAGGCCTGTGGATCGGCGAGAACGTCAGCTTTGCCGACCTCAAGGGCGTGGTCGCCGACTTCCTGCGTCGCTTTTTCGAAAGCGACGATCTGCAGGTTCGCTTCCGCCCCTCGTTCTTCCCTTTCACCGAGCCTTCTGCAGAAATCGACGTCGCTTTCATGAGCGGTGCGCTCGAAGGGCGCTGGCTCGAAATCGCCGGTTGCGGCATGGTGCATCCGAACGTGCTGCGCCACGTCGGCATCGACCCGGAAAAATACATCGGCTTCGCCTTCGGCATGGGCCCGGATCGCCTGACCATGCTGCGCTACGGGGTCAATGACCTGCGTCTGTTCTTTGATGGTGACCTGCGCTTCCTGCGCCAGTTCGTTTGACGCTGACTTTTATACTGAACTGCCCATGAAATTCTCTGAATCCTGGCTTCGCAGCTTCGTCAACCCGAGCATATCGGGCAACGAATTTACCCACCTCCTGACCATGGCCGGTCTGGAAGTCGAAGAAGAAGAAACCGTTGCCCCCTTCTTCGAGAGCGTTGTGGTTGCCCAGGTGCTTGAAGTCAATAAGCACCCGGACGCCGATCGCCTGAATGTCTGCCGCGTCGATATCGGCGGCGGCGTCATCCAGCAAATCGTCTGTGGCGCACCCAACGTCGCGCCCGGCCTCAAGGTGCCGTGCGCGCTGCCCGGCGCCACCCTGCCCGGCGACTTCACCATCAAGATCGCCAAGGTGCGCGGTATCGAATCCTCGGGCATGTTGTGCTCGGCCAAGGAACTCGGCATTGCCGAAGACGCCTCGGGCCTGCTCGTTCTTCCCGCCGACGCCCCCGTAGGCCAGAACATTCGTAGCTTTCTCGATCTCGATGATCGCCTGCTGACGCTGAAGCTCACGCCCAATCGTGCCGACTGCCTCTCGCTTTCCGGCATTGCCCGTGAAGTCGCGGCGCTGACCAGCACCCCGGCCATCTATGTAGAAGTTCCTGCAACGCCAGTCAGCATTGCCGCCAAGCGCGAGATCGTGCTCGACGCACCGACCGCCTGCCCGCTCTACTGCGGCCGCGTCATCTCCGGCGTTAATGCCAAAGCCATGACGCCGGACTGGATGAAGCGCCGCATCGAACGCAGCGGCATCCGCTCGATCTCGGCCCTGGTCGACATCACCAACTTCGTGATGCTTGAACTCGGCCAGCCGCTGCACGCTTTTGACAACACCAA
>JBAXHE010000150.1:0-5213 GCA_037139055.1 Betaproteobacteria bacterium | reverse complement strand
TTGGGTATCGGGCGCAATACCATTACCCGAAAAATTCAGGAGTTGGGACTCGATGGTCACCGGGGTGATGATCAGGAGCATGCAACAGAACCATAATCGAGGATAATAGCGTCTTGATTTTAGTGATGTTGTCTGAATGGCTGAACGAAATACCCTGTTGATTAACCCGGTGCGTCTGCATCCTCTCCTCGGAGAGGTTCATGACCGGCTCGATGTTGTTTCGATTGCCGAGTGTGAATCGACAAGTTCCCTGCTCCTGCAGCGCGCAGAAATCGGTGCGCCCTCGGGGACTGTGATCGTGACCGACCATCAGCGGGCGGGCCGCGGGAGCCGTGGGCGAAGCTGGAGTGCGTCACCCCAATCCAGCCTGACCTTCTCCTTGCTTTGGCGGTTTGATTGTGAACTCCATCGGCTCGCCGGACTCTCGCTGGTCGTCGGTGTGGCTGTGGTTCGTGCTCTGGAAGCCTGTGGCACGTCCGGTGTTTCGTTGAAGTGGCCGAATGACATTTTGCTCGGCGATGCCAAGCTGGGGGGTATTCTTGTCGAGGTGGAGAGCGACGAGGACAGTTCTCTGGCGGTTGTCGGAATTGGCCTCAACCTGCGTTTGCCCGAAAGTATAGAACCCAGTGATTTTGCCCTTAAGCCGGCGGCTCTGGATCAGCTGTTGTCTCCTTTGCCCGAACGGCATGACTTGTTGGCCAAACTTTTGATAGAACTGGTGCATATTCTGGATCAATTTGCTGAAGGCGGATTTGCCGTGCTGCGCAACGAGTGGCAGGCCCGTAATGCCTGGCAGGACAAGCCAGTCCACCTGTTGCGCGACGGTCGGGTTGAAATGGAAGGCCTCTGCCGTGGTGCCGATGATGATGGGGCCTTGCTGGTAGAGACGGCGACCGGCGTCGAGCGCTGCCTGTCGGGCGACCTTAGCATGCGTGCCCTATGATCGTAGCCATCGACGCGGGCAACACCCGCATCAAATGGGGCGTTTCGGATGGAGCGCGGTGGATCGCTCAGGGCGCCTTGCCGACGGCGAAATCCGCGCATATTGCCGAAATATCCAAAGAGTGGTCACCCGATGCCCAGATCGTTGGCTGTAATGTCGCTGGCGAAGCCGTTGAAGCGACCATCGACGCGTGGCTGGCGCCAGGTCTTGCTCCGATCCGCTGGTTACATTCTTCAGCCGGCGTCTGTGGAGTGCGCAATTCCTACGATCAGCCGGACAGTCTGGGTGCCGATCGCTGGTCAGCGCTGATCGGCGCGCGCAGCATGACCGTGGCCAATTGCCTCGTCGTCTGTGCCGGAACCGCGACCACCGTCGATTGGCTCGATGCCGACGGCGTTTTTCGCGGCGGCTTGATTCTTCCCGGTTTCGAGTTGATGCGGACTTCTTTGGCGCAAAACACCGTTCTCTTGCCCTTGGCCGATGGCCAGGTCAGTGCCGAACCGCATAACACCCGCGATGCCATCGTCAGCGGCTGTCTGAATGCCCAGGTCGGCGCGATCGAGCGCATGTTTTCGCGTATGGCATCGGACCCTGATGCCCGCTGCCTGATTACCGGCGGGGCAGCGAAATGTTTGGTGCCGCACTTGAGTATTCCCTACACCTTGGTGGAGAATCTGATCTTTGAAGGTCTGGTAGGTTTTGCTGCATCGCAGTGATTGACCGTTGATGCGGGCCGGTGCATTCTGCGCATCGGCCATTGGCGTAATGGAAATTATTGGAGATTGCCCATGCTGCCCAAGATGATGACCCTGCTGCCGGCGTTTTTTTCCTATTTTGCCGTCGCTGTTGCGCTACTCGCGGTTTTCCTTCTGCTCTATGTCAACGTCACCCCTTACGATGAGATCGCGCTGATCCGGCAAGGCAATACGGCCGCGGCGATCAGTCTTTCCGGCGCCCTGCTGGGCTTTGCCATGCCGGTGGCCAATGTCATTGCCCACAGCGATACCCTGGGCGACCTGGTGGCGTGGGGGGCGCTGGCGGCTGTCATCCAGCTGCTGACCTATCTGGCCGCGCGATTTACACTCCCCCATCTTAGCGAAGACATCCCCGCAGGAAAAATTGCCCCGGCCGTATTCCTTGCTGCACTTTCACTGAGCGTCGGCTTGATTAATGCCGCCTGCATGAGCTACTGATTCGCTTGCACTTCTTCTAGGAGATTGACATGGCCCTCATGGATTTCATCAAGAAACAGTTTATCGACGTCATCCACTGGACCGAGGAAGGCGACGGCGTCCTGGCCTATCGCTACCCGATGCAGGACTTCGAAATCCAGAACGGCGCGCAGCTGACGGTGCGCGATTCGCAGATGGCAGTGTTCGTCAACGAAGGGCAGGTGGCCGACGTATTCGGCCCCGGGCTGTACACGCTGAATACCCAGACGCTGCCGGTGCTGACCAACCTGAAAAATTGGGACAAGCTGTTCGCTTCGCCCTTCAAGTCGGACCTCTATTTCTTCTCAACGCGTCTGCAGCTTGACCGCAAGTGGGGAACGCCCAACCCGATCACCATTCGCGACAAGGACTTCGGCATGGTGCGGATGCGCGCTTTCGGCATCTACTCGTACAAACTCGCCGATCCAGGCAAGTTCTACAAGGAAATTTCCGGTACCCGTGAAGTGTACGGCGTCGACGACCTCGACGGCCAACTGCGTAATCTGGTGATCGCCGGAATGACCGACCTGTTCGGTGAATCGGGCGTGCCGTTCATTGACATGGCGGCCAATCAGGTCGAGTTTGCGGCCAAACTGAAAACGTCGCTGGAGCCGGTATTCGAGCGCTACGGATTGGTGCTCGATGCCTTCGCCGTACAGAACGTTTCGTTGCCGGAAGAGTTGCAGAAAATCCTCGACACCAAAATCGGCATGAATATGCTCGGCGACATGGGACGCTATACCCAGTTTCAGGTGGCCAACAGCATCCCGCTGGCAGCGCAGAACGAGGGTGGAATGGCCGGCATCGGTGCCGGTTTGGGTGCCGGACTGACCATCGGGCAGAGTATGGCGCAGGCGATGACGCAGGCCATGCAGCCGGCGACGGCGCAGCCTGGCGCGGCTCCCGCCATGAATGCAGATGAGGTGGTGGCGACGCTGGAGAAGCTGCACGGACTGGTGGCCAAGGGCATTCTGACCCAGGCCGAGTTCGATACGAAAAAGGCCGAGTTGCTCGGCAAACTGGGCTGATGCTTTAGCGTTTCTATCGCTTCCGGCCCATCGTGAAAACCGCCCACTGCCCCTCCTGCGGCGCGCCGGTGACGTTCAGGTCAACGGCGTCGGTGTATGCCGTTTGCGAGTACTGTCGCAGCACCCTGTTGCGCGATGGCGATGATCTGAAAAACCTCGGTCGCATGGCCGACCTGATGGACGATCCGTCGCTGATCCAGATCGGCACCGAGGGGACCTTCCGTGGGATCCACTTTGGTGTCATCGGGCGGATCCAGCTCAAGCACGAATCAGGCTTGTGGAACGAATGGCACATTCTCTTTGACGATGCGCGCAGTGCCTGGCTGTCCGAGGCCGGTGGCGAGTATGTGGTGAGTGCGCAGGTGCCGGTGAGTGAGCCGATTCCGGCTTTTGAGACACTGGTGCCGGAAATGCCGGTGACGATTTCCGGAGGTGTATTCCGGGTGAGCGACCTGGAATCGGCGCGCTGCATCTCGGGGCAGGGCGAACTGCCGTTCAAGGTCGAGTCAGGGTATGACGTCAAGACCGCCGATCTGCGCGGCAACGACCGCTTCGTCACGCTCGATTACAGCGAAACCCCGCCGCTGGTCTTTGCCGGCTATCCGGCGAAATTCGCTGAACTCAAACTGACCCAGCTGCGTGAATCGCCGGCCGCCGGAGGCAGCGCCACAATCAAGGCCGATGCCTTCAATTGCCCGCACTGCGCCTCGCCGCTGACGGTGCATTCGGGCGCGATTGAGAGCGTCGCCTGTGGTAGTTGTGGTTCGATCATCGGCATCGACAACGCGAAGGTGCAACTGCTGGCGCAAGCCGCCCAGTCGCTGCGCGTGACACCGTGGTTGCCGCTGGGCAGCAAAGGCAAACTGAAGGAGATCGAGTGGGAAGCCATCGGTTTCATGCAGCGCTGCACGCGTTCAGACGGCGAAACCTATACCTGGTCGGAATACCTGCTGTTCAACGCCAAGGACGGTTTTGCCTGGCTCACCGAGTATCAGGGGCACTGGAATTTTGCGCGCACCCTGTCCAATCCGCCGTCAGTCAGTCGTGGGCAAACGTCGTTCTGGCGCAAGACAGGACTGTTCAAGCTGTTCAACTCGGGTAAGGCGGAAGTCACTTACGTGCTCGGCGAGTTCTACTGGCGCGTTGCGGTGGGTGAGCGCTGTGAGGTTGAAGACTACATCTTTCCGCCGCTGATGCTTTCGCGTGAAGTCAGCGAAAAAGAAGCGAGCTGGTCGGAAGCCGAGTATCTCGAGCCGGCCGACCTGTGTGCTGCGTTCAAGATTACGGCGCCCTCACCGGAGCGTATCGGCGTCTTTGCCAATCAGCCCAACCCGCTGATCGAAACGCATAAGAAGGTTTTCCGCATGTTCTGGATGCTGGCCTTGCTGGCGACGCTGGTGCAACTGGCGTTTTTCTTCGTTCTTTCGGCCAACGTCGTGCTCAAGCAGCAGGTGGTGCTTTCCCCGCTCAATGACGAAGCGACGCTGACCACGCAGGAATTTACCCTAAGCAGCCACGCTCAGGCGCTGCGCCTGAGACACGTCACCAGCGTGGAAAATAACTGGGTGGAGATTACCAGCACGCTGGTCGAAAAGAACACCGGCGAAGCTTTTCAGGGGTCGCAGGAAATCAGTTACTACCGAGGGGTCGATGAAGGCGAAAGCTGGACCGAGGGGGCGCGCGATGACGCCATTCTGTACAAGGACATTCCCCCAGGGAGCTACTACCTGACCATTGAATACGAGTTGGGCAAGGACAGCCGCGATGCCGTGGTCGATACGGTGGAAATCGTGCGCAACCCAGTGGGCTGGTCGAACTACATCTTGGTCATGCTCTTTCTCACCGCCTTCCCGCTGATCTCGCGCTGGCGGCGCAGCGCATTTGAATCACGGCGCTGGGGTGAGAGCGATCTCGGTGGCGGTGACGACGAAGAGAACGGCGACGAGGACGACTGAGATGATCAAGAGCAACCTCATCATTGGATTGCTGGCACTGGCGTTTTTTGCCAATGCCCAGTATCAGGGCTGGAAT
>JBAXHE010000149.1:0-5256 GCA_037139055.1 Betaproteobacteria bacterium | reverse complement strand
CGGCTCGCACCTTGACTGCCCGCCCATTCTGAACGATCAGGTCCGTTGCGCCCTGTTTGATCCGCGCATAGGCCGCCTGGGCCGCCTCGACTTCCTCACGCGATGGCCGACTGCGCACTGACTGAAAGCCAGTAATCTGACCGTTTTCACGTACCGGCGTGACATTGGCCACAACCCAGTAAAAACCGCCATCACTGCGCCGGTTCTTGACCACGCCACGCCAGGGCATCCCGGATTTCAAATCGCGCCACATATCTTCGAAAGCCGCCTCGGGCATGTCCGGATGGCGAACCATATTATGCGGCTGCCCGATCATCTCTTCGCGCGGATAGCCACTGACATTGCAAAACGCGGCGTTGGCTTCGACAATGATGCTTTTAAGGTCGGTCCGCGAATAAATGAATTCGCCTTCCGGGAGCAGGGTTTCCACATTGGTGACCGGCAAATTCTGACGCATAATTCTCCCTCTCTAACGATCCATGATCCTGTACTGACGGCACCGTAACCCCATAGGGAGTTGGCTTAACGAAAGTAGCATATTACAAAACGTTGTTGGAAGTATAGTCATTGACTTAGTTCCCTGTTGATTCAGTCCTCTCGGCCGTCGGAAGTTGTCCTCGCCGCGTGGCCCACCGATTAGAAAGTGCCGCATGACCCCGCCCCCGATTCGCTACGCCATCCGCCCCAGCCACCCCGCCGCACACCGCTTTGAGGTTTGCTGCACGGTGGACCACCCCGCGGCCAGTGGGCAGCGCTTTGCGCTCCCGGCGTGGATTCCCGGCAGCTACCTGATTCGCGACTTTGCCCGTAATGTCATTTCAATACGCGCCGAATGCGGCGGAAAAACTATTCGCATCCGCAAGATCGACAAAAACACCTGGCAGGCTGACGCGCTGAAACCGGCGGCCCCGCTCACCCTGACCTATGAAGTCTACGCCTGGGATCTCTCGGTACGCGGCGCGCATCTGGATGAAACACACGCCTTCTTCAACGGCACCAGCGTTTTCCTGCGCGTGCTCGGCCAGGAAGACTCACCGTGCCTCGTCGAACTCTTGCCCCCGCAAGGCAAAGTCTTCAAGGACTGGCGTATCGCCACGGCGCTGGAACCTGCCCGTGCAGGAAAAAAGGGGGCGGCGCGCCATGGCTTCGGGCTTTACCAGGCGGAGAACTACGACGAGCTGATTGACCACCCGGTGGAAATGGGGTGTTTCACGCTCGCCCACTTTGACGCTTGCGGCGCACCCCACGACATCGCCATCACTGGTCGGCACGACGCCGACCTCGAACGCCTGACCGCCGACCTCAAACGCATCTGCGAAACACAAATCCGCTTTTTCGGCGAACCCGCGCCAATGTCGCGTTACACCTTCCTCGTCACGGCCGTTGGCGACGGTTACGGCGGCCTCGAACACCGCGCCTCGACAGCGCTGCTCTGCTCGCGCAACGACCTGCCCTATCGCGGCATGGGAGGCATTAGCGAGGGCTATCAGACCTTCCTCGGACTGTGCAGCCACGAGTACTTCCACACCTGGAACGTCAAGCGCATCAAGCCCGCCGCCTTTACCCCCTACGATCTAGAGCGTGAGAACTACACTTCACTGCTCTGGGCTTTTGAAGGCTTCACTTCGTATTATGACGATCTGCTGCTGCGTAGCGGCATCATCCAGCTTGAAGACTGGCTGAAGCTCATGGCCAAAACCATCTGCAATGTCCACCGCGCGCCCGGCCGCCTGCACCAATCTCTGGCTGAGTCGAGCTTTGACGCCTGGAGCAAGTTCTACCGTCCGGACGAGAACACCCCCAATGCGGTGGTCAGCTACTACGCCAAGGGAGCGCTGCTGGCGCTCGGACTGGATTTGACCCTGCGCGCCAAAACCGGAGGCAAGGTTTCGCTCGACACGGTCATGCTGGCCCTGTGGGAACGCTTCGGAAAAACCGGCACAGGGGTTGGCGAGGATGACATCCGCCGGATCGCCGAAGAACTCTCCGGGCTGAGTCTGAGACGTTTCTTTGCCGACTATGTCGATGGCACGGCCGAACTCCCGCTGAAAAAATGGCTGGCGCCCTTCGGCATCATGATCGAATGGGAGAAGGCGAGAGTCCCATCACTGGGAGTCAAGACCAGCAATGAAGGCAGCGAGGTCAATCTGGCAACGGTTTACGACGGAGGTGCGGCCCAGAAAGCCGGCCTGTCGGCGGGAGATATGTTGCTGGCCATAGGTGGATTGCGCGTCAGCGCTTCAACGCTGGACAAGCATCTGGCCCGTTGTCAGGATGAAGACACGATCCGGGTGCATGCCTTCCGTCGCGACGAACTGATGGAATTCACCGTTTGCCTTGACCCGGCCCCCTCCGACACCGCCAGGCTGAGCCTCGGTAAACAGAAGAATTCATTGCTGCGCGGATGGCTGCGCGGCTAAGAGCGTAGTATCGCCATGACTGCGCACGGCCTTCCATAACAAGGCACCCAGGAGAATGGCCGCCAGCACCAGACTGACCACCGACGCGATCCAGAAACCGGCAACGCCCATCGGCTCGGGCAGACGAAAGGACAAAAACCAGCCGCCATACAACGCGACGCCCCAGAAGCAGAAAATATGCACCAGCATCGGCACGAAGGTAATTTTGTAGCCGCGCAAGGCAAAGGCCGCCAGCGTCTGCGCGGCATCAAAAATCTGATAGATGACGACATAGAACACCAGCGTGAACGAGACCCGACGCACCACCGGGTCACTGGTATACGCCGTAATCAGCCAGTCGGAACTGGCCCACAACACGCCGCCAAGTACCGCCGCCAGAGCACAGGCCAGCAGCATACCGGTCACTGCGGCCGCCTTTGCCCGCGACCAGTCACGTGCGCCAGCAGCCAGCCCAACCTGCGCCAGCGTGGCAATACCCAGAGACAACGGCAACATGTAGCAGATCGCTGCCAGATTGGCGACGATGCGATGCCCAGCGACGACCGGTGCACCCAGTTGCGCAACAAAGAGCGCGGTCAGGGTAAAGGAGGATATTTCAACAAAATTGGAAAAACCCATCGGCAGACCGAGGCGGATCAGCTCGCGCATCATCCCGAAGCGGGGCCACTGAAAATGGCGCGTGAGCTGATAGGGAGCCAGTGATGGCCCAAAAAACACGAAGACCGTCCCGCAGCTCAACGCGAACCAGCCGACCAGCGCATTCGACAGGCCGCAACCGACCACGCCCCAGCCGTCATGGCCCTGCCAGCCACTGACCAGGGTCCAGGCCAGAAAACCGTGCAGCAAGGTGCAGACGAGCGAGATCAGCATCAGCGGACGCGGCTGTCCGAGAGCATTACAAAATGAATAGAAGGTGCGATAAAACAACACCGCCGGCATCCCCCAGGCGAGCACGGCAAGATACGCTCGAACTTTGACCTCGACCCCCGGCTCAATATCCGAGAGCGCCAGCAAGGCATCGGGATGCAGCAGGAAGAGCACGCCGGGAACCGCCAGCAAGATCGCCAGCCAGAAACACTGCTGCAGGGCACCGGCAATCTCGTCGGTACGGCCAGCGCCCTTGAGATGCGACACGGTCGGCGAAACGGCCTGCAACACGCCGGTCAGGGCAAAGACGACGGCAATATAAATGCCGCCACCGACGGCCACTGCGGCCAGATCCTCGGTCCCGTAATGGCCAAGCAACACGGTATCAATCACCATCATGCCCATCGACGCCAACTGAGCGATCAGCATGGGCAAAGCGTGCAGCAGGATCAGGCGGGACTGGCGGAGAAACATCAGAAAGCTCGGGACAATGATCGGCAAGACCAGCGAGCATAGCCGAAATCGCGCTGCTTCGACCCTCCTGCCGACAAATAGACTAGCCCAGATCCTCCGCGAGAATCTCCGTATCGTCGTGCTGGTAAGCCGGGCTGCAGCAGCACAGAATGTGCAGCGGCGACGTCCCCGTCGCCTCCACACAATGCGGCGTCCCGGGTGCAATCAGCACGGTATCGCCGACCGCGATGGTGAAAACATTATTATCAAGCGTCATGCGCCCCGCCCCCTGGGTAACGAAGTAAAGCTCTTCGCTCTCGCGGTGGCGGTGCCGCTGCGTTTTCTGCCCGGGGTGAATGATCGCCTCAGCCAGACTCTGCTTGACGTTGCCGTGCTGATCGGGATGCATCAACTCCCTGATCTCGGAACCATCCTTGGTCAGGTAGGACGCACAGTCCTGATAACGGGTTTTCACCAGCGTCTGATTAAACGATTCTGACGCGCAGTTCGCCAACCCCTTCAATGACCCCTTCAAGCACATCACCGCGAACCACCGGCGACACCCCGGACGGCGTTCCGGTAAAGATCAGATCGCCTGCCGCCAGGCGGATATAGCTCGACAGATTGGCCACGATTTCCGCCACCTTCCAGGTCATGCGCGACAAATCGCCGTTCTGGCGCAATTGGCCATTGACCTTGAGCGAAATCGACCCTTTTCCAGGATGCCCGGCCAACGCGACCGGCTTGATCGCCGAGATCGGTCCACCCTGATCAAGACCCTTGCCCATTTCCCACGGCTGCTTCTTCTCTTTGGCGCGCGCCTGCAGATCACGCCGGGTCAGATCAAAACCGACGGCATAACCAAACACATGATCCAGCGCCTGTTCGGTCGGAATATTCGACCCGCCCTGGCCAATCACGATCACAAGCTCCACCTCATGCTGCAGATTCTCGGTCATCGGCGGATAGGCCACATCGCCCCCACCGGGAACCAGCGCATCGGCCGGCTTGCTGAAGAAAAACGGCGGCTCACGGGTATCGACGCCCATCTCGATCGAATGATCCGAGTAATTCTGACCGACGCAATACACGCGGCGTACCGGAAAAACAGCGTCACTCCCGACGATGGGAAGAACAACCTGCGGCGCAGGCGGGAAAACGTAGTTCATAACGACTCCAAAGAGAATTGATTAACCACAACGGGCACAACGCACACAACGAAAACCAATGAAAACGAATTTCGTCGTGATCGTTGTGTTCGTTGTGGTGGTCGTGCTTTTCGTCTCAAACCGGATTATCGACATCAACAAATTCGCATTCAATTGCAAAACGCCCTGACAGATGCTCGGCCAGCGCTTTTACGCCACACCGTTCGGTCGCATGGTGGCCCGCAGAAATGTACGCTACTCCGGACTCGCGCGCCAGATGCACATTGGGTTCCGAGATTTCCCCGGAGAGATACGCATCGACGCCCAGGGCAATAGCCTGTTCAAAGAGGTTCTGCGCCCCGCCCGAA